>DATHWB010000254.1:0-2103 GCA_035460965.1 Acidimicrobiia bacterium
CGAACAGTTCGATGAGGGTCACGCCGGGATCCGACACGTTGTGGTCGGTCCACTCGGGACAGCGCTGCTGGACCAGACGCTTGGCATCGTCGACGAGTTGTTGGAAGCGTCGGTCGTCGAGCTCAGGCGCAGGAAGTGGCATGGCCTCACCCCTCTCCCTGGGGGATCACGTAGAAGGGGAACACGAGATTGCGCTCGTCATTCGTCTGCTTCGCCCGGTAGGTCAACTCGATGTAGAGCAATGAGGGGTCTTCCTCGTCGGGGTAGACGTCCACACTGCCCACGTCGACCCGTGGCTCCCAGCGAGCCACCGCCTGCTCCACCTCGAACGCGATCGTCCCGATCGTGAGGTCGTTGATCGGTGCGAACACGTGGTCGTGGATCCGGCAACCGAACGCCGGTCGCATCGGCCGCTCCCCCTGGGCCGTGCCGATGATCAGCCGGATCGCCTCGTCCAGTTCGCGGTGGTCCTCGACCATGGCGATTCCCCCGGACGCCGACGTCCGCAACGGGAACGCGAGGCCGCGCCCGATGAATCCCGCGCCAGCCATCTCAGCCTCCGATCAGGACCTGGACGGCACCGGGTGGGGCGACCGCGGTGGTGAGCGGTGCTCCAGTGGCGGGGTTGACTCCCGTCACGGTGTCACCGACACGTGCCGCCGGCAGACCGGCGATGTGAACGGTCGCGCTTCCCTTCGAGACAACGCCGCTGCACGCGGGACCGGTGACGACGTCGGTGGCCCGTGCGGCGGGCAGCCCGCCGATCAGCACGTTGACGGCTCCCGGAGGCATGATCGGGTCGCCAGTGACCGTGAGGTCGCCGACACGAGCAGCGGGCAGCGACATGATCGCCTCCGTTCAGTTGATCTTCACCATGGATCCCTGGATGTTCATGACGCCCGACGCCTTCACGTTCATAGCTGCGCCCGCCTCGAGAGTCAGGGCCCCCTGCGCCTTGAGCTCGAGGCTCCCCAGCGCTTCGAGCGTCATGGTCGACAGGGCCTTGATCGAGATGCTGCCAGTCGCGCCATCGATCGTGATCTGGTTCTGACCGGTCTTGTCCGCGAGCTGTATCGACGGGACAGGGCCCTCCTGGATGACGAGCTTCGATCCCAGGTGGGTCTCGAGGCTGATGCTCTCGAGTCCCGGCATGTCGTTGAAGGTCAGCATGTGGCCGGCCCTGGTCTTGAACGCACGGATCTGCGTCTTCCCGTCGCCGAGGACCGCACCCACGGGTTGCGGCATCAGATCTTGGGCGTTGTAGAGACCTCCGAGCACGTAAGGGCGCCGTACATCGCCGTGCTCGAACACGACGAGGACCTCGTCGCCCACCTCGGGAATGACCTGCCAGCCCTTCCCCGAGCCTGCCCCGACGGACACCACGGGGGCCCAGGCGGACACGGCGTCGCTGCCCATGGACGGGAAGGAGACCTTCACCCGGCCCATCTGCATCATGTCCATGTTGTTGTCGACCTTCCCCACCACGGCCCCGAGCAGGGCACCCCCGGGCGACGTCCCGTTGGCTCGGGTGGCGGCGCCCGGTTGGGTCAGCCCCAGCAGGCTGCGGTCGTGGCGGCCGCTGATGGTGAAGTGGGTGACGAAGCCTTCCTCGTCGAAGACGTGCCGTACGGTGCTGATCGTGTAGGTCCCACTGAAACGCAGGCCGACGTTCTGAATCAACGCCGTGCCACCTGGCTTGAGCGCCGGATTGCCGATGCAGGTTCCCTGCGCCTCGAATGCGACACCGGCGGCGTGTTCGCGCCGTGCCATCGCGTGCAGGATGGCGGCCGGTGGCAGACCGAATGGCGTGTCGGTCTCGACCTCCTCGGTGCTTCCGAACATCGCGGCAACGGTGTGGGGCAGGAGAGTCGGGTCGCCGGGCGTGTTCTCCGGTACCGGAGGCGGGGCCAGTCCCAGCACCGGTGTCTTCAGGCCGGGATGGAAGGCATGGACCGTCGTCATCATCGGCTGTTCGGCGGCAGACACTCGCGGGCGGAACGTGAGGAGGTTCTCGCCCCGCGCGAGCCGCTGAGGGACACCGGCCAGGGGGTCCGGACCGGCCTTGCGGAACACCAACGCGCCCATGGACACCGCGATTTCGAA
>DATHWB010000255.1:0-17960 GCA_035460965.1 Acidimicrobiia bacterium
GCACACCTCGATCACGACCTCTTCTTCGAACCCCAACACCGCCACCAACTGCACGTCGGAGACCTCGACCGGCCACCACTCACGCGGCAACAGATCGATCCACTCCGACTCTCCACCCAGCGGATCCAACAACACCACCGGATGCGGATTCGGCCCCGCGAACGGAGCCGCACCCACCACCAGCTCACCCGCACACGAGGGCGCGCACGCCGCGATCACCTTGTCGTCGATCCCCGCAGCCAACGTCGTAGTAGTCGTCGCCACCGTGGTCGTGGTCGCCCGTCTGGTCGTGGAGGTCGGTTCGTCACCGGCGTCCTCGACCGATCCGCATGCTGCCGTGACGACGACCAGCGCTGCCGCGACTATCCCTAGCCATCGCAGCCGACCCATCTCCGTACCCCTTTCTCGGGCCCCCGAACGCGAAGGAAGTCGGGGACCCGAAGGCCCCCGACCCCAATTCGATCTCAGAAGATCAGGATCAGCGCAAAGATCACTGCACCGGCGAACGCCGCCAGCGCCAGCACCGTTGCCATGGTGACCCGGAAGGTCCAGGAACCGTCGTCCTGCATCGTCTTCTGGGCGTAGAACCCGAATGCTGCCGTCAGCAGCAGGCCCGCGGCGATGAACAGCCCGAAGAACCAGCCTTCGGCCATTCCGCCGAGGAACCAATCGGTCGGTACGTAGTACATCCACGCGCCGACGCCTGCTGCCAGCACACCCATGAGGCCCGTCACCCATTCGGTGACGAACGTCCGTGCCGGCATCCGGGTGATCTCCTCGGTCCCCTGACGTTCACGAAGGATCGTCACGGAGATCACCTCCTTCCTCTCTCCCCTTGCGGGGCTCTCCGGGCCACTCTCTCTTTTCGCGCCCTGCGCGACCAGGGTCCTTCGGCACATCCGAGGAAGACGACTCGGAGGACGGCGACATCTGGTTTAGCGCCTGGCCATTCGGGTAGATCCAACCCGCCGCGACCTGAGGAGTAGACGTGTACGAACCGACCAGTGGATCCACCACCGGCCCCGAGCGGGACGTCCAGTCGACTCCCAGGCGTCTCAGTTACGTCGGTGCGTCGATCGCCCTCGTCGCCATCGTGGCGGTGCTCCTGCTCGTGATCTGGCTCGTGCCAAGCGACGATGCCGGAGACCCTGGCAGCCCGGTGGCCACCACCGCGCCGGTGGCACCTCCAGCCCCCTGAGTATCGGACACCGGCCAGCCAAGTCTCGACGGTCTACGGGTGTCGACGGAGCGGGATCGCTTCCGTTGAGGGCCGGCGATGTCCGTCCTGGTTCACCCCCACGAGTTGGCGATCCGCAGGTTTATGCCGTAGCCGGCGTGGGTACGCGGACGGCATCCCTGAAAGGAGGGATGTATGACATACGATCCGAACACACGTACAACCGAGCGAGAAGTGATCGTCACTCCTCAAGGACCGAGCTATGGCGGCCCGCTGTTGGCCGGCATTCTCATCGTCCTCGTGATCCTGGGTGCGGTGTGGTTGTTCACCAACGACGGCGCCGACACCACGGGTACGACGGCTCCCACCGAGACCACGGTCCCGGTCGAGACGACGATCCCGACGGACACGACCGCGCCGGGCGACGCGGTGACGACGACCGCTCCCTGAACGGAGCCGGCAACAAGGCACGACGGGGGCCTCCGGGCCCCCGTCGTCGCGTTTCCTACTCAGTGCAGGAACGGGAGGAGCGCGTCCGCCACCAACGATGGCGCCACCAGGTCCGCCACGTGCCCTTGTCCCTCCAGGACGGTGATTCGGGCGTCGGGGAGTGCCGCCATCACGGTCTCTGCCTGCGGTCCCCACACGGGGCTGTCCTCGCCGACGAGCAGAAGGACGGGAACCTCGACATTTCCCGCCTGATACGGATCGAACCTGCACTCCTGGAAGGCCCGCTCCTCGCGGACGATCGTGTGCACGGCTGCGACCCGTGCTGGCCACGACGGCTGACTGCGGACCTCGGCGATTTCCGCCTCGGTGAGTCCGACGAGGTCGCGGTACGCCGTCACCAGCGCCGCCTCGCGTCGACCTTCCCCCAGTAGCTGCTCCATGCGCTCGACGGTGCCGGCCGGACCCGCCAGCGCCGACGGTTCGACCGCCGGCCACCCCTCGTAGAGGGCGAGACGACCGATGTTCTGTGTCAGCTGCGCCGCACCGAACGCACAGATCCCCCCGTAGGAGCTGGCATAGACGTCGACCGGAGCCCCGGCCTCCGCAGCCACGGCGTCGACAACAGCCGCGACGTCCTCGTATTCGCGTGTGAGGTCGTAGTCGGGTGCGTCGCCGCTCGCACCCCGCCCCCGCCGGTCCATCGCGTGGACGGTGACGTGCGGCGTCAAGTGTGGGAGGAGCGCATCCCAGCGACTGTGATCCCCCAGCGATCCGTGCACGAGGACCAGCGGAGGGCCGTCACCGACCGTCCAGTGCCCGAGGGCGGTTCCGTCGGACGACCGGGCGTGGTGAAGTTGCTTCTGGGTCACGTCACCCCTCGACCGGAACTCTCTGACCCTCGCAGCCGACGGCTCGGAGGTCAACCGATTGACGGCTACTCCGGAATCGGTAGGAGTCGGGTTTGGGGCCTTCTCCGGTCGGGTACGTATCACTCGAGCTACGACAGAAGGGGGCTCACGATGCGGGAAGACACGCATGACAGCGGAACCGAGACCAAGTGGTCCGGTCGCTGGGACCAGTTGAAGGGGAAGGCCAAGCAGGCCTGGGGACATCTCACCGACGATGATCTCGATGTCGCCGAAGGTGAGTTCGAAGAGATGGTCGGACGCATCAAGGAGCGCACCGGCGAGACGGAGGAGAACATCCGCCGGCGCCTCAACGACTGAGTCGCAGACCTGAGACATGGAAGAGAGGGGCCCCCGCATTCCGGGGGCCCCTCTTCTCGGTTTGAACGTGGTCTCGAGCGGGAACACCTTCGTCGACGAAGGAGGTGCACGTGTACCAGCCAGATCACCTGGAGGATTGGGAACTCGAGTTCGCGGAGAAGGCCGTCGCATACCTCGCCGCACACGGACTGGCACCTGACGCGGTTGCAAGGTGCCTGGTCGACGAGTGTGGGATCGACTACGAGACGGCGATCGCCCTCGCGGCTTGAAAGATGTTTGCGGGTGAGCGACCCGGGGTACCCCCACCCACCACTCACGAAGGGGAACACCGGATGAAGGACTCACAGGTCGACGAATTGCTCTATCAGGCACTCGAGACCGAACTCGGCGGCGTGAAGATCTACCGCAAGGCCATCGAGTGCGCGGTCAACGAGGATCTCACAGAGGAATGGAAGAAGTACCTGTCGGAGACCGAGGAGCATGTCCGCATCGTCGAATCGATATTCGCCGAACTCGACCTCGACCCCGAGCATGAGACTCCCGGGCGTGAGATCGTCCGTATGAAGGGCAAAGCCCTCATCGCGGCCATGGACCGGGCGCTGGCGGCGGGCGACCCCACCCAGGCGCAGCTCGTCGCAGCGGAGTGCGTGGTGGAGGCCGAGACCAAGGACCACGCCAACTGGGAGCTGATCGGGCACATCGCCGAGAAGACCTCCGGAACCCGAGCCCGGGTTCTGTCCGACGCCTACGCCGAGGTGGAGGAGGAAGAGGACCACCACCTGTACCACACCATGGGTTGGGCCCGTGAGCTGTGGATCGAGTCCCTGGGTCTCCCCGCGGTGCTGCCTCCACCCGAGGAGCAGAAGAGCGTCAAGACGGCAATCGGTGCCTCCCGCGCCGAGCAGGCCCGCGACGACATGCTGTGAGGAACGTCGACTGTGGGCATATGGGGCACCCACCGACGGCAGGACTCTGGGGACGAGTGCTCTCGAGGCCTCGTCCCCAGAGTCCGAACAGGGTCTGATCCTTCGACGATCAGCCGGTCGGGTGATCGTCAGGACACTCCTAGGTGTCCTGGTCCCAAGGGGCCGGGCCACCGCCCGCCAGCTGGTCGGCCACCTGGTGCAGGTACCAGCGCAGGAACGCCCACATGCGTTCGGTCGGTGCGGTGATGAGGAGGTCTCCCTCCCGGCAGAACTCGGCCGCCCGGAGGATGTGGTTCCAGAGTTCGAGGGCGGCGGTTCGCGCCTCCTCCGGGAGCTGAAGTGTGAGGTCGATGTGCGATCGTCCGGCTGCCTGGGCGGCCTCGAGTTCGAGGTTGGTGTCCTGGTTCAGATGGGAGAACCGGGCGGTGGTCTCCTCGACGAACGCCAGGAGTGCCCGGGGTACGCCCGCCCCCGAGTCCGAGCTGGCGATCACGGTGAACTCCCGCAGGAGTTCTTCCATCCAGCGGCGGCTGTCGTTCCAGGCGTCCACCGGGATGTTGCGGAGCGCCACGGGGTGAAGACGCGTCGTCGTCACCGGCTCGCCCCCAGCCCGCCGGCTGCCAGTGAGAACGTGACCGTCTTGGATCCGTCGCCGTAGATGACCTCCCAGTCCGCGGCCAACTGGTCGAGGACGTAGAGACCTCTACCGGTCGACGCCTCCCGGTTCTGCTGGCGGAGTACCGGACGTCCTGCATCCGAGTCGCTGACCGCCACGCGGATCATGTCCCCTTCGAGTCCGATGTCCAGGCGTATCGGCGTCCGGGCATGGATGACGGCATTCGTCACGAGTTCGGTCGCCAGGAGTGCGGCGTCTTCGATGGTGGAGATGCCCACGTTCCACTCGCGGAGAACCCGCGTGACGAATCTGCGCGCCAGCCCCGGGCTGTCGGGATCCGGGCTCAATTCGAGACTTGGCATCTCTTTCATGGCGTCTGGCGCCCTGCCGATCGTCGGGTTCCGGGTCAGCGTACCGGGGAGCGAGGCTCTTGCAGAACCTTGCAGAGAGGGGCCGAACGCGTTGGAGCGCCCCGGTGGGGCGCTCCAACGGATCGGCGAATGGTCAAGCGATCCAGCCGTCGTCACCGTAGACGTCGACTCGCTTCGCACCGTGGTCGCGCAGGGTGGACCGAATGCGCTCGACACTGTCCCGATCGGCCTGCACCGTGACCAGGGACCCGCCCTCCTGGACCCCTTCGCGATAGTACGTGCCGTACTCGTCGTCGTCGGTGGCTGCCCCGAAGATGGCTCCGGCGGCGCCCCCCACGACGGCCCCTCCGGCAGCACCCGCGGCTGCTGCACCGAGGGTGCCGATCAAGGTGCCGGCGGCCAGGAACGGTCCGATACCCGGAATGAGCGCGACGCCGGTGGCGGCGAGCAGCCCGGCGCCGGCTCCGACCGCCGCCCCTCCCGCGGCTCCCCCGGCGGCACCCTTCACGGCCTCGTCGCCGGCGTCACCGTGGCGGTCCCGCTCGAAGTCCGGAGCGACGTCCCCGTCAATCATGTCTTCCGCACGGTGCCGGCCGTCCAGATATCCCATGGTGTCCGCGTTGAACCCCATGGACTCGAGCGCATCGATCGCCCCTTCGGCGTCGGAACGCTGCGCAAACAATGCGATTACCTCAGTCATCGTCCTCTCCTTGGTAGGCGTGACCGAGCACGGGTACCCCGAGGGAACCCGCGCCAAACGTCGATCCCCCGAAATGACGCGCCGAGCGGTATCCGTCAGATTCGCGTTTGGCTCTGCCGTGGACCGGGTATCCGCCTCAGCACGGACCCCGGAAAAGGAGCCTGGCCATGTACATCGGACTCGGAACCCTGATTCTCATCATCCTCATCGTTCTGCTCGTCACTTGAGGGGCATGCGATGACCACCAGCTACGTCCGCGGTACCGAGACGGATCTGCGGACCGTGAAAGACCGATTCGGCGGGATCGACACCCCGGCGGCGCTCGGAGGGCTGCTGGCCCTGATCGGGACCCTGGCTTTCCTCGGCGCATTGATCGGCGCAGGTGCGGGAGAGCTGAGCTACCAGCTGAACGCCATCGACATCGACGGCAACCTGCAGGAGATCGAGGTACTCGGTCTCGTGATCGCCGGCCTCGTCGTCCTCGCCGCGAGCTTCGTCGGCGGATGGGTCGCGGCGAGGATGGCTCGTTTCGACGGCGTGATGAACGGCATCGGGGTCGCCATCTGGCTGCTGCTCCTGGTGGCGGTGTTCGCTGCCCTGGGTGCATTCGTAGGGGCGGAGTTCAACGCCTTCCAGCGGGTCGGTTTGCCGGATTGGTTCTCCCAGTTCTCGGCGGATGACGTCACCGCCGGCGTGATCGTCGGCGGTGTGGTCGGCATAGCCGCCTTGTTCATCGGTGCCGCCCTGGGCGGCTTCGTCGGTGACGCGTACAACCGGCGCGTCGACGCCGCGATCACCGACCGAGCCGTCCGACCCGCGGAGGACCTGCGATGAACCAGCCAAGAGTGCTCTCCACTTCCACGCTCACGGGTGACGATGTCGTCAACCGTGAAGAAGCCAAGCTCGGGAACCTCAAGGACCTGATGATCGACCTCGACCACGGACGGATCGCCTATGCGGTTCTGTCCCGTGGCGGACTGGCGGGCCTCGGGGAGAAGTTGTTCGCGGTGCCGTGGGTGCTCTTCGAGGTCGACGGCGACTCCCACCGCCTGATCCTCGACCTCTCGGAGGACGTGCTGGACAACAGCCCGGGGTTCGATCCCGACCATTGGCCGAGTTTCGGTGACCGGGAGTGGGCGACGCAGGTGCACGAGCACTACGGCCTCGCCCCGTACTGGACCTGACGGGAGTCTCGGCCCGGGCTCGGAGCGACACGCATCGGGAAGGTGCATGCCGCTCCGGGCCGGGATGTCCGCAGCGAGCAAGGAGCTAGAACATGCGCAAGGTGTCCATCGTGGTTGCGAGCGTTGCCGGTGCCATCGCCGCCTACCTCTTCGATCCCGACAACGGACGAGGGCGCAGGGCGCGGGCAATGGATCAGACGACCGCTGCGCTCGACTCGCTCAAGGGGCGAAGCGCCGCCCAGGCGCGACACCAACGCAACGTGGTGGAGGGCTGGGCGCATGAGATCCGGGGCGCCATGCGGCCTTCTCGCGACTTCGACGACGGGACCCTCGTCCAGAAGGTGCGCAGCGAAGTGATCGGTGCCTGGACGGCCCAGGGCCACCCTCCGGTCGAGGTGGAGGCCTCGGATGGGTACATCATCCTCACGACCACCGAGTCCGATCCCGGTCGGCTCGAGGAGTTGCTGGACAGGGTGAGGAAGGTCGAAGGGGTCGAGGACGCCCGCTACCGACCCTCGGGCTGAGGCCTCCCCTGGTTTCTGTGTGCCTGAGCGCGTCAGTAATGACGCGCTCATTCGCTAAAAAGCCGTGGGGCGCCCCCGGGTTCAGGCGCCGAGGTACTCGCGCAGGCCGGAGATTTCGAAGATGCGCGCGACTCGCGGATGGGGGTTGGTGACCACGAGGTCGTCGTTGCGCTCGAGGAGCCGCCGCTTCGCCTGGATCAGGACCCCGAGGGCGGTCGAGTCCAGAAACGTCACCTCCTCGAGGTCGACGGTGACGTTGCCGGTGGTCGCCTTGATCAACCGGGCGAGGGTGGTACGTAGTTCGGCCACGTTCCCGAAGTCGATCTCGCCCGCCACCGAGAGAACGACGTCACCGTTGCCCTCCTGGGTGGAGATCACCAAGTCACCCACCGATTCCCTCCTCTCGTACGACGGTCAGGCTATTCCAACCCTGAGGCGGCGTCCACGACGATCCAGCGGACCCCACCGGTGATGCTCACAGGGTCGCCAGCTGGGTGTTGTCCAGGTCGGGCGACGTCGTGCGGAGCTCGACCTTGCGCTCCAGTGCGGCGATGACGGGTTCGGTGAAGTCGACCTCGTACAGCCGCTCACAGCTGCCGAGACCGCCGGGGCTGAAGACGTTCACCTCCATCAGCTTCGAGCCCACCACGTCGAGACCCACCAGGAACATCCCGTCCATCATCAGCTTGGGGCGCACGAGTTCGACGAGGTGCTCGAGCTCGTCGTCGTACTTGACACGGTGTGCCTTGCCCCCGACGTGCATGTTGGACCGGATGTCCTCGGAGGTGTTCTTGCGACGAAACGCCGCCACCTTCCCGTCACGCTCCAGGGGCCGTCCGTTCATCACGAACAGTCGGACGTCGCCGTTCTTCGCTTCGTCGAGGTACTCCTGGGCGACGATGTATCCGTCGCGACCGAGCGCCTCGATCATCTGATTGAAGTTGGGCGCCTCGTCGGGCGACACCAGGAACACGCCCGCTCCCCCGGAACCCTGCAGGGGTTTCAGCACGGCCGCGCCGTCGAGCTCCTTCACGAACGCCTCGATGGCGTCCAGGTCCCGCGAGATCATGGTGCGGGGCCGGATCTGCTCCGGGAAGTGCTGGAAGTAGGTCTTGTTCACGGCGTTGGCCAGGCTGAACGGGTCGTTCACGACCAGCACGCCGCGCGTGACCGCCAGCTGTCCGAAGAGGATCCCGGAGGTCACCGCCCAGGGACGCTCGGCGGCGTCCTCTGCCGGGTCGTTCCGCATGACCAGCGCGTCGAGGTCGTCGATCTCGATGCGTTCGACGGTGGCGTCGTCGCCCTGGACGGCGCCCAGGAACGACTCGAGCGATCGGTACTTCTTGGCCGGCGCCGATCTGGCCAGGGCGGTGACCGCCCCGGACGGCTCGTGACTGAAGTTCTCGACTCCGATCAGCCACACGTCGTGGCCCTGCCGGCTGGCCGTGAGGGCGAGACGGGTGGTGGTGTACCCCGGTTCTTCCGTCGCGACTCGATTGACGACGAAGGCGAGTTTCATGTTTCTGCTCCGATCAGTTCGTGTATCCCTACCGATGTGGCGAACTCGGCGACGCGTCGACGAGCCTCCCCATCGGTCAGGAAGAGCGGTGTTCGCGCGGGAGGGACGAGCAGCCCTCGTTCCCTCAATTCTTCGACGATCGACAGGTCATGCAGGGCGATCTTCCCCATCCACAGAGCGTCCAGGTCGCCGCCGTGGGCCAGATGTTCAGCGAGGGCCTGCAATGCCCGAAGGTATCCGGCGTCCTTCGTGAGTCCTCCCGACCGGAACACCCGCATCGCGATTCCGAACGCGCCGGACGGACTGAATCCGATGTCCACCAGTTCTTCGTGCACCTCGCTGAACGAGGCATCCTGGATTCGTCGGTGGACCGCAACGACGCGGGCAGCCAACTGGCGTAGCCGGCTGCGGGTCAGGCCCTCCACGACGACTTCCGCGATCAACGCCAGCCCCTCTTGGGTCTCCTCGTACCCGGCGAGTCCGGCCGACATGAGCTGCAACGGCTGGCTGGCTCCGTTGAGGTAGGTGAGAACGTGGGTGTCGATCTCGTGAGCCACCAGTCCGTCGAGGCGGGAGGGTGCCACCGACACGCTGTCGCCGATCAGGACGTCACCGTTCGAGACCATCACGCCGGCGATGTCGTCCCTGACGACGACCGCGACCGGCGGCGCGTCGTCGGTGAGGTACCGGTCGAGCGCGGCCCGCATGGCGGTGGCCACCGCCGCCGCGTCCAGGCAGCCGCGGTTGGCGGCTCGAACCGGGGGCAGGGAGCGGAGGATGTGTTGGGCGGTCTCCAGCAGGCGTGGCCGAACCGATCCGAACAGCTCGATGCTCATCGGAAGGAACTCGTCGGTGCATCGGGCCATCAGCATTTCGGCCTGGAGCTTCAGTTCGTCTCGCTTCTGTTCGAACAGGTGGCGGATGGCGGGGTCCGAAGCGTGTGTCACGTCGACCGCCACGGCGGCGTCCCGGACCTGCTCGGGAAGATCGCCCAGGTCCCGATACTCGAACCGCGGCGGAACAGAAGGTTCCGCCAGGTATACCTCCCGGGCCTGGGAGGTGTTCGTGGGAGTGAGCGCCACCAAGAAGCGATGCATCTCGCTGATTCGGGTCAGCTCACGATCGATCAGGCGGTCCCCGTCGGTGATCGAGTCGCTCATGTCATCCCCCGCAGTTCCCCCACGATTCCGTCGGCCGTCCCGGCGAGGGCGGACAGGAGCCGCCGCAGGGCGAGCTCGTCCAACTCGTCGGTCCATTCGTCCATGAATGTCTTCTTGAACTCGAGCGCCAGCGCACAGCCTCGGCCTTCGTACCGTTCGTTGACCCTGCGGGAGAGGTAGCCGCCCTGGAAGCGGACGTTCTCGGCGATCACCATGGACTCGGGAAGCCGCGCCGTGAGGTCGTCGCTGAACCGTTTCACCAAGGGGTCCCAGCGTTCGTGATCGAGCGTGCCCGTACCGATGTTGACGTCGGGGTTCTCGAGCACCGGAGCCGGCGGCGCGTATCGGCCGTCCCGCCGGTGGTTGTACGAGTGGAGGTCGAGCACCACGAAGGGTCCCTTCGAGGCGATCTCGTCCAACAGCTGGTCCATCTGGCGGTAGAACTCGGTGTGGATCGCCAGGGAGCCTGCGACGGTGGCGGGGTGGGGACGGGATCGCCAAACCTCGAGACCCCAGGATTGTTCCTCGGTGAGATAGACGGCTTCATCGGGCGGCCGGTTGAGATCGACCTCGAATCGGGACCGCTCGACGATCACCCGGTTGGCGAACGGAACGGTGAGGCGATCCGTGTAGGGATCCTCCTCGCGCCGGCGATCGGACTCCTCCAGCACCATGTTGACGGCGACCTCGGGCCGAAGGTCATGACCGGCGTGGATGGCGGTTGCCACGATCGGGCCTTTGCCGGCCACGATCCGGAAGGGTGGGCCGACGTCGGGTCTCTGCCGAGGTTCAGGTGTGGGCGTCTGCATGATTCTCGCCTGGGGAGGGAACCGACGGCCGACAAGTCGGCGGGATCCAGGATCGAGAGTCAGCTACCCCGGCAACGCCGATCTCATACCTGCCGGTCGAAGACTGGATTAGATCGCCTCTCGACCGGGTAGCACTGGGTCATCGACAACGGAGAGATCTCATGCTGAACCGAATCCGATTCCTGGCAGGTGCCTTCGTGGGCGCAACCGCCCAGTACTTGCTGGATCCCAAGTCCGGGCCGGCCCGGCGAGCGAACCTCGGTCGGAGGGTGTCGGAGCAGGCGCAGGAGATCGCCGGCCAGCTTCGTTCAGGCAACGGGCTCGTGGCGGGACTCCTCGGCCCGATCGACGTCCCCTTTCCGGCCGCCGTTCCCTTCACTCCCGATGGAGGACGTGACGGGCTTCCTCGATTGACTCTGCTGAAGCGAAGCTCCCGTCGAGGCCGGTGATCTCGAGGACGCGCCTGACGGCACGCTTTGGGCTCACCAAGACCAAGGCTCCGTCGAAGGCGTCATTCGCCTCGATCAGGGCCTTGAGTCCGCTCGAGTCGAGGAAATCGAGTTCCCGGCAGTCGAGGATGAGGTGCCGGACGGGGGCGAGTTCGGACGCCTCCACCGTGACCGCCCGCAGTTGGTCGACACTGGCGAGGTCGACGTCACCGTCCAGCCGCACCACCGCACAGCAGGCTTCGGACGTCAGTTCGACGGTCAGGTTCGTCATGGGGTCGGCATCCACCGCAGGTCGGAGAAGTCGGGGCGTCGCCAGTGTAGGAGTGCCCCGGGAGTTGACCGGCACAACGGTCGCGCGAAAAGCCTTGCCCGCCACAGGTTTACGGGGCGCTCGAGCGGGGTACGGAGCCGCATCGGCAACAGGAGTCATCAATGGCGGACCAGGCGGTGGTGCGGACGAGTCCGAACAGGCAGTACGACCCTCTCGTCGACCTCGAGCGGGGATGGCGGAGCGTGTCCGCCTGCCGTGACATCCCCAACGAGAGCTTCGTGGCGGTTCGGCTCGACTCCCGCCAGGAGCGGGCGGCCAAGGCGGTGTGTGCATCGTGCATGGTCGTGGACGAGTGTCTCGCCTATGCCATCACCCACGACGTGCCGTACGGGGTGTGGGGCGGCCTGACGATGGCCGAGCGGGTACGGGTGCGCCGGTCCTGGCTGAGTAGCCTGGCGTCCTGACGCCGGGCGGCTCGACGCGTCAACCGCGGCCCACCGCCTTCTCCAGTTCGGACTTGTTCATCTTGGATCGACCCTCGATCTTCTTCCGCTTGGCTTCTTGATACAGCTGGGCGTAGGTGCGGCCTCCAGCCCGGGACCGACGACCCCCTCGTTCTGCGGGTGACATGTCCTCCCGAGAGAGCCGCGACGACTCCTCGGCCTCCCCCGCTTGCGCCCGCGCCTTGTTCACGGTTCTGGCCGCGATCTCCTGGGCCTCCTCCTCGGACTCGCCCCGCTCCAACAGTCCTTCCTTGATGTGCTCGTACTGGCGCTCTCGCTTCTTCGACCATGCGCTCTTCGGCATCGCAGAGACTCCCTTCCTCGCGGCACACGGCTCGTTGCCGCTCTTTCATCGATTCCGGTACCCGTGACCAACGCTTCCCAACCCGGATCCGGTTTGTGGATGGATCTTCTTGGGTACCGGCGCTGCGCAGCCGACACAGGGAGGGAGCAATGGCGGCGCAGAAGACCCCGAGCCTGGGACTCACGGTGTCGAGCGAGGAACATCCGCCCGAGCGCATGGTGGAGATCGCCCGCCTGGCCGAACAGAACGGGTTCGACTTCATCTCCGTCTCCGACCACTTCCACCCGTGGGTGACCGCCCAGGGGCACAGTCCCTTCGTCTGGTCGGTGCTGGGAGCCATCGCCGCCTCGACGGACTCGATACAGGTGGGAGTGGGGGTGACGTGTCCCATCATGCGCGTGCACCCCGCCATCCTCGCCCAGGCGGTGGCGACGACGGCTCTGCTCCTCGACGGACGTCTGGTGTGGGGTGTGGGCACCGGCGAGGCGCTCAACGAACTGATCCTCGGGCACCGCTGGCCCCCGCACGAGATTCGCGCCGAGATGCTGGAGGAGGCGGTCGGCTTGATCCGGCGCATGTGGGCGGAGGAGTCGGTGACCCATCGCGGTACGCATTACACGGTGGAGGATGCCCGCATCCTCGACCGGCCGAACGAGCCGACACCCATCGTGGTGTCGGCGTTTGGCCCGAACGCGGCCCGGCTGGCGGCTGAGATCGGCGACGGACTGTGGGTCACCGGCCCGGCGGAGGAAGCCATCGAGGTGTACCGGGACGCCGGCGGTGTCGGGCCGGTCTACTCCCAGCTGACACTGTGCTGGGACGAGGACCGGGACCGGGCGGTCGAGACCGCCCACGAGTTGTGGGCCTTCTCGTCGCTCCCCGGGCAGTTGAACCAGGATCTGCGCACGATCGCTCACTTCGAGCAGGCGGTCGAGGCCATCTCCCCCGCCGACGTCGCTCGATCGACGCCGTGCGGTCCGAAGCCCGAGCCGATCCTCGAGCTGGCCGGCGAGATGGTCGATGCCGGAGTGGACCACCTGTACTTCCACCAGATCGGGCCGGACCAGGAGGGTTTCGTCGACTTCTGGAAGGCGGAGATCCGGCCCGAGATGGTCGGTTGAGGCCATCCCCGAGGGCGGATCTCACTCGGCGAGATTCCTCAGGCGCGCCAGCGTCTTGGAGAGCAGCCGGGAAACATGCATCTGGGAGATACCGAGTTCTTCTGCGATCTCGGTCTGTGTGAGATCCCGATAGAACCGCAGATACAACAGCCGCTGTTCCGCCACCGGGAGCGACCGGATCACTTCGGCCAGTTCCCGCCAGTCGTCGAGCTGTTGCGCCCAGGTGGCGTCGTGGAGGGAGTCCGCCAGGTTTGCCCCGGTCCGTTCGTTCGGAGCGTCGATCGACTCCGTCTGATAGGCGGTTCCGGCGGCGATGCCTTCGAGCACTTCGCCCTCGTCCAGCCCCAACTCGGCGGCGATGTCGGCCGGCGTGACGGTTCGGGCCAGCCTCTGAGCGAGCGATTCGGCGGTCCGTGCCACTTCGAGTGACAGCTCCTGCAGCCCCCTGGGTACTCGCACCGACCACGCTCGGTCCCGCAGTTGCCGTTTCAGCGCTCCCTGGATGGTGGCGATGGCATAGGGACGGAATGGGCCCGTCTCCGGCTCGTAGCGGCTGAGGGCGCTGAGGAGCCCGACGAGAGCCACCTGCTCCAGGTCTTCGTCAGAGACGCCCTTTCCGCGGAATCGCCCCGCCAGACCGGTCGCCAGGTCACGGAACCGTTTGATCGCCTCGTCTCGACATGCCGCATCGCCCCGCACCCTCTGCAACATCTCTTCGTCGGAGAGATGCGAGATCGTCTCGTGGGTGCCGGGGGCCCGCACCTCGAACCAGACTTCGAACGTCCCGTCGCCGCACTGTGACGCACCCCACCGACGGGCGATGTGCTCGACGAGGGTCAGTCCCACTCCCCGAGCCGAGAGGTCGGGATCGAGCGGAGCGCGATGCACGATGGCGATGGTGACGCCGGTCGTCCCGGTTTCCACGGTCATGCAGATGCGATCCGCCTCGTCCAGACCGGCGTGCTGGAGGGCGTTGGCGATGAGTTCGCTCACGAGCAGTTGCGCTTCGGCCAACCGGATCGGATCCAGTCGCCCGAGCGACGCCAGTGCTTCGCGTGCAGCCGATGCCGCTCCGACGGCGGCCGGAAACGTGAATCGAGACGACGCAGTGCGTTCGGGTTCAGCCATGTCGGTCATCATTCGGACAGCGGGGACTAGGGCAGGACTCCCGGAGGGGGGCCTACCGATGCTCCGATCGAACCCCGCTCAGGTAAGCGGTACCTCGGGATTGCTGGCTGCGCACTGCGGATGTCCGCAGGCGCACAAGGCGACGGTCAGATCTGCGCCGCGGCACTCGTCGCTGCAGAAGCCGGCGGGGTCGTCGACCAGACACGTGCACTTGTCATGAGCGCATTCCATCATGTCCTCCTGGATCGGTTTGGTCTGCTCCGCCTGCTACTACCCGCCACCCGGAGCTGGCATACCTCGCACGGTGGCCCCGCGACCGGTGATCGATCCGACTCACAGCGGATTCCTGGACGGGTAACGTCGCACGCAACCACGGATCGGCACGGCGCTGCAAGAACGCTGGGTCTTCGGCGCAGCGAGCGGATCCGACGAGAGACTGGCGAGGGAGGTCCCGCTGGCTTTGTCCGAACGACCGGCCGTCTTGGTGCACGGTGACCAACCGGCGCGCGGCGATTGGACGTGGCCGGACAAGCTCCCGTTCGGTCCGATCGGCCTGTTCGCCCTCACGGCTCTCTCGTACGGGGCTGGTTCGCGCTTGGCGCTGCTGCTGATCGAACGCTCCGAACTCTGGAGCGTCTTCTTCGTCCCGGCCGGCGTGATGGCCGCCTTCCTGCTGCGGGTTCGGACGAGGCTGTGGTGGGTGGTCGTGCTCGCCGCAGGCGCCACCGAGGCCCTCATGGACCTCGACTTCGGCTACTCCACTGCTGCGACCGCCGGGTTCGTGGGCGGGAACGTGGTCGGTCCGGTCTTGGGCGCGTGGATCGTGCGGAGTCGGTGCGGGACGGTGGACCTCTCCCGACTGAAGGACGTTGGATGGTTCCTCGCAGGTTCCGTCGTGATCGGCCCCCTCGTGGCGGCGACGATCGGCTCCGCCGTCGCCGACGCCTCCGGGGAGGGCGAGTTCCTGACCCAGTTCTGGCAGTGGTGGCTCGGCGACGCACTCGGAGTGGTCCTGGTCGGTTCGTTCATCCTGGTGTGGGGCTCGAGTCCGGACCGCCGTTCCCTACGGTCGGTCGCTGGCACGGTGCTGCTGGTCGGCACTCTCGTTCTCACGGTGTGGGTGGTGGCTCTCACACATCTCCCTCTGGTCTTCCTCGTGCTGGTCGGCGTGATCGTTGCCGGGGTCGTATTCGGGCCGCGCGGGGTCGCCGCCTCGGCGATCGTGATTGCCTTGACCAAGGCGCTCGACCTGGCGTTCGGGGACGGACTGCAGGTACCTGGCCTGTCCCAGGACGAAGCACTGATGGTGGTGCAGCTCCGCCTCGGCATCTTCACCGTGGCAGGTCTGGTCCTGGCGGCGGGAGTGAACGAACGGGAGGCGGCCACCGTGGCGGCGCTCGAAGCACGCGCCCGGGCGCTGGAGGCCGAGACCGCCCACCGGGTCGAGCACGAAATCGCGGTGTACCTACAGGAGGGTCTGCTCCCCGACGAGACGACTCACCACCCGAACCTCACCGTGGCGGGGCGCTACGTGGCGGGGAGCGAGGAGGTGATGGTGGGTGGAGACTGGTACGACGTGACGACGTTGCCGGATGGTCGGGTCGTGATCGTCCTGGGAGATGTCGGTGGGCACGGGCTGGAGGCCACCACGCAGATGGGGCGGCTGCGGACGGCTACCGCCGCCTTCTCACTTCTCTGCGCCGGTCCCGCCGATCTCCTCTCCAACCTCAACCGGTTCGCCCAGGGTCGCCAGGCCGTCGATTACGCAACCGTCAGTTGTTCCATCCTCGACCCGGCCTCCGGTGTGCTGACGTACGCGTCGGCCGGTCATCCACCGATTCTCGTCGTCACGCCCTCGGGCGACGCCACGTGGCTGGACCAGGCGACGTCGCGCCCCCTGTACGGCGGGTCCGAGAGCGAGCGGACGGAGGCCTCGCTCCGGATCGAACCAGGCTCACTCCTGATCGGCTACACCGACGGTCTGGTCGAGAACATGTATCGCGACATCGGGGTCGGCCTCAGCCGTCTCGAGAAGACGGTGACCCAGGTCGTCGACAGGTCGGTGACCGAGATCTGTGACCTGCTTCTCGGAACTATGGGAGTCGCGCACTCCCGCCGCGACGACGTCGTCGCGCTGGTCATGCGATACGAACCACCGCCGGCGCATCCGGCGGACCGCGAGATCGTGATCGGGATCGAGCGGAAGCCGGAGGACGCGGCAACCGCTGACTGATCGGTCGCTGCGATCGGCCCGTCAGCGACGGGGCGGCTCGAGCCCCAGCCAGTCGGCGAGCGCGACGATCTCCGCCTCCACTCCGGCAGTCATGTCGGCCGCCCACTCCGTGTCGTGATGGACGGCGTTGACACGCAGCACCCCTGCCTTGCGATCTGCGGTGGCGTCCAGTTTCCCCACCAACCTGTCGCCATGCAGTATCGGCAGTGCGTAGTAGCCCCATCGCCGCCTGTAAGGAGGTCTGGGCAGCGCCCGGATCGGGTACCGGCCGTGCATGAACCAGGAGGAGTTGCTCGCACTCGCCGAGGAAGCGGGACTCGTCTATGCCGACGAGGGCATGGAATGGCGTCAGCGGATCGGGCGGGGTCGAGGGTTCACGTACAGGGAGCCCGACGGTTCACCCGTCTCCGAGACCGTCCGGGAGTGGATCGAGACGTGTGCCATCCCGCCCGCCTGGAGGTCGGTTCGGATCGCCACCCGCACGGACTCGCACATCCTGGCGACGGGCTACGACCGACAGGGGCGGAAGCAATACGTCTACCACCCCCGGTGGGAGGAGGTCCGAGACGAGGTGAAGTTCGAGCGGATGTGGGAGTTCGGACGCCGGATCGGCCGTCTGCGGCGCCGGATCGACGGGGACCTCCGGTTGCCAGGGCTCCCGCGGCCGAAGGTCGTGGCGCTGGCGGTGGCCGTGCTCGACCGCACGCTGATCCGCATCGGCAATCGGCGAAGCGCCTCCAATGGGGACGCCTACGGGCTGACCACCCTGACCACCGAGCACGTGCAGGTCAGAGGAGCGCAGGTGCACATCGAGTTCGTCGGGAAAGGCGGCGGTGAGAACCAGGTGGTCTTCGAGGACAGGAGGATGGCCACGCTGATCTCCCGCTGCGAGGAACTCTCCGGGCAGTCACTGTTCAGCTACACGGCCGAGGACTCGGTTTCCTCCATCGGATCGGGCGACGTCAACGACTATCTCGCCGCGGCGATGGGCGGGCGCTTCACCGCCAAGGACTTCCGAACCTGGGGTGCGTCGACGACGGCCACCCACGAGCTGGCGACCAGGACCGGCGAGGACCCGGATCGCATCGTCCTCGAAGCTCTGGACGCCACCGCAGAACGCCTGGGCAACTCCCGAGAGGTGTGCCGTGACGCCTACGTCCATCCGACCGTCGTCGATGCGTTCCACGACGGGCGGCTCGGGAGTGCCTGGCGCAGTTCGCGCACGGGCGTGTGGCTGCAGCGGGCGGAGTCGACCATGTCGAAGCTGCGCTCGGAGCCCGCGTGAAGGC
>DATHWB010000256.1:0-4209 GCA_035460965.1 Acidimicrobiia bacterium
AATCAGCCCCACCCCCGACACCACCAGCAGGGGGACGACGATGCCGAGGTCCATGAACTTGACCAGCCAGAACACGACGGGGTCTGCCGCATACTCCGTGGAGGTCGGCTGATCCGACCATGCATCGAGCAGGCCCGGCAGGTGAAGTCCGAGGAGGAGAAAGCCGGCTACGACCAGGAAGAAGACCCCGAGTGTGCGCTCGACTCCCCTGGGGAGGAACCGACCGGCATCGATCGACGGCCAAGCCGTGACGGCGATGGCACCGGCGAGGAGGAAGAGGCCGAGGTACAACGGGAAGAAGCGCTCGCTGTTGCCCGGGTATCGGGCGACATCGCCGCCCAGCGCCAGTTGGCTGTACATGTAGAGCCCGTAGGCGGCAGGCGGCAGTGCGAGCGGGGGCCCGGCTGGATGGCGCCGCCACACGAAGAGTGCTGCGAGGAGGCTCACCGGCGCTACGAGGAACAACCCCGCCACGTCTCCGCCTGCGACCTGGTTCCTCGCGCCTTCCGACACGTGGTACTCGATCACGCCACCAGCCAGCGGCCCGAGCAGAGCCACCAGGGCCGCGCCGAGACCCAGGCCGACCAGGCCCATCGCCAGCCACAGCGTCCTGGTCTGCGACGGACTCCCTCCCTCCGCCTCCGGCGGGGATGAGATTGTTCGTGTCACTGCACACCTTCGATCGACTAGGCCCACACTGCGACTTTGATGCGTCGGTGCCAGGGCCGAAAGTCCTGCCGGCCCGCCATGGGTCGGGGGAGCGAAGGTCAGTCGGGTAGCGCCTCCGGTCGGAACGCGGTCACCCCGTAGTAGGTGAGCACCACGGCACCGAGACCGGTGAGGAGCACCCCCGCCACGAGGAGATCGCCCACCACGGGGATCATCCCGAGGAGTTGCAGACCGGTCACTGCAACGACCACGCCCAGCGCCGTCGCCGCACCCTCGTGTCCCACGGGCAGGCGGGATCCGACCAGGCGGCCCACAGCCACGACCCCGTAGCCCAAGGTCAGCACACCGGCCACGAGACCGACGATGGCTACGGGAATGAGCAGCAGGGTCATCGCCATGAACACGAAGAGGGCGATCGCCGTAAGGGCGAGCAGGAATCCGACCGTGAACGCCACCACGGGGTGACCGATCGCAGCGTTGGCGACGTTGTCGAGTACGGCGGACCTCCGTCGGCCGAAGCGATAGCCGGCTCCGGCGAGGACCAAGGTGAGGGCGATCCCCGCCAGGACCCCGCCGGATCGGGTCTCACCACCCGAGGTTGGCGCGAGGCTGGTTCGACGGCCGACGCTCGCCCCGTCGGACACCGTCAGGGTCCCGGCCACGTGCCGGAGTTCGTCGCCGATCACGGCACCGGGCTCGACGACCACGGTGCCGGCGAGCTGGATCACGTCCCCCATCACGGTGCCGGCCACGATCAGTTCACCGGCAACGACGTAGATCGGTCCGGTGACTTCGGCCGCGGCGGGCACGGTCACCGTGGCTTCGCCCACGATCAGGGCGCTCTCATGAGACTCGACGACGTGGGTGCCGGTCATCAGGAACCGGGCGCTCTCCACTTCGGTGTCTGCCGACATCATCAGCAGTGCCACAACCAGCAACGGGATCACGGTGAGGTTCATCGGGCCTCGGATGCCCCGGCCAGGGTGCGCATTCGGCGAAGGTACAGCACGAGCGGGAACGCCACGGCGAGCAGCAGGGCGAGTGCATTCACGTGCCGCAGGTGATCCAGCAACGACAGCCCGGCGCTCTCCGAGTACAGGGCCAGAGACGTCGAGAGGAACGACGCCAGCCAGCCGGCGATCCCCACGCCCAGTCCGGCGTGCAGCCCGATGTTCGCCGGCGTGGACAGGTCGGGCCAGAGCGCGAAGTTGAGCGTCGTGTAGAAGCTGACGGCAAGGACGTAGAACAGCGGGAGGGTGAGCGGCGGGTCGACACCGAGCGGTGCTGTCCCCAGGTGGAACGTGTACAGGAGGTGGGTGAACGCAAAGAGAGCCAGCACCGCACCCCACAGCCACCGACGGTGGAGGGCCGTGTACAGCACACCGGCCATCGCCGCTCCCACGATGTGTGTGAGGGCGATGAAGACCCGGATCCCGACTTCCGGGGACTGCCATGACGTCGAGATGTACGAGGGGCTCTCGATGATGCGCAGGAAACCGAGGCTGTCGATGAAGAAGACCGAGAACATGAGAACCAGCGGACCCCAGAACGCGACACTGAAGGTGCGCACCGCCTCAGGCCGACAGAACCGGCCGATCCCGAACTCTCGGTGTTGTGATGCCCACTGGTCGACGAACCGGAAGGGCCGATACGCCAACACGCCGAGCACGACGACGGCCGGGATCAGCAGCGCCGTCATCACCGGCGCGAACGCCTCGATCCGCCAGTCCACGGGATACAGCGCCGCCACGAAGAACGCCAAGCCCGCAACCGCCGCCGCAACCGCCCCGCGGTGACGTACGGGCACGAAGTCGATCATCAGACCGAACGTGACGGGCATGCCGACGCCGATCGCCACGGCACCCGCCAAGACCCAAGCCCGGTACTGGCCGGGAGTAGCGACCGCCCCGACCACCATCGTGAGCGCGGTCTGGGCGGTGATCACGAAGAAGAGGATCCGCAGCTTGGTCCTGAGGTTGGAACTCCAACCGCGTCGATCCAACCACCAGCCGGCAGCCACCGCGACCACGAGGGCCGTCACGGCGAAGAAGGCCATGACCCCGGAGACGGCACGTCCGGTCATCCCCACCGACCGGGTCCCCAGGTCGATGAGGCCGAGCTGGACGAAGGTCAGGTTGTAGTAGTACCCGGCGGCGAGCAACCCCACGTAGGAGATCACTCCGCCGAGCAGGATCCACCGGCTGGTAGTGGGCGTGACGGCGGGCGTCACGCCGTGGGCGCCGGAGGCGTCGGTCTCACCTCGACACCGTGCGGGAGCCTCCGCCGAACAGAATCCCTGCGCCGAGCACGAAACCGAAGTCGTACCAGTTACCGCTGTTGTGGACCTCGTACAGGCTCACGTCATCGGTGAAGAGCGACACCACGAAGGTCACCGGAGCGATGATCCCGTGCCAGAGTCCCATCCAGAACCCGGCCACGTCCCCATCGGGTGGGGCCACGCCGGCCGTCGGGTTGACGCCGGCCGCGCAGGCGGCGAGCAAGACGGCACCAACGAGGAACAGGACAGTTCGAAGCACACGACTCATGTCCGACTCCCTCTTCGCTCGTTGGTGACACTAGGTGGCAAGTCGCCCGCGTCGCCGGGTCGGGACCTCTGTCCCTACGCAGGTGCACTCCGATGGACGATGGTGTCCACTGATCGAGAACCACCGGTTTCGGCGGGTCCGTCAGCAGACCTCTGCGAGGGCTGCCACGACGTCCCCGAGCCACGACCGGAGCAGGAAAGGAGCCTTCGAAATGTCCAAGGTGATCCGAGGCGTGCATGCCTTCAACGAGATGTCCATCCTCGACCGGGAAGGACGGATGGGTTTCCACCTCGTCGACTTCGGACCGTGGAAGGTCGTCGTCGAGCCTTCCCAAGAGGGGTGGGAGCATCTGCGCCTCGTCTTCGCCTCCCCCACGGCGTTGTTGGCCCTGCAGGAGGCGGGCTGGACGGTCGTCGGCACGTGGTTCGCCTTCACCTACCTGAAACGCCCCACCGGATCACCGGTCGAACGAGCTTGAAGGAAACCCGACCGCCCTACGTTGCACCGCTGAGCTCCTCCTCCGGTGAGGGCTCGTAGACGATCGCGGCCGATCGCCTACCCAGGACCACAGGCCGCGCCGGAGCCGGGGGTGGTTCGTCTCCAACGTGACCCACCGCTGTGTGAGCGTCGCGCGTCAGTAGAGGCCGATGAGGCGGCCGGCCAGAGCCAGTGACGCCACCACCATGAAGATCCTGACGAGGCGCTCTCCGCCCTGGATGGCCAGTCGCGCGCCGACCCAGCCACCCACGGTGAACCCTGCGGCCAGCATGAGGGCAGGGAGCCAGACCACGTCACCCCGGCCGATGAACACCGGCAGGGCCACGAAGGTGACGACGGTGTTCACGAGCACCTTCACGCTGTTGGCGGTCACCAAGTCGTATCCGGCCCGGACCAGCGCCGCCAACAGCACGAGGCCGACACCGGCCTGAAACGCACCGCCGTACAACCCCACACCGCCGAAGACGAGCACCGTCACCCACGTCGGCCATGGCTC
>DATHWB010000257.1:0-3921 GCA_035460965.1 Acidimicrobiia bacterium
ACTGGGCACGCGTGGTGCTCCCGCTCGGGTCGTAGAGCCCTCCGCCGATACCCCTGATCCACCCTGCCGCCGCCACCGAGTCGATGTCGGCTTCGTGGACGGATCCGTCGTCGTCGGAGAAGGCGTTCGGCGCGGCGGCCAGTCCGGCATCCACGATGACTCCGTAGGTCCTCGCCACCAGCGAGGCCATCTCGGCCCTCGTGACAGGTGCCTTCGGATCGAAGATGCCCTCACCGCGGCCGAGGATCACGCCCATGGATGCGAGGACGTTGATGTCGGCTTCGTGCACCGAGTCGTTGTCGTCGGTGAACGCGTCTGCTGCCCCCTGAACCAGGGCCAGTCCTGTCGCGTACAGGGAACGAACGAGCATCGACGCCACCTGTTCACGGGTCACCGGATCGCCCGGCCCGAAGGTGGTCGGCGAGTAGCCGTTCACGATCCCCCACCATGCGGCGCACTCGATGGCCTCCCGGTGATGGACGCTGCTGGCGATGTCGGCGAACCCGCTCGCCGGAACGTCCGCCGGAGCACACGCCGCGGCCGTGGCGGCATCCGCAGCCTGGGACGGATCGAATCGCCAGACCATGCCCTCGCCCGGACCGCACAGCGTGCAGACCGAGATGTAGAGCATGCCGTCGTCTGCGACCGTGATCCCACCGGGCACGGGCAGCTGATCGCCGTACAGCAGCGTCTTCTGCGTGCCGTCGGTTCGGATCTCCACCAGCCTCGCCAGCGGACCGGCCAGCAACGAGTTCGTTGCGAGCTCGAGGACGTAGATCGTCCCGTCCTCCGCCACTGCGATGTCGATGATGTTGGTGAACCCGCCGTGCAGCACGGTGGGCACGCCTCCGTCCAACTCGTAGACGGCGGCCCCTCCAACCGGGAAGGGGAAGCCGGTGAGATTCGACACGAGGATGCTGCCGTCGGCCACTTCCACCGCGGTCGGGACCGACTGCATCGGCATCTGCCCAGGAATCGGTAGGAACGGAGGCGGGTCGACGAAGGTGGGCGGGAAGACCGCCACGAGCGTCATCGTTCCGTCGGGCTGCACTCGGACGAGGCTGTTGCCGCCGGCGTCCGCCACCAGCGCGTCGACCCCGTCGAAGGCCAGCCCGAACGGGTTGGAGTCGGGACCTTCCGTGCCGGGTAGGCCGGCGTCGGGATCCTCGCTCTCCTCGAACGCCACCAGATCGGCCACGACCTGCGGACTGCCGCCGGTGATGCGCAGCAGCGTGCCGAACTGCTGGTTACCGAAAGCGTCTCGGGAGGCGCTGTTGCCGCCGAGTCCGATGAGAACGTGCATGTCCCCGCTCGGGCCGAAGTCGACCGCCGTGGGCCCGATCGGCTCTTCACCCAACTGCACGGAGGCCAGACCCGTCACGGGCCGCGTCTGGGCGCCGTCGGCGATGCGCGTCACGGATCCGGTGTTCCCGGCGCACGCCTCGACCTCTTCGCCTTCAGGACCCATGATCTCGGCGCAGGTGGCGCCGCCCGTCCCCGCTTCGGCGACGTAGATCGCACCGTCCGGTCCCTGTGTCAGTTTGTAGGGGCTGTTGAGCCCGGTGGCCACGACCTCCGGACCCGATATGGCTCCGGCGGGTAGGGCCATGAGCGGAACCATGCTCATGGCGGTCGCCATCGTCGCGATCAGCCCGATGATTCTCCTGCGTCGCGTCATAAGACCCTCCCAGTTGTTGCGACTTCCGGGCGACGATATTGGTCGGTGGCGGCCGGGGAAGCGAAAAGGGCCGAAAATCGGCTGATCTTTGCGCTGCGGGGCTCCAGACCGGGGGGAAACGGCCGCCTTTTCCTGAGTCAGTCGGTGGCGGGGAGCCAGGGTGGCCGGGGCGCGTCGATGCGTTCCAGCGTCGAGGGGACCGTGTCGAAGCGATCGGTGTCGTGGTCCTGCCACGCCCGCCACGCCGTTGTGATCTCCTCCTTGCTGCGGGCCACGAAGTTCCACCACATCTCGATCGGCTCCCCCAGCGGCCGACCTCCCAGGAGCATCGCCCGGCCGCCGCCGTCGCCCGCGTCGATGATCAGGGCCTCGGTGCCTGGCTCCACGAACCCGATCCAACCGGGTTCCACCACGTGCCCGTCGATCCGCATCGGCCCGCCGAGCGGAACGAGGGCGTACTCGAACCCCGGTTCAGCCGGGATCTCGACCGAGCCGGGCCGCATCCGCAGCTCGGCTCCGACCAACGGAGTGGCAGCCGACGCCGGTGACGAGGCCCCACCGAGCGAGCCGATGAGAACCGACGCCTCACCGTCAGGGAACTCCCACACGGGCAGCTCGCCGTGGTGCTCGAACGACGACTCTCCGTGCCTCGTCTCTTCGGGCTGCGCCACCCACATCTGCACCCCGCGACCCCCCTTCAAGCCCAGCTCGGCGTGGGCGATCCCGTGTCCGGCGGTCATCAGGTTCAACTGGCCGGCACGGATCACCTGTTCGGTGCCGAGCGAGTCGCTGTGGAGCGCCTCACCGCTGAGCAGCCACGTCACGGTCGACAGCCCGATGTGGGGATGGGGGCCGACCTCCATCGGCGGAGGTTCCAAGAGGTCGTCCGGTGCCATCAGGTCGACGAAGCACCAGGCACCCACCGTGCGCCGGCCCTTGGTGGGCAGGACCCGCACGATGTCGAGCCCGCCCACCGTGGCGTGCCTGCCCTCACGCGCCTCCACCGTCGAGGGTTCCTCGGCGGCGATCAGATCCCGCTCGTCGATGGGTCCGCTCATGGCTTGTGCCTCCTCGCTCAGAACCGGATCGCGATCTTGCCGAGCTGCTCCCCGGCGTCCAGTCGGGCCAGCGCTTGCGGCAGGTCGTCGAAGTCGTAGACGGCATCCACCCGGGGTTGCACTTTGCCGCCGTCGACCAATCCGGTCACCTTCCGGAACTCGTCGTGGGTGAACATCGTCGAGCCCACGATCTCCAGCTGTTTGAAGAACAGGATCGGCACCGTCAGTTCGACCTTGGTGCCGGAGGTCGATCCGCACACCGCCAGGCGGCCGCCCGCCGCCGCGCTTCGAATCGACTGATCGAACGTGGCGGGTCCGACGCTCTCGACCACCACGTCGGCTCGACGAGGCAGGTCCTTCGAGAACGCCGCCGACGAGTCGGCGGCGGCGATGGCGCCGTGGTCGAGTGCCCACTGGCGTTTGGCCGGGCTACGGGACGTGACCATCACGTCCGCCCCCATCGCCAGTCCCAGTTGGAAGGCGGCCGTGGCGACCCCTCCTCCGATCCCCACCACCAGGAGCGTCTCGCCGGCGCTCAGGCGGGCACGTCTGAGCATCCGGTAGGCGGTGCCGAAGGCCAGACCGTAGGACCCTGCCACCTCCCATTCCGTCCCTGGGCGCGGAACCACGTTGCGCTCGGGTATCACGACATGCTCGGCCAGCGTGCCCGATCGGTGCTCTCCGAGGATCCCGAACGATCGGCAATAGACGATGTCGCCTGCCAGACAGGCCGCGCACACCCCGCAGGAGATCGACGGGTTGATCGTGACCTCGGCACCCGGCCCTATCGACTCCACGCCGTCGCCGACGGCGTCCACGACGCCTGCCCCGTCACCGCCGGCGATGTGAGGGAAGTGGTGCGGCTTCGGGAGTCCGCGCGAGACCCAGAGGTCCAGGTGGTTGAGGGCCGCCACCCGCAGCTCGACGCGCACCTCGCCCGGATCTGGATGTGGGGGATCGATCTCGTCGAGTCGGTATGACCCGGGGCCGTCTGTGTCGTGGAGCCGCCAGGCGCGCATGCATCGAGCGTAGGCCGGGCGGCCCCGAACGGGGTTGTGCGGCTTCCGGGCGCCGTACCGGGTATTTTCGAGGCGATGACGACCCCTCGTGTGACTTCGGTGATGGTCGACTGTCGCGACCTCGACGCCATGATCGCCTTTTGGACCGGACTCCTGGACGTGGGGG
>DATHWB010000258.1:0-2793 GCA_035460965.1 Acidimicrobiia bacterium
CGAAGCGCACCGGGCGCTCGAAGCCCGGCGCACGACGGGCAAAGTCCTGCTCCTTCCCCGCTGATCGCCTCAGCCGACGGTCACAGTCAGTGTGAACGTGGCCTCCGGGGCGGCGTCCTCGAAGGGCCGCCGGTACTCCAGGACGAGCTGTCCGCTCCCCTCGGCGCGACCCTCGAAGTGGTAGGTGAGGATGCCTCCGGCACCCAACGCGTCAGACTGAGGCTCGAACTCCGTCTCGTCGATCTGTTCGAACACGTCGGCGTCGATCAGGGCGACCACCCACGTGAACCCGGTGGAAGGATTGGCGGGAAGGGCAACGGTGAACTCATCGCCGACGCCCACCGATACCGAGCCCCCGTCGTCGGACTCCGTCACTTCCGTCGTTCCCGAACAGCCGGCCAACACCAACGCCGACGCCACGAGCAGTGCCGTGATTCGAATCATCGTGATCCTCCGAGCCCCACCATCCGTCCGGAGCCCCCGTTCGGGCAAGAGTCGAAGGTCCCGGTGCGGTGCGCTCGGGACTTTCGGCCCTAGCGGCGAACAGCGCCCAGACAGATAGTGAGCGCCGAGAGCCTGTGAGGGGCATCGGGAGCCGGAGTCGCATCCGGTTGAGATCCGACGAGAGAGTCGGGAACCGACAGAACCTGCGCCGGATCAAACCGACGAAGGAATCGGCCTTTGCAGGCTCTCGTTTCGCGTCACTGCGTCCCGGTGACGACGCCACCCTGTTCGGTGACGAGCGCCCTGAGTTCCTCGACCGCCACGTCCCGCACCGACGGCAGCGAAGTGGCCGTCACCATCGCCGAGGCGATCCCCACCGCCTGACCCATCGCACAGGCCGTACCGATGACCCGTGCCGAGCCGTTCGCCTCCCGCTCCGACGACAGGCACCGGCCGGCCACGAGCACGTTGTCGAAGGCCTCCGGCACCAACGCACCGTACGGGATGTCGTAAGAGCGGCCACCGTCCACCGGGACCCGCTTCTGGTATCTGCCCTCCCCGTGCAGGTCGACATGATGGGCTCCGCGTGCGATCCCGTCTGCTCGCTTGGCGCCCGAGATCACCGCGGCGGTCGTCAGGACGTCGTCTCCCACGATGCGCCGCGTCTCGCGAACCCCCACCTTGGGTGCCACCCCGCTCAGGTGGGCTGCGGCGAAGCCGGGGACCCGACCTCGCAGGAAGGTCATGGCCTGCCGGACCTGCACCGTCAGTCGGGCCAGGGCATCGGACATGGCGAACGAGTCGGTGGCGTCGACGCCGGCCACCCGGGTCGTGTTGAACCCCAACTCGCCCTTCGCCAACGAGGTGGGCCACATCCAGATCCCCGTGGTCGGGTACATCGAACCGTCGTCGATCGCGGCTCGGAGCAAGGACCCCTCCCGCTCGGCCTGCATCATCGCGAAGGGCATACCCGAATCACGTATGGCGGCGGCGCAGTCCGCCGGCGAGGCGGTGATGACCGGACTCTCGGCCAGTGTGAACTCGTCCGGATTCGATCCGATGAACTCGAGCACGGTCGGGATGTCCACCGCGCTCATGCGAAACACGAGGCTCACGGGTTGCAGCGTCCCGGTCTCGTCGCCCATCACCGTCCGTCCGCCCGCTCTGGCCACCACGTCCCCATCTCCGGAGGCATCGACGACCACATCCCCGGTGAAGAGGGTCGGACCGCCTTTCGTGAGAGCCATCACGCCGTGCACGCGCCGCCCCTCGACGACCACGTCGTCGACGCCGGCTCCGAGCACGGTGCGGACGCGGCGCTCGGCGAGCGCGTCGACCACCGCCAGCTTCATGGCCTCCGGGTCGACGAACGTTCCCCACATCAGCCGCCCGTCGAATCCCTTGCCGACGTGGCCGCCGAGTCGGTCGCACCCGTCGAGCAGCGACCGGAAAGGGCCACCGACGATGTCCTCGCCGAGCGCGTTGGCCGTGCCGAGGAACGGGAGCCCACCGATCAGTTCGCCACCCAGCGACAGGCCGCGCTCCAGCAGAGTCACCCCCGCACCGTTGTCGCGCGCCGCAATGGCGGCCGTCACGCCGGCGGCTCCACCGCCGACGACCAGAACGTCTGCGTGGTGTCGGGCTATCGACTGTGCCATGCGCCAGGGCCTTTCTCTAAGGAGGGTTCCGCACCCTACGTGGGCACGAATACGCCGCAGTCAGAGCCGAGCGAGTCGCTCCAGCGCGTCGTCCAGGACCTCGTCGGACTTGCAGAACGCGAAACGAACGAGTCGGGCGCCCTCGTCGGACGAGTGATAGAAGGCGGAAGGAGGAATGGCAGCCACGCCGATTTCGGAGATCAGGTGCCGAACGAACTCGACGTCGTCACCCAGCCCGAACCCGGTGTGATCGGCCAGCACGTAGTAGGCACCCTCCGGTGACCTGACACCGAACCCGATCCGGTCCAGACCGGCGACGAGACGGTCCCGCTTCGCCAGGTACATCGCCCGGAGGTCGACGTAGTACGAGTCCGGTGCCCTCAACGCCGCCGCCGACCCGAACTGCATCGGGTTGGGCGTCGTGAAGGTCAGGAACTGCTTGGCGGAGCGGACGTTGGCAACCAGCGGCTCCGGACCGACGGCCCACCCCGTCTTCCATCCGGTCAGGGAGAAGGACTTGCCGATGGACGAGAGGGTAAGGGTGCGGTCCCACATGTCCGGAAGCGTCGCCATCCGGATGTGGTCACGGGCGTAGGCCATCCGCTCGTAGACCTCGTCGGTGATGACCAAAGCGTCGTGCTCCACCGCCAGATCGGCGATCAACTGCAGTTCGTCGGCGGTGAAGACCTTG
>DATHWB010000259.1:0-14472 GCA_035460965.1 Acidimicrobiia bacterium
GGTTCGTGGCGCCGCCGGGGTGCATGCCACCGCAGCTGCCGAGATCCCGGAGATCCTCGAGTACGCCCCCGACGCCCGCGTGTTCGCCGTCCGCAACTCCCTCGATGCCGAGGAGATCGAGGCCACGCCACCGTCGCCGGCGTTCTGGTCGGACCGCCACGCCGTGGCGCCGGGTGTCCGGGTCTTCGCCTTCCTGGGGCGGCTCGATCCGTACCAGAAGGGCCTCGACCTGCTCCTCGATGCATGGGACGACGTCGTCACGCCGGATACACCCGCCGTCCTGGCGCTGATCGGAACGCCATGGCGGGACACCTACGACGACCTCACAGGACGCATCGGCGCGCTCGCTGCCCCCGGCTCGGTCCTGCTGACAGGGGCGCTGTATGGCCAGGAGAAGTATCAGGCGCTGGCCGCGGCAGATGTCTATGTCCAGACCTCGCGGTACGAGACGTCGCCGTACTCGATCCAGGAGGCCCTCGCCTCCGGGCTCCCGGCGATCGTCACTCCCGGTACCAACTTCGACCGGGTGGTCGCCGAGTACGGCGCCGGGTACGCGGTCGACTTCTCGCATGCCTCGATCGCCGACGCCCTGCGTGCGGCCCTGGCCGCATCGCCCGAGGACCTCCACACGATGGCAACGCAGGCACGCCGCCTCGTGCACGAGCGCCACTCGCTGCGCCGTGCCGCAGCCCGCATGGTGGACGCGTACGCCGCGGCCCTGGCCGGCACACCCTTCGAGAACGACGACTGAGGGGCCGACCGTCAGCGCCGACGCAGGCGTGATCGGAGGATCTGGCCGGAGAGCAAGACCAGGAACGCCGGGTTGTTCCACACATACCGGCGCCACAAACGGCGCGGCTCGTGAGCGAGCCGGAAGAGCCATTCGAGCCCGGCGGACTGCATCCACTCGGGGGCGCGCGGCTGGTTGCCTGCCAGGATGTCGAAGGCGGCGCCGACACCCACCAGAGTCGTGCCCGGCAATCGCGACGCCGCCTGCGCCATCCACAGTTCCTGCTTCGGCATTCCGAGACCCACCCACACGACCTGCGGATCCGAGGCCGCTATCACGGCGCTGTCCCGTTCCACCATGTCTTCGGTCACCGGACCGAAGGGCGGTGACAGCATGCCCACGACTTCGACCCGCTCATCGATGCCTCGAATCGCCGACCGCAGGGCATCGAGTGTCTCGGGAGTGGTGCCGTAGAAGAAGTGTCGAAGTCCGGTCTCGACACCGCCGCGCAGTGCCTCCACGATGAGATCCGGTCCCGCAACTCGCGCCTGGTCGGGGCGCGCTCCCGCCCGAATCGCCCACACCAGGGGCATCCCGTCCGGTGTGGCGATCGTCGCCTCCCGAATGGCCGCACCGAGGACCGGATCACGACGGGCGGACATGACGGAATGGACGTTGCACACTGCGATCACAGCCGCCCGATCTCGCGGCGGCGTGGCAAGCAGCGCGACGACTTCCGGCATGCTGGTCATCGAAATGGGGATGCCCACCACATCGGCCTTCGGCGGAGTGACGGCCGCGCCCGTCATAGAGCGTCCACCTGCGAGTCCCACCAGGAGATCGTCTTGGCGAGTCCTTCTTCGAGATCGACGGCGGCCTCGAATCCGAGCCTCTCCCGCGCCCGTGAGGTGTCGAGGCAACGGCGCGGCTGACCATCCGGCTTGGTGCTATCCCATTCGATCGCGCCCTCGAAGCCGGTGAGCCGGCCGATGAGTTCGGCGAGATCGGCGATGCGGATCTCGCGTCCGGTGCCGACGTTCATCGGTTCGCCGTCGGTGTGGTGCTCGGCCGCCATCACGATCGCCCGCGCGGCGTCGTCGACGTAGAGGAACTCTCTGCTGGGGCTTCCCGTCCCCCACAGCACCACCTTGTCCTGCCCCGCGTCCCGCGCCTCGGTGAACTTCCTGATGAGCGCCGGGATGACGTGACTCGTCTGCGGGTCGAAGTTGTCCCCAGGTCCGTACAGATTGACCGGCAGCAGGTAGATGCCCGGAAATCCGTACTGCTGGCGGTAGGCATCGAGCATCACGAGGAGACTCTTCTTGGCGATGCCGTAGGGCGCATTGGTCTCCTCCGGATATCCCTCCCACAGGGCATCCTCCCGGAACGGCACCGTCGCGAACTTCGGGTACGAGCACACCGTCCCCACTTGGACGAACTTCTCGATTCCGACCTTCCGACTCTCCTCGATCAGATGGATGCCCATCGCGGCGTTCGCATAGAAGTATCGACCCGGGTTCTCCCGGTTCGCCCCGATCCCGCCGACCTCAGCCGCCAGATGGACGACGAGATCCGGGTTGGCGTCGGCGAGCAGTCGGCGCACCGCCTCCTGTTCGGTCAGGTCGTAGTCGACCGACCGCGGCACCACCACGGTGCCGGCGCCACGAGAACGCAGGCGCTCCACGACGACAGAACCAAGGAACCCCGCCCCGCCCGTCACGATCACCGTCTTGCCGGCGAGGGGGGTCACGTCTCCCGCCTCGGGAAGGCATCTGCGGGAAGGAGTCCCGCGTCGACGAGAGCCTTCTCGCGCTCGGCGAGACGGAGGTCGGATTCGACCATCATCGAGACGAGACCGTCGAAGTCGACCGTCGGCTCCCACCCGAGTTCGACCCGCGCCTTGGTGGGATCGCCCTGCAAGAGATCGACCTCCGCCGGTCGCAAGTACTTGGGATCCACGTCGACGTGGTCCCGATAGTCGAGCCCGACCTTCGAGAATGCGCAGTCGAGAAACTGGCGAACCGAGTGGCGCTCGCCGGTGGCGACCACGTAATCGTCCGGAGTCTCCTGCTGCAGCATCAACCACATCGCCTCGACGTAGTCCCCCGCGAACCCCCAGTCCCGCTCGGCATCGAGGTTCCCCAGGTACAGCACCTCCTGCAGGCCGAGGGCAATCCGGGTGGCCGCCCGCGTGATCTTGCGCGTGACGAAGGTCTCACCCCGCCGTGGCGACTCGTGGTTGAAGAGGATCCCGTTGGCGGCGAACATGCCGTAGGACTCTCGATAGTTCACCGTTTGCCAGAAGGCGTACACCTTGGCGACCGCGTAGGGAGATCGCGGGTGGAATGGTGTCGTTTCCGTCTGCGGCGTCTCGACGACCTTCCCGTACATCTCGGACGACGACGCCTGGTAGAACCGAACGGGTCGGTCGAGCATCCTCACGGCTTCCAGCATTCGCATCGCACCGACGGCGACGACGTCAGCCGTGTAGACGGGTTGCTCGAACGAGACCGCCACGTGGGACTGGGCCCCGAGGTTGTACACTTCGTCCGGATCGATGGCGCGCAACATGCGGGCGAGGCTGCCTGCGTCCAGCAGATCGCCGTAGTGGAGGAACAGCCGGACGTCAGGGTTGTGAGGGTCGGCGTACAGATGGTCGATCCGCTCGGTGCTGAAGGTCGAGGAGCGGCGGACGACGCCGTGCACCTCGTAGCCCCGTTCGAGGAGGAACTCGGCGAGGTACGAGCCGTCCTGGCCCGTGATTCCACTGATGACTGCCCGCCGACGCCCCGTCACTCCCCATCCCCTGAGCTCCCGGCAACATCGTACTTACGATCCGAGAACGTCAAGCCCGTTCTCCAGTCCGCACGAACCCGTGATTGGCGACGAAACGGCGGAGGACCAAGTCGACGCCTTCCTCCAGCCCGCCGGGCGGCACCCAAACCGAGACACGCGGGATCCACCGGAACGACTCGTCGAATGGCTCTCCGGCGGCGACGATGGCGAGGCCTGCGCGCGAGACCACGTCCGCGGCCCGCTTCAGGACACCGCTGGTGCCGACGTCCTCGAGGTCGATCCTCCGGGTCTCCAGGAACATGTGCGCGACCGAATTCTCCAGTGCGTCGGCCAAGTCGTCGATGGTGTCCGGATCGATGCGGGCGACCACGCCACACAGCGCCGGCCGGCGCGGCCTGAGCGCCTTGCGGAACGCGAATGCGGCGATGTCGGGAGCCTCGCGGATCCGGCGAGTCCCGCCTCCGGCACGCAGGAAAGCCGTGCGCATCGGCCGCGTCAGCTGTGCCAGACGAGCTCGATCTCCCTCGGCCATGGCGCCGACACACTCCGCCGCCAGGTCCGTGTCGCCCAGCACATCGCCCAGCACCTCGGCGACCGCCTCGCCGCGCTCGGTCGATGCCGCTCGCAACTCCGCCCAGTATTCGTCCTTCATGTCCGCCAGCGCCCCGCTCAGCCCCTGCTGGAGGAGGCGCTGGCAGACCGAGTGTTCCCGAGCGGCGATCCAGATACCCGCCTCGGATCTCTCTCGCCGCGCGATGAGATCCTCCGGACCCAGAATGGTGGCGCCCGCCCAACGGATACGAGTGAAATGGATCTCGAGCTGGCGGGGTCTTCCCTGTTCGTCCAGCGGCCCGAGGAAGTAGTAGCTCGTTCCCTCGTGGTGCCCGTCACACCTGACCAGGGACTCCCATCCGAATGCGTCCTTGGCTTCGCTCAGGATCCGTTCTATCGCATCCCGGGCCGACCGCGGTGCCAGCAGGTCGATGTCCCGCCCGGGATCGATCGGGATCTGATCGTGGTTCCGCACCACGGCGTACCCGACGCCGTCACGGTCGAACGCATCGAACACGCTCATCGCCGTCGCGGCCCTGATGGTCGTCACGGTCTCGTGCCTCCCAGTGCTCTTCCATACGCGTCTCGAACGAGGTCGGCCAGGCTCGAGTTCGATCGCACCAGCTCGTCGGGCACCGGCCGGGGGGAGTCGACGAAATCGGCGATCGCCTCCGCCAGCCGACGTACCGTTGCACCGGCCGGTCCGGGTGCGACCGCACGAGACTCGGTCTCCCACAGCCGGACCAACTCCCCTGGCCCGCCATGGTCGAGACACACCACCGGCAATCCGAGAGAGAGCGCCTCCGACACCACGAAGCCGGCCGAGTCGTGAAACGACGGGAAGAGCAGGCACGACGCCGAACGCATCCGTCGCAGCACCTCCGTCCGCTCGAGCAGGCCCGTGAACTCGACCCGATTCGCCACCCCTCGTTCTTCGGCTCGGGCTCGCATCGCGTCGAGGGCCGGACCTCGACCGATCACCACCAATCGGGCGGTGTCGAGCCGGGCAGCAGCGAATGCATCGATCGCCAGCAGGACCCCCTTCCACGTGACCAGTCGTCCGACGAAGAGAACCGTCGGTTCTCGCCCCTCGGTCACCGAAGAAGGCGTCTCGACCTCCGGGTCGGAGGCGTGGGAGTGGCGGATCAGTCGCTCGCCGTCAGTGACGAGTCGGCGGCGGGCGAAGCGCTCCATCTCCCGATTCTGGGCGATGACCACCGATGCGCGACGGAACGATCGACGGGTTCGCCAGGCGCCGAGCCGCGCAGCGACGTATCGCACAGCGTCGGCGGCGAACCCTCGCCATCCGAGGTACCGAACCAGTGACAGAGGGGTGAAGGTCCCGCCGCTGACGGGGCCGATCACGAGTGGTCGACCGAGCCGGGAGACACCGATCGGCAACCAGAACGCGCTCATGGTCGCATGGTGGACGATGTCGAAGCCGCCCGTCACCCGCTCGAGACGGCTCGCCTCCCGGGCGACCACTCTCTGCCACAAGGCGTAGTAGAGACGAACCGCTCCGAACCGACGCTTGAGTGCGACCGTCCAGTCCGGGCCGTCGACTCCCACGACGGTGACCGGATGAGCGGGTGGCCGAGCGGTCAACGCCGATTCGAGTTCCTCGACGTTGTTGCCACGCGTCAGAACCCAGCACGGACCGACACCAGACGCTGCTTGGACGAGTGCGTATCCGGCTCCAGGCTCCGATCCCTCACCGGGCCCGCACGAGTACGCCGAGATGAGTATCCGCGTCACGTACCCGCCCCGACCACGGCCAGGGTGCCCCCGTCCGAACCTGGATCGGCAAAGGGCACACGCGCCGCCTGTCTCGACGACAACGCCGCGAGCATGATCCCCGCGGCTGCGAAGTTGAGGCCGGGCAACGCCAGCGCAGTCGACGCGAACCCACTCACGAGGGTGGCTGCGGCAAAGCCGAGAGCCATGCTGGATGAGGGACCCGGCTCGGTTCTCTGGAACTTGAGTGCCTTGAAGACCATCCACGCCAGCACGACGGTGAGGAGCACGGCCCCGATGATGCCGACGCTCAGAGCTGCCTCGATCCAGAGGTTGTGCCCGGTTCCCGCCCAGAAGAACTCGTCGATGAGGATCACCCGGGCCGATCCGTATCCGAAGCCCAGCAGGGCGGCCTCGTTGAGTTGTTCGAGCGCGAACGCCCACAGATCCGTGCGACCGGTGAAGGTGTAGAACTGATCGACGGTCTGACCGCGCAGCAAGTACTCGACCAGCGCTTCGGAGAACCACGCCAGACCGGCCACCGCCACCGCCAGGATCCCTCCGACGACCGCGAACCTTCGGTCGGCTCGCAGGCGAGATCCCGTCCAAACGATGAGGAATGCGCCGGCCACGAAGCCGAACAAGGCGCTGCGAGTGATGGTGAGCATCAGCAAGGTCAATGCCACGAGGAACAGGAACGGGACGAAACGCCGAAATCGCGGTGAGATCCGCCATCCGACCTCGACCCACATCGACAGCAGGACCATCGCAGCGATGGCGATGTACTCGGCTGTGGTCCCGGTGTGGAGGCCCGGCCACGACCATCGGTCCTTCTGCCAGTTGGGCCAGAGGAAAGCGGCGATGCTGGCGACGCCAGCAACCCCCAGATACCACAACCACACCCGGGTCCAGTCGTGGTCGCGCTGCCTCACTCCCTCGTTCCACAGGCCGGCGGTGACCGCGATGAGCATCGCCAGCGCCACCAGCTGCATCGACCGGATGAGTGTGAAGAGCGGGATCACCGACCACAGGACCGACGCAACAGACAGGAGCGAGAAGGCGAAGAACGCCCCGACACCGAAGGGCGCGAACCTCGGCGTTCGCCACAACAGCCGAACCGCCGCCAGGAATCCGATCCCTGCATAGACCGCCAACTCGATCGCGTTCTCGATCGAAGCCGAGCCGCTCACCGCCGCGTTGACACTCCGCTGGCCGGTGAAACGAAAGCTCGACACGAACAGCAGCACGACCCAGGCGACGGGAATCCACGGAGCCACCGAACGGCTCGCGCCGGAGTCGTCTGCGACCTCGGTGGATCGAGTCAGCGAGACCAACCGGCGTCCCCCAGCTCTCGCAGCAGCCGCTCGGTCAGATCTTCGAGACTCGGCGATGCGTCGACGTCGACCCGCCGGGCCGGGTCGAGGGAACCCCAGCCCCGGAGCTCCTGCGCGATGACGTGAGGTTCGAGGTCCGCCTTCCGGGCATGGATCATCTCGGGGGTGCCCGTCAGATTGAAGATGATGTCCGGTTTCGGGATGAGCGCCACAGCAAGCCGGGCGAGCCACGATGGGCCGTAGAACCTGACCGCGCGGGGGGAAGCCTGATAGCCGTAGCCCCATCGATCGGCCACCACGAGGTTTCCGTCCGCCTTCGCAGGGCGAATGTGCACGAGGTAAGCCCACCAGAACCGCAGAAAGCTCCTGCCCAGACGCAGTGCACCGAGCGCGCGGCTCCCCTCCGCCGGCGGCATCGGGGGAACCGGCTCGTCGCCGAGATGCACGAACGGGCGTAGAGGTTGCGCCCGCGTCGGACAGAAGTGGAAGTACAGGGCGCGTCCCCTCCCAGCAGAGACCACACGGTCGGCGAGGGACGTCTTGCCCACCCCGTCCGGCCCCACGATCGTCACGAACATCAGGGGTTCCCCCTCTCTCGAACCACGTGGCGGACCCTCACGGAACCAGGGCGGATCGACTCGGTGAGCGGCGGCACCTTGCTTCCGGCCTCGTCGGCGCCGATCACGGTGCCGGCTCCGAACAGGAGGCGCCACCCGTGCTCCACGTGGAAGAGGCGTCCGCTCCCGTGGCCTCCTGCCAGTCCTCGAGTGAGCCACTACCGCCGGGGAAGTCGAAGCCGCCGCGACCCCACGACACCCATTCGTTGTTGTCGGATTCCAAGGTGTCGACCAGTTCCGCGAAGTCCGCACGGGGAATACCGATGTCCAGCAGCGGTGGGTCGCCGACGATCCGATTGGAGTCGAGCGTGAGATCCCGCGCCGCCACCATTCGGAACGTACCGTCGTCGGCCACGATCTCTCGCCCCCCTGACTCGGCGTTCATGTGGATCTGGGCCTCGTTGTTCCCGCACACGAGATTGTGGGCGAGGGTGGCGCCGTATACGTTCACGAGCAGCAGGCCGTAGCGGCCGTTCTCGCAAGACTCCGAGCCGCTCACACGCACCGGACCGGGCGCTGCCTCGACGAACAGCCCGTCGGTGAGGTTGTGACACCAGGACGAGTCGTCGACGGTCACGTTGCGCACGTCGTAGTCGAGCCACAGGCCGCGCGTCGAGTTCCACCATGCCCGATGGCGGACGAACGCCACGTCGCGGATGCCCACCGCCTTGATGCCTGCTATCGACCACCCGACATACTCGCCCTTGACGCCGCGCCAGTTGTTGAGCGACGTGTCGTTGCCCTCGAAGAGCACGTCCCTGACCTGGAACATGCCGGCTCCCCCACCGCCGTTCTCGTTGATCTCGTTGTCACGGATCGTCAGTGACTGCGACGTCGAGAGCCCCAGGCCCGTCCAACTGTGCTCGCGGACCCGGTTGTGTTCGAAGAGCACATGCCGGCTGTTCGAGATGCGGACGCCGCTCGACTCGAATGGCGTCGCGGCGTGCTGGAAGGTGATGCCTCGCACCACGACGTGCCTGACCGAGTCGAGGTTGAGCGTGCGCTCCCTCACCGCCACCTCCGCGGCGAGCCCCGCGAACGTGCTCCCGTCGGGCGGCAGCATCAAGAGCCGATCCGTCGTCTCGTCGACCAGGAAGGTGCCCGGCCGGAGGTCACGCGCCTGGGTCACCTGTTCGAGGCGGACGCCCTCCACGACCACCATCTCACGCCGGCCCACGACCTCTTCGACGTCGGGCGCCGCCCCCCAGTCGAACGGCCAAGGATGGAGGAAGGCCTGATCGTCGTCGCTCCACGACCAGGCGGTGAACAGGTCGGCTCCGGAAACCACCGCCTCCCCGGGCTCGGCCGCCTCGATCACCAACAACGGGGAGTCGTCAGGATCCTGGCGCAGCTCGATGGTCTCCCGGTACACGCCCGGTGCCAGCACGACCCGGACCGATTCGCCCTCGCGTCGGAATTGCGAGGCGCTGCCGAGCGCACGCGCCACGGTGGCGAAGGGCGTCGCCTCCTCGCCATCGTTGTCGTCGGCACCCCGTTCGGGATCCACGTGAAGCACGACGGACGGCGTCTCGCCTGGCAAGACCGCTCCGGTCGCCGCCAACTCCACCGCTGGCGGTGCGGAGGTGGTGGTCGTGTCCGACGCCACGGTCGTGGTGGTCCATTCGGGGAGGCTCTCGGGCAACGTCGATGAGACTCCGGGGGCGCCTTCGAGGGTGGAGTCCGAAGAGAGTGCGAGGACGGCTGCGACGAGACCCACCGCGAGGGCGCCCGCGATCGTCATCCGTTGCCATGGCTTCATGTGACTCCTCCCGCCGCGCAGGCTACCGACAGTCGCTCGCTAGGTCGGATCCGACTAGCGGGCGCTGCGCTTCGTGGCCTTGTCCACGAAGCCCCTGTCGCCGAGGATGTCCTTCATCGAACCACCCGTCTCGTCGATGCCGGCCCTGCGGGGAGCACGGTTGTAGACGTAACCGAGGATCGCCGCTTCGAGGAACGCCAGCCGGCCGGTCAGTTCCTCGGCGGCACGAACGGTGGAGTCGTGTGACAGAACCACGACCGTCGACCCGGTCATCTGGACGAGATTGCTGGCGTAGGCGACCTGCATCAACGGTGGGCCGTCCACCAGGATGAGGTCGTACACGGTCTCGAGCTGTGACAACACCGACCGAACCTGCTGGGACGAGAAGAAGTCGGGCGCGACGACCGGAAGCATCCCGCGGGAGAGCAGGTCGAAGGAGACCCCGCTCGACACCTCCACCTCGGCGACGGCATCGTCGAGCAGCATCTGACCGGCGACCAATTCGGTCAGCCCGGCTTGGAGCGGGACGTCACCCATGAGCAGCTGGCTCGTCGCCTGGTTACCGAAGTCGGCATCGACCACGAGGATGTTGCGGCCGCTGCGGGCGGCAGCCATCGCGGTGTTGGCCACGACCGTGGACTTGCCGTCCCCGACGTGGGCGGACACGAACATGACGCTGGTCGCCTCGCGACGTTCGGCACGCAACTGGACGGCGGCTGCGACGAATCGGAACGCCTCCGCCGCCAATCCCCGGGGATCGTCCCTGACCGGGATCGGCGCGGCGCGAACGTCGAACTCGGGCACCTCGCCGAGATACGACAGACCCAGATCCGACTCCGGTTGACGAGCATTGCCGAACGTGCGGCGCAGGACGGTGTAGACGTAGGCCAGGCTCGATGCGAGCACGAAACCCACGAGCAGACCCGCCACGACACGGAGTGCCTCGGCCAGCCGGGACCCGGCGGCGACGACCGTGGGCGGGGACGCGAAGACGAGAACGCTCGCCTGCGACCCCGAGTCGATCTCGACCTCGGTCTGGCGCCGGGCGATGTCGGAGATACGCGTGAGGAGCTGGTCGCGGGAACGGAGGAGCCCTTCGACGTCCGGATGGGTGGCCTCGATGTCGGATGCGAGACGCAGGGTCCTGAGCTGCTGGTCGAGCTCCACCATCCTCGCCAGGAGCTCGGAACGCCGTTCGGGATCCGCGGTGGCGAGCAAGAGGGCCTGAGTGGCGGCCAGCTCGTCGAGAACCGCCTCGGTCTGACCGTCGATGCCTCGTCTGTCGGAAATGGCGGCCAGCTCGCCGTTCACCTCGGCGAGCGCCGACGCCAGCACCTCCTCGGCGGCGGACAGCTGCTGGAGGACCGACTCCGCAGCATCGCGTCGCTGCTCGCGCTGCACCTCGACGTAGGCATCGACGAGATACTCGTTGATCAGACCGGCCAGCTCACGATTCTCGTGGCGAACGGTCACGATGATGACGTCGGCGGTGGTGAGGGGAGTGAACTGCGAGCGGGAGATCACATCGGAGATGCCCACCGCACGACCGGCGGCAGTCGCCTTCTCGCTCGCACGCTGTGCCACCACGGCAGACCGCAAGATCTCGAGCTGGTTCGTGATGAATCGGGGGTTGGTCCGGACGACGGCGTCGGCCAGCACCGAGGATGCGGCCGGGTCCTCGAGGACGAGCGACGACGAAGCCACGAACTCGTCCTCCTGTGCCGCGTTGGCCAGGAACCCCACGATCCCGAACAACACGGTGACTCCGAGAACCGGCAACCGCCATCGCCAGATTGCCTGGATCACCGAGAGTTGGTTGGCCTGCTCGTGGGTCGTCACCCATCCTCCTGAAAAGCTCGCATCCGCGAAGGGACCGACAGTCCACGGGGTCACGGTCCGCGCGCCACCCCCACGGTGACGTGGACGCGATGACGCAGCCTAGCCGTCCACGGGTCGAACTCCACCCACCCGTTGCCGGGGCGGGCCGCTCCCTACGATACGCCCGTCCGCCGCAGAGATTCCACGGTATCTGCACATCTCGTCGAACAGGATCGATCCTTCTTGGCCCGCAAACGTCCGTCGGTCTTCGCCCGGCTCCGCCAGGACCTGGCCGATGCTTCGCCGTTCCCCAAGCGCAGGTTCGCCGAGGTGCTGGGGTCGCGAATGGCGTACGTCGAGGAGGGAAGCGGTCCACCGGTCGTGTTCATCCACGGAGGGATCGGCTCCAGCGTGCTCTGGCGCCGCCAGATCTCACTGCTGGCCCCGTACGCCCGCTGCATCGCGGTGGACCTCATCGGGACGGGTGACTCCGAACGGCTCCTCCCGAGTTCCCGGGACAGCTACCGGCTGGAATCTCACCTCGCATACCTCGAGTCGTTCACGACGGTGCTCGGGATAGACCAGCCGATGGTGCTGGTGCTGCACGGATGGGGATCGATGACCGGGTTCGCCTACGCCCAGCAGCACTCTCACCGAATCCGGGGCCTCTGTCACATGGAGTCGATCATCCGACCCCTGGAATGGGAGGACCTCGGTCCGAAGCCCCGCGAGATGTTCGAGCGGGCGCGTGGAGCGGATGGTGAGCGTTTCGTGATGGACACGGACGAATACTTCGACCTGGCGGTCCGGCGAGAGCTGCTCAACCCGCCTGGAAAGGTCGTCACCGACGAGTTCCGCCGAACCCTGGGGCGACCTGCGGAGATGCGACAGGCACTGCACACGGCGCTCCACACCGTTCCGATCGCGGGATCCCCGACCGCATCGTTCGAACGCGTGCAGAGCTATGCACGGTGGCTGGGCGCCTCCTCGGTCCCGAAGTTGCTCGTGCTCGGCCAACCCGGCTACTGGATCGTCGACCGTCTGGCAGCCGAGGCGATGGCCCTTCCCAACACGACCACCGTTCAGGTCAGCGGCGGACATCTCCTCCCCGAGGACGCCCCCGATGGGGTGGCGCTGATGATCGCGCAGTGGGTGCGCTCGCTGTGAGCCTTGCGGAGTGAACGGCGAGGGGTTTGACTGGCGACGTCCGCAGGCGAGGGATCGAGGGGGAACGCCGATGTGGTCGAAGAGCATTCTCACCGTGCTGGTCGTCGTGGGTTCACTCGCGCTGCCGGCGGGGTTCATCGCGGAGGCACCGGCCCAGGCTCTGGTCCTCCAGCCGGGTGGCACGTTCCAGGACGACGACGGCAGCATCCACGAGGGAAACATCGAGGCGATCCATGCCGCCGGTATCACCAACGGCTGCTCGGCCACCCGGTTCTGCCCGGATGCGCCGGTCACGCGTGAGCAGATGGCGGCGTTCATCGACCGGGCCATCGACCTCCCGCCGACCTCCACCGACGCGTTCGGAGACGACGACGGGTCGCCTTTCGAGGACTCGATCGACCGACTGGCCCAGGCGGGAATCACGCGGGGATGCACCGAAACGCAGTACTGCCCCGCGGCCAACGTCACGCGGGGGGAGATGGCGTCCTTCCTCGTGCGATCGTTCGGCCTGGAACCGAGTCAGACAGATCACTTCGTCGATGACGCCGGTTCCTCCTTCGAACCCGACATCAACTCCCTGGCCAGCGCCGGCATCACGCTGGGCTGCGGCTCGGGCCGCTACTGCCCGCATGGAGCGGTGACACGGGCGGAGATGGCGTCGTTCCTGGCGAGGGCACTCGGTCTCTCCCCGATCGTCCCGCCGCCGTCCGCCTTCGCGGGCAGCACGATTCACGTGGAGATCCAGCATCCGTCGGCCTCGGATGCCAATACCGGCACCGCCGAGTCACCGCTACGCACGATCCAACAGGCGGTGGAACGGGCTTCGGCCCTCCGCCGGTCAGGACAGGCCGTGCGAATCCTCATCGGGCCCGGCGTGTATCGGGAACACGTGAACGTGGGACACTCGACATCCGACGCCCCACAGCTGCTCATCGAGGCCAAGTCTCCCGGCACGGTACGCGTGACGGGTACCGACGTATGGACCGGCTGGCAATCAGCCGCGTCGGGGGTCTACGCCCGCGAGTGGCCCTTCGACTGGTCCCCCGCCGGGGGCGTGTCCGAGATCGTGGGACGGCGCGAGATGGCGTTCCACGATGGCGTGCGTCTCCAGCAGGTGCTCTCGTTCTCCGCGCTCGTCCCCGGGTCGTTCTTCGTCGATCAGCCGGCCGGGCGAATCTACGTGGCGGTCTCGGGAGGCGCACCCGCTTCGATCGAGGTGTCCGTTCGCCCCCAGGTACTCAAGGTGGATGGAGCCAAGAACGTGACGATCCGCGGAGTCGAGTTCTCCGGGGCCGCGTCCGCGTTCGGCGGATCTGCGGTTCAGATCACCAACGTCGGGCGAGTGCAGTTCGTGGACAACCTCGTGCGGGACAACAGTTGGGTCGGAGTCTCGTTGACGACCTCATCCGACGTGACCGTCGACTCGAGTCGCATCAACCACAACGGCGGCGGAGGGATGAACGTCTTCAAGGTGCCCGGGGTGCAGCTGCTCTCGACGGAGACTTCCGGCAACAACTGGCGTGGCGTTCGCGGTGACTACATCGGGCTCACGATCGCAGGCGTCAAGGTCGTCGGCAGCCACGACTTCACCGTCGACGGTCACACCGCAGTCGGCAACCACACCCGCGGTCTCTGGTTCGACTACGACGTCCCCGGGCTCGTGGTCCGCAACTCCCGACTGTGCGGAAACCTGAGCGACGGACTGTTCATCGAGGCTTCCCAAGGGCCATCCACCGTGTCGAACACGGTTCTGTGTGACAACGGACGGTACGGACTGCTCATCGCCAACGGGCGTTCCGTGACCCTGACCAGCAGCACGATGTGCGGGAACGGCAGTTCGGGGCTGCGCCTCGAGACCGACGGTTCCACGGGCCGGACGATTCAGACCGCCGCGGGCTCGATCCACCTCCTCGGGGCCGAGCATCTCACGCTGACGGGCAACCTCTTCGGTCGAAGCCCCCGCCT
>DATHWB010000260.1:0-4813 GCA_035460965.1 Acidimicrobiia bacterium
GCCGACGTGTTCGAACAGATCGACGAGACGGAGTTCGAGCCTCAGTCCGACGCGTTGGGTGCCGGAGGCATCCTCACCTACCGCTTCGAGGGTCGCGCCGAGGGGAGCGGACAGCTCGTCCTGGAGTACCGGCGGCCTTTCGAGGATGCCGCCCCGGAGGCAACGTTCACACTGACCGTGACCGTCGGCTGAGGCGATCAGCGGGGAAGGAGCAGGACTTTGCCCGTCGTGCGCCGGGCTTCGAGCGCCCGGTGCGCTTCGGCCGCACGTTCCAGCGGGAAGGTGGCGCCGATCCGCACGTCCAGCTCGCCGCTCCGGACCCAGCCGAAGAGGTCGTCGGTGCGTCCCACGAGTTCGTCGCGGTCCGCCGTGTAATCGCCCAGCGTCGGCCGCGTCAGGAAGAGGGAGCCGCTGCGCATCAGCTGCAGCGGGGACACCGGATCGACCGGCCCGGAGGCGTTGCCGAACTGCACGAGCATTCCCCGCGGGCGCAGCAGGTCGAGTGACCTGCCGAACACCGCGCGGCCCACGCCGTCGTACACGACGTCCAGTGGTCGAGGTCCGGCGATCTCTTCGACGGCGTCCCCGAAGTCGCGGGTGCGATACAGGATCACGTGGTCTGCCCCGGCGCCACGCGCCAGCTCGGCCTTGTCCTCGGACCCGACCGTTGCGAACACCTCCGCCCCGCGCCTCTTGGCGATCTGGGTGAGCAGCAGACCGACCCCGCCCGCCCCGGCGTGGACGAGGCACCGGTCGCCCGGCGCGAGCGGGAAGGTGTCGGAGGCGAGGTAGTGGGCCGTGAGGCCCTGCAGCATGACGGCGGCCGCGGTCGCGGTGTCGACGCCGTCGGGAACCGTCACCAGCCGCGCGGCCGGGACCGCCACCTTCTCGGCGTAGGAGCCGAGCGAGCTGCACCATGCCACCCGATCTCCGATGGAGAGTCCTGCGACGTCGACGCCCACTTCGACGATCGTGCCCGCACCTTCCAGGCCGGGGACGAACGGGAGGTCCATCGGGTAGAGGCCGCCGCGCTGATACGTGTCGATGAAGTTGACGCCGGCCGCCTCCACCTCCACCACCACCGAGTCGTGCCCGGCCACGGGATCGGTGACGTCCGCCCACTCCAGGACCTCCGGACCGCCGGTGGACGACACCCGGATCGCCTTCACGGCGTCTCCTCGGGGGCCCGCACCGCCCACCCGCGTCGGGTCAGCTCCTCGACGAGGGCCGCGTCGGAAAAGGTCGTCAGTTCCGGTTGCCAGTCCTGTCGAACCGGGCGGTCGCCGTCCAACAAGTGCTCGACCGTGTCACGAATCGTCCTCGCCCATGCCCTGCCCGATGCTTCCCCTTCCAGCGACAGGGTGGCATCCGGATTGATCGTGTACACCTTCACGGCCGGGTGCGGGTTGGCGCGCGATCCGGTCTCGCCGTAGGCGAGGAGCACCGCACCGGCGGGGACGTCCTGAATACCGCCGTCGTTGACGAAGTCACCCACGAACGCCCATCCGGACGACTTGGTCGGATCGACGTCGTACACGACCTTGGCCCAGTGTTTGCGGCGGTGGTCGCCGACCAGCGGCACCTCGACGGCGACGAGTGGGGCATCGACAGGCATAGGCTCCGAGGGTATACGGCGTGTGCGATTCGGGGAACCGGACCGCTGTCACTCGCTGTCGGGTCCGGGGGAGGGCGGCGGCCCGATCCTCACCTCGGTGATCGTACGGCCACCGATGGCCGTGACTTCGAAGACCCGTCCGGCGATCTCGACCCGGTCGCCGGGACTGTGCGGGATACGACCGAGCCGTTCGAGGACCAGGCCGGCGACGGTCACGTAGTCGCCGGTCGGAACGTCGAAGACGCCGATGTCTTCGAGATCGTGGATCGGGAACCGGCCTGATACCCGGAGGGTGCCGTCACCTTCCCTGCGGACTGCGACCACGTCGCGGTCGGTCTCGTCGTAGATCTCGCCGACGATCTCCTCGACGAGATCCTCGGCGGAGACGATCCCGGTCACCACGCCGTGTTCGTCCACGACGCCCGCCAGCTGGATGCGCCGTACCTGGAACTCGTGGAGCGTCTCGAGCACCCCTCCGGCCTCCGACACGAGGAACAGGGGCGTCGCTACCTCGGCGACGGGCCGCTCTCCCTCGTCGAGCAGGTCACGCAGGTGGACGATCGCTTCGGCCGAGTCCAGCAGCCCGTCGGGCGCGACGGGCGCCCTGGTGTGTCCGCTGGCGGCGAGACGCCGGAGGGCCTCGCTGCTCGACTCTGCCTCGTCCAGGACGAACACGTCCGGTCGCGGGCGCATCACCTGGCCGATCTTCCGGTGGGACACCTCGAACGCCCCGTCGATGATCAGCCGCTGTTGGGGGGTGAAGCTCATCTGGGCTGCCACGAGCTCCCGCAACTCCTCGCGTGTGACCGCTTCCCGCTGCTGTGACGGATCGCCACCGAACACCCGTACCACCGCGTCGGTGGAGAAGGAGAGGAGTCCCACCACGGGCCGCGACAGGGCGGCGAGGGCGGTGAGGGGCCCTGCCACCGCCAGTCCCCACCGCTCGGCTCGCTGCATGGCGATGCGCTTCGGCACGAGCTCTCCGAAGACCAGCGTCACGAAGGACAGGATCAACGTCACCAGCACGATGGCGACGGCGCGAGCGCTCCCACCGAGGAAGCCGAGGGGCTCGACCAGCGGTTCGGCCAGGGACGTGGCCGCCACCGCCGAAGCCAGGAAGCCCGCCAACGTGATCCCGATCTGAATGGTGGCGAGGAAGCGGTTCGGGTCGCGGGCGAGCCGGGCGAGGCGCGCTCCTGTCCTCGATCCCTGTTCGAGTCGCCGGAGTTGACCCTCCCGCAGGGACACCAGGGCCAACTCGCTGCCGGCGAAGGCGGCGTTGAGGGCGACGAGCCCTCCGATCAATGCGAGTTGCGGCCAGATCACGACACGTCCTCCACCTCGATAGGCCCATGCAAGCCGCTCGTGAGAGTGCCGTGAACTCCGTCAGACGATCGAGTCGATCAGCCCATAGGCGAGTGCCTCCTCCGCCGGCATCCACCGGTCTCGTTCGGTGTCCGTCAGGACCTGCTCGACGGTGTGCCCCGTGTCGTTGGCCAGCAGTTCGGACATCTGGCGGCGCATGCGGCTCACCTCGGCGGCGTGGATGGCGATGTCCGCCGCCTGTCCCTGCACGGCGTGCTGTACGTGGGGTTGGTGGATCATCACCCGGGCGTGGGGGAGGGCCCGGCGCCGCCCGTGTTCTCCGCCGGCGAGGATCACGGCGGCGGCGGACGCAGCCATCCCGATGCACACCGTCTCGACCGGTGACGTCACATGCTGCATCGTGTCGTAGATCGCCAGCATCGAACTCATCTCCCCGCCCGGCGAGTTGATGTACAGGCGGATCGGGGCCGTGTCATCGTCGGCGTCGAGGTGGATCAGCTGGGCGACGACGACGTTGGCCACGGCGTCGTCGATCGCCGACCCCAGGAAGACGACGCGGCGACCGAGGAGCCTCGAGAAGATGTCGGTGGACCGCTCGCCGCGGCCGTAATCCTCCGTGACGTGGGGAAGCGTGGGAATCGACATGACCATCTCCTGCAACGTGGGAGTTGCACTATGCTCGCGGTGGCGACAATGTGCAACTAACGGGTTGCTCTATTCGGAGGAGGACTGGATGGAACGGGCACGAGTCGAGCGGCGTGTGATGGTCGAGTCGCCTGCGGCCGAGGCATGGGACCGCATCGTGTTCGGCTTCGAGGCGTGGTTCGGTCCTGACTCCCGCCTCGAACCGCGCCCCGGGGGTCGGGTCTCTTCGCCGGGTCGGGCCGGTCACGTGACACACATCGAACCGAGTCGGCGGCTGGCGTGGGAGTGGAGCGGCGATGGGGATCCCGGCTGGACCGAGGTCGAGATCCTGCTGCACCCCACGGAGGGAGGCACGATCGTCGAAGCCGTCGAGATCCTGCACGAGTGGGAGCAGGTCCGCTTCGAGGCGATCGGGGTGGAGCGGCCGGGTCCCTTCGGGGTCTTGGCGGGCGTGGGATGACCGACAGGGTCTTCGACGCCCTCGGCGACCCGACGCGTCGGCGTCTCCTCGAACATCTCGGATCCACGGGGCCGGAATCGGCGAGTGAACTGGCGGCGGAGTTCCCGATGTCCCGGCAGGCGATCGCCAAGCACCTCGGCCACCTGGAGGATGCGGGGCTGGTCGGTCGCCGACGGAACGGACGATCGGTCGAGTACCACGTGGTGTCATCCGGGCTGGCCGAGATCGCCGACTGGTCGCGCCGGGTGGGGGACGAGTGGTCGGAGCGTCTACGCCGCCTGGAGGGCCGGTCGTGACTGCGGCCTCCCGGCGACGAGGCAGTTTCGGCCCGACCCCGGTGGGGCACTGATCCGGGAACCCGGCGCACTACCGTGGCGACATGGCACGGCTGCGACTGTTCGCCGGGCTGCGTGACCTGGCAGGGACGAGCAACGTCGAGATCGATGGCGAGACCGTCGGCGACGTCCTCGAGGCGGCTTCCCGACGGTTCGGCTCCGGGTTCGCCGGGAGTCTCGCCAATGCCCGCGTCTGGGTGAACGGCGAGGAAGCCGAACCGCACGATCCCGTCGGACCGTCGGACGAGGTGGCGTTGATCCCGCCGGTATCCGGTGGCTCGCATGCCCTCGATGCCAGGCCGCAGGGGGGCGTCGATCTCCTCGTTCCGGCCGCAGTGGTCGCGGTGCTGATCCTCGCCAACCTGGCGGCGGACCCGGTGTGGTGGCCGGTGGCGGTGGTCGGGCTGGTGACCGCCTGGGTGGTCGACGTGG
>DATHWB010000261.1:0-2002 GCA_035460965.1 Acidimicrobiia bacterium
ACCGACGTGTAGAGGTCGATCGCCGCCTCGAGGTCGTTGTCGAACCACAGGAACGGGGTGATTGCCTTCATCGTTGGGCTCCTTCCTTGCCGGGCACCAGCGGTGCCGGGCGTCGCTCTGTCAGGAGGTGCAACGACGCCCGGCGCGACGGCTCATCGGTCGTCGGCCACGGCGTCCGTCGGAGCACAATCCAGAACTGGCGAGACCGGACCCGGCGGGCTTCGTGCTCGCCAGCACTCGCATGTGGGTGGAGGTCGACGGCGGAGCACCGACATTTCCGATGAAGGGACGGCATCGAAGCGCACCACCGCCCGTGGACATGCCTCGGAAGCGGCGGGATGATATTGGCGTTCTAGTCGCAGGTCCCACATGGGGCATGGCTCTAGCTTTCCTGCCGTGGTCATGCGCCAAAGGCGGCGGAGACATCCTTCGGCGGCTCGTGAGGATGTCATCCACTTCGAGAGGTGACCCCATGGCAACACCCGGGCCCCCCAACGCATGGGCCAAGAGGGTTACGGTGACAGCCGGCACGCTGGCCGTGGCCGTGCCGGCCATCGCGGTGGCGGCCGGCGCCCAGGAGGGCCCTACCAGTACGTCGCTGGGGCCATCGACGAGTGACCCGTCGGCAGCGGTTGTCCGGCTCGACCCAACGGAGGTGGATTTCGGAACGGTCGTGGTCGGGCAGAGCGAAACCCAGACCGTGACGGTGACGGCCGAAGGGGCCTCGATCGAGGACATCATCGTGTTCGTCGACGATCCGTTCGAGGTCGACAGCGGTTGCATAGGTGTCGAGTTGGAGCCTGGCCACAGCTGCGATATCGAGGTCCGGTTCGCACCCACCGGCCCGGGCCCGGTGTCCGGGACGCTCGAGGTCGACTCGAGCATCGGAATTGAATCCGCCGGGGTAGGAGGCATCGGGACGACGTCCACGTCGACGACCCCGTCGACGACCCCGTCGGCGACCACCGCCACGACGGGAGACGACGTTCCGCCGACCACCGCCACGACGATCCCAGAGACCCGGGAGGAGTGCGATGCCCGAGCCCGGGAGGCGCGGATCTCCTATGCGGAGCAGCGCCAAATGCACGTCGGTGAGACAGAAGCGATCGTTGTGGAGGCGACGACGGGAGAGCCTCGCGAAACAACGACTTCCGGTCCCGGCCCGTCGACGACGGTCGTGGAGCAACCCCTGCGCTGCCGGGTGCGCGCTCGCCTCGTCGGCAATGACTTCACCATCGATCCCGAGGACTGGCAGCACAAATCCTTCCACGACACTGACGAGGTCTCGTGGCTATGGAGCGTCACGCCGCTGGTCACCGGGAACAATCTGCTCCTCATCCTCGAGGTACAGGGCTTGCGGTTCGACGAAGATGCCGACGAGTACGTCGAGGCTGGCGAGGCGTTCGAGACCATCGCCCAGATCGAGGTGGACAGCAGGCCGCGCAGTCTGGTGAGCCAGGTCAACTCTGCCGTGACCGGCGTCGTCACTCACCCGGTGGTCGCGCTACTCGCGAGCACCGGCGCTCTGGCGCTTCTCTCGCGCTGGGCGTACCTCCGCTTCCGTGGCCCACGTCCGAGCGGCGACCATTCGGAGTCTCCGCCGGAGGCGTCTGACGATGACCCGTCATGACGGCACGGATCCACGGGCGCCGCGCAAAAGCCCAGCTCCATCGCGCTCAGCCAGTGTTCGAAGGGTCGCACGAGCGGCCGGATGATCGACGCGTCTCGTCTCTGAGTAGCCACCGCTCGAACGACGGCGGCGCATGTCGAGATCGGCACGCCGGCTCCGACGTCCCGGGTCGAGCGGTGCCCGGACGGGTACCGACCGCACAAGGGAGACATCACATGGAGCGCACCCGGCCGCGGAACGGAGAGGACCACGTGACAGCACGCAAGGCCGTCGTGGAGGCCTACTTCGACGGGTTCCGCCGCAGCGACCACGCGCAGATCCTGGACTGCCTGACCGACGACGTCGTCTGGGACCTGCCCGGCTACGCCCACC
>DATHWB010000262.1:0-3245 GCA_035460965.1 Acidimicrobiia bacterium
ACGACCGATCGGCGCTACGTCCTGGTGGCGGCAGGCAGCCAGGTGACCGCCGACGTCCACTACGCGGACACGGCAGCCGCCACACCCGACTTCCAGCCGGTCCTCCCCCGGGTCCAGGGAGTCCAGTACACGGCCGATCACCGCGATGGGCGCTGGCTCGTCGTGACCGACGCCGATGCCCCGAACGGAGCCCTGCTGTCGATCGACGTCGAGGATCCGTCGGACATCGAGACGGTCATCGCCCACGACCCGCTCCGCAAGGTCGCCGACGTCAAGGCCTTCGCCGGCCACGTGGTGGTGAGCGGACGGATCGGTGGGCTCACCTCGTTGACGCTGCTGAAGGACGGTGGTCTTCGTCCCGTCGACTTCGACGAAGCGGTGTACACGGTGGGACTCGAGACGAACCACGAGTACGAGACCGACACGATCCGCATCGCGTACCAGTCGCTCACGACGCCGCGACAGGTGATCGACGTCGACGCGACGACGGACCAGCGAACGATCGTGAAACAGCAGCCCGTACTGGGCGGCTTCGAACCCGAGGACTACGTGTCCGAGAGGCTGTGGGCGCTCGCCGACGACGGGACCCGCATCCCGATCTCCCTCGTTCGCCGAGCCGACCTCTCGCTGCCCGCCCCCGCCCTGCTCTACGGGTACGGATCGTACGAGGCGACGATCGATCCGTACTTCTCCATCCCGCGACTCTCTCTCCTCGACCGCGGCGTCGTCTTCGCCATCGCCCATCCGCGCGGTGGCGGCGAGATGGGACGCCTGTGGTACGAGCACGGGAAGCTCGCCCACAAGATGAACACGTTCACCGACTTCGTACGGGCGGCCGAGTACCTCGTCGAGTCGGGTGTCACTCCCCCGGGCCGGCTCGCCATTCGGGGCGGTTCGGCCGGTGGCCTGCTGATGGGGGCCGTGGCCAACCTGCGACCCGAGACGTTCCGGGTTGTGGTGGCCGAGGTGCCGTTCGTGGACGTCGTCAACACGATGCTGGACGAGTCTCTCCCTCTGACCGTGATCGAATGGGAGGAGTGGGGCAACCCGTCGATCGAGGAGCAGTACCGCTGGATGCGGGCGTATGCCCCGTACGAGAACATTCAGGAGGGATCGGAGTATCCGGCGATGTTCGTGACGGCGGGGCTGAACGACCCGCGCGTGTCCTACTGGGAGCCGGCGAAGTGGGTGGCGGCGCTCCGCTCGACGGCGACCAGTCGCGGCCCGATCATCCTCAAGACCGAGATGGGTGCCGGCCATGGCGGCAAGTCGGGTCGCTACGACGCATGGCGCGACGAGGCCGAGGTGCTGGCGTTCGTCCTGGATCAGCTGGGCGCGGTCTGAGCCTCTCGCGCGGCCTGGCCGTCACCCACGGCGGGAAGGACGAGCCGGAAGGTGGCACGCCCTCATGGTGATAGGTGATGTCGCCCCCCATCAGCCGTGCCAGCGTGCGGGCGACCGTCAGACCCAATCCGACCGCCGATGTTCGCCCGCTACTGCCCTCGTAGGGCTGAGCGGGATTCCCTCGCACGCTGAAGGCGCGGCGCAACCGAAGGTCGATGCGAGCGCTCACGTCGTGAGAGTCCGCCGCATCCAACGGGCGAGGACCTCCGCGCAGGTGACGACCTCGTCCAGTGACACGAACTCGTCGGCCGAATGCGCGGACCTGACGTCCCCCGGTCCGTACATCACCGTCGGTATGCCCGCTTCCTGGATGAACAGCCGCATGTCCGCCCCGTACGGTGCCCCGACCAGGGCCGGCAACGACCCGGTCACCTCGGCGTGCGCCGCCGCCAGGCCGGCGGGCAGTGGATGCTCGGACGGAACGGCGGCCGAGTCGAACCGGCCTCCCCAAACCGACACTCCGACTGGATGCTCGGAGAGGAATGGGTGCGCCGCGCACGCCTGGGCGATCGCCCGACGGAGGTCCCCCGCCGCACCTGAGGCATCCTGGGAGAGAGTGACCCCGTACCGCCCGTGGGCCACCACTCGGTCCATCACGGTGGAAGCCCAACTACCCCCCTCGACCTGACCGATGATCGTGGGATATGGCAGGCCGATCGCCCGCATGCGCGGATCTCGCTCCGCCTCGTTGCGCTCCCGTTCGTCGTCCCGCAGCGCATCCACGAGGTAGGACAGGTTGTCGAGTGCCGAAACCCCCTCCCGCCGCGTCGACGCGTGAGCCGCCCGACCCGGCACGTCCAGCGTGAACGTGATCGCACCACCGTGTGCGACGACGACCTCCAACCCTGTCGGCTCGGGGATCACGCACAGGTCGGCTTCATATCCGGCCCTGATCAGGGCGAAGGAGCCTGAACCGCCGTCCTCTTCCCCCGGCACCAGTGCGAGTGCCGCCTTCCCCACGAGTCCGGCGGGATCGGCAGCCAGGGCTCGCATCGCCTCGATGGCGGCTACCAGTCCGCCCTTCATGTCGCAGGCCCCCCGCCCGAACACCTTGCCGTCGCGGGTCGAGGGCTCGAACGCCGGGGTGGTCCACGTCTCGGGCTCGCCGGGTGGCACGACATCCACATGGGCGTCGAGGAGAATGGTCGGTCCGGGCCGTCCGGTGTCGAACTCGGCGACGACGAGGGGAAGCCCGTCGTGCTCCACCTCGGTGCCGGGGAAACGCGGATCGATGGCCAGGACTTCGAGGCCACCGTCGAATCGTTCGACCGCGAAGCCATCGTCGGCGAGGAGCGCTTCGAGGTGATCCTGGATCGCCTGTTCCTGGCCGGTGATCGACGGAATCGCTATCAATGCCTCGAGGTCCCGGCGTACGCGCTCGGTCATCGTCTCGACTGTACCGACGGACTCGGCGCGCCCTCAGAGTCTGGCGACCCATCTGACCAGGTCGACGAGTGGTAGGCGCTCGATACGCCGCAGCGGCACCCACGCGGCCTCGGCCGTGCTACCGCCGACCTCGGTGACGACCGGTTCGCCGACCGCCGCGACCTCATACACGTACTGCGTTGCACGGAGGTGGCCACGTCGGCCGTTCGGCGGATAGATCTGGGTGCGGGCGTCGAACAGGTCGCCGACGACGGCCTCGAGGCCCGTTTCTTCCCGGAACTCCCGAACGAGCGTCTCGTGCCGACTCTCGCCCACCTCCATCCCCCCGCCGTGGAGCGTCCATCTTCCAGGGTCCGGTTCGGTGGCGGAGAGCCTGGTTAGGAGGATCGCTCCGTCGGCGATACAACTTCCGTAGAGGCCGATGCGCTGCACCGTTTCCACGTCCGACAGCGTAT
>DATHWB010000263.1:0-3258 GCA_035460965.1 Acidimicrobiia bacterium
CGATCGCACAGATCGGGGACCCGGTCTCCACCTCGTCGCCGACGTTGACCATCTTCTCTATGACCGTCCCGGTGACCGGTGAGGGAACCTCCACCTCGACCTTGTCCGTCTCCACTCGGATGATCGGATCCCCCACGGTCACCGAGGCGTCGTCGGCGACGAGCCACTCGAGTACCAGGACCTCGTCCACGGTGTCGGCGACCCTCGGCATCTTCACGACAGTACGGGGCACGGCATCCTCCTAGGCGTACACGTTGCGGAACATGGCCGCCGGTTCGGGGAAGGGCACCTGCTTGACGCGGTCGACCAGATCCTCCAGTTCGGTCCGGACTTCGGCTTCCAGTGCCTCCGAGGTCGCGGTGGTGAGGAGTCCTTCGTCGATGAGACGGGCACGGAACGAGTTGATCGGGTCGCGCTCGTACCACCGCTCGAACTCTCCGGGCACCCGGTAGGGAGCGGTATCTGCCCTCGAATGTCCGGCATAGCGGTACGTCTTCGCCTCGAGCAATGTCGGTCCCTCACCCGCCCTCGCTCGATCGAGGGCATCAGCCACCGCGGACCTCACGGCGTCGGGGTCCTGACCGTCGATCACGATCCCCGGAATGCCGTATGAGACGGCGCGGTCGGCGATGTCCTCGATCGGCGTCGTGGTAGTGACGTGGCTGTACTCGCCGTACTGGTTGTTCTCACAGACGAAGACGACGGGCAACTTCCAGATCGCCGCCAGGTTGATCCCCTCGTGGAAGGCGCCGATGTTGGACGCTCCGTCTCCGAACACCGCCACCGCCGCGTCGTCGGTACCCCGGACCTGGGCAGTCAGTGCCGCCCCTGCTGCGACCGGGATGCCGGCACCGATGATGGCGAAGGTCGGGAGCAGGCCGACGTCGGGCTCACAGAGGTGCATCGACCCGCCGACACCACCGACGGACCCCGACACCCGCCCCATTATCTCCGCCAGCACGCTCTCGCTGGTCAACCCCAGGGCGAGCGCCACACCATGTCCCCGGTAGGTGCAGGTGATCCAGTCCGTCGGGCGGGCGGCGGCCGCGATGCCCACCGCCACCGCCTCCTGACCCTGACAGGTGTGCGTCGTGCCGTGCACGATCCCCTCGGCGAACAAGTCCTTCACCCGGTCCTCGAACACGCGGATCTCGACCATGCGCCGGAAGCGCTCGACCCGGTCTTCCTGCAGCGTGCGACGGCGTTCCAACGGTGTCCGGGTCATCCGATTCCTTCCATGATCCACCACGGTGCCGGAAGTGCGTCGGTCGCAAGCAGCTCGTCGACCTGATCGACGACGTAGTCGGCCGACGGCAGAAATCGAGCCTCGAGCTCCTTGCCGAACGGCACCGGCACGTCGGGGCACGTAATGCGTGTGATCGGTGCCCGCAGCGATCGGAAGCCTTCACCGGCCACCCGAGCGGCGACCTCGACGCCCCAGCCTCCACTGACCGGCGCCTCCTCCACCAGCACCAGCCGGCCGGTCCTGTCCACGGACTCGAGCACGGCGTCGACGTCCCAGGGAACCAGCGTGCGGAGATCGATGACGTCCGCTGTCCAGTCGGCGGTGGACGTGGCCTCGAGGGCCGTCCCGACCATCGCCCCGAGGCTGACGATCGTCACGTCCGATCCCCGGGCAACCGCCTCGGCCTTTCCCAAGGGGACGATGCCGTCATCGCCCGTCGTGACGTCGCCGCGGGAGGCATACAGGGTCCTCGGTTCCAGCAGCACCACCGGGTTCGGGTCACGAATCGCCGCGCGAATCAACCCGTAGGCGTTCTGCGGGCTGGACGCCACGGCGAGCTTCAACCCGGGAGTCGCGAACATCCAGGTCTCGAGGGTCTGGGAATGCTGGGCACCGAACCCCAGACCCGCACCGACGGAGGCGCGGATCACCATCGGGACGTTGATCTTGCCGCCCGACAGGTAGTGGAACTTCGCCGCCTCGGTGGAGAGTTGGTCGAGCGCCACGCCGAGAAACTCGATGAACATGATCTCGGCCACCGGCCGCAGACCCGTCGATGCGGCGCCGACCGCAGCGCCGACGAAACCCATCTCCGAGATCGGAGTGTCGCGGACGCGCAACGGCCCGAACTCGTCGAACAGGCCGTCCGACGTCTTGAACGGCCCCCCGGCCGCCGCCACGTCCTCCCCGAACACCACCACCGACGGGTCGAGGCGCATCTCCTCGGCTATGCCGGCGGCGATCGCCTGATTCATTCTCATCTTCGGCATGCGGCTCCTCTCGGTCAGCGACTATACCGCGGGACCGGAAACGTATCCATGGAACACCATCCGGCAGATTCGCATTGGTCCTACGAGCCGGCCTGTCCGAGGATGAGACGGGAGACAGGGTCCTCACGCCATGTGTCGAAGCTGCGAGCCTCCAGCTCATCGGAGGCGATCGGCACCCCATCCCTCACCACGACCCGGATGTCGGCCAGCGAGAGGATGTCCTCTGTCGGGTTGCCTCCGATCACCACGATGTCGGCGCGCGCCCCTGGCGACAGCGTCCCCACCTCTCCTTCCAGTCCCAGGGCTCTCGCCGCTGAGGTCGTTGCCGTCGCGAGCGCATCGACCGGGCGCAGGCCGGCGTCCACCATGAGGGCGAGCTCGTCGTGCAGGCCGAAACCGGGCACGATGTTCGGCCACGGAGTGTCCGAGCCTGCGATCACATCGCACCCGGCGTCGTGCAGTTCGAGCAGCATCCGCTTCATCTCAACGACGCTCTGCTGTCGCGACGCTCGTTCGTCCGCCGATCCGAAACGGTGGGGGAAGCGCGACCACGCCCGCCGGATCCCGGGATGGACCCATCGGTGACGTCCATCGTGGCGAAAGACCATCTCGTTGACGGTCGCGAGGCGATCCCACACGACCAGCGTCGGACACAGGGTCACACCTGCCGCCAGGATCGTCTCGGCCAAGGACCGACCGTTACCAGCCGCTGCCGATCCGCCCACGTGGTGCACGCATCCCGACATGTGCTCGAGTTCGGTGACGCCGCCCTCGACTGCCTCCGCCAGGGTGGTCGTTCCCAGGTGGGCCAGCACTGGCAGTCCGGCCGCCGTCGCCTCTTGCACCGCGGCCTCGACTTGCTCGGGCGACACGTTGACGTAGAGCTTGATCGCGTTCACGCCGGCCGCAGCCAGTTCGGCAACCGAACCCCGGATGCTCGAGGCATCGCGGTGGGGACGACCGACTACCGGCCACCATGCCTCGGCCCCATCGAGCAGCGGACCGACACAGAGGATGCGCGGA
>DATHWB010000264.1:0-3562 GCA_035460965.1 Acidimicrobiia bacterium
CAGCACATCGACGGCGCCCGAGGCAGCCAGTTCGACCAGGAGGTCGAAGTAGGCCGACCATGTCCACTCCAGACCCTTGATTTCCCATCCGAAGAGCGAGGTCGACGAGTCGATCGACCAACCTCCGATCCAGTGCACCGACCCAATGAGGAAGTCCCATGGATACGGCTCGAGCAATTCGGCGACTGCGCCGATCGTCTCCGGAAAGAAGTCCACCTCGAGTCCGAGCCTGACAGGTAGCCCCCGATCGCGAGCGGTCGCCACCGCATCGACGTAGGACTCGAGCGACAGGTTGCGGTCCGCCGCCACGAACGCCGACGAGTGGTCGGCCAGGGCCGAATGGGGCTCGGTCTCCCAGAACCGACCGAGTGGACCTTCCGACTCGACGCACCGATACAGGTGCTCGGTGAAGCCCAACTCGGTCACCCCGCGAGCGGCGGCCGCCTCGACATAGGCCTCGATGTGCCCGGGCGGGTACTTCCCGGGCGGCGGACCCTCCGTCGTCGGCTCGTGGGGGTGTAGGTGGAGGTGGTAGTCGGACAATGCTCAGCGGAACTGTTCGACGAGCGCCTGTAGGGGACCGGGACCGACCGCGTCGGCCAGGTGGTTCCAGGTGGCGGGTCCGATCTCTCCGTCGTTCTCGAGTTCGGTCGCCGCCAGATACACGGCGTCCGCCAGCGACGCGAAGAGTCCCACCTGATCGCGCTCCACCGCCGTGGCGATCGCCATGCGCGCCGCGCCGGGGTCCTTCCGACCGAGTGCCTCGATCGCCCTCTCGGCGGCGGTCAACGCCTGCCGCTGCTTCTGTCCGTCCATGGGATGCAACGCTACCGGCGCCGCCACTCTCCGCCGCGAACCGTGGGCCGGAAAGTACGTATGCGTACCGAGGAACCCTGGGTACGAGCGCGCGCGGTCAGACTTCGCGGAAGAAGTAGGGGCGGAGGACGTCGAGGCGGGATTCCATCGACGCCTCGTCGAGGTACCAGAGCATGCCCGCCACGGTGGTCAGCAACGGATTGCCGTCCTGGGGTGTGAAGCAGAACCCGACGAGCTCGTTCCCGCCTCGAACCGCCAGGGTGTCGATCGCCACGACCGTCTGGCTGAGTATCCGTCCGTAGTACCCGTGGTCCCGGCCGAAGCTGAACACCGAGTTGGCGGACTTCCGGTGGGTCACCGCCACCCTGGTATTGGCGTGCATCCGATCGATCGCCTCGTCCACGGTGATGTCACGATCGAGCTTCAGGCTGAAGTGGATCGAGTGCATGTACTGCGAGTTCATCTTCAAGGCCGACGAGTACAGGTTGAGGTCGTACCCGAGGGTCTCGAACAGGCCGTGGGCGTCGCGTGCATGGTGGGTGCCGAAGCGCTCGTCCTTGTGCCGCTCGACGGTGGGCGAAGGCACGAAACCTTCATCCTGACTGATGTCGTTGGAGCGGCGGAGACAGAGGAAGCGACCGTCCTCCAGGTGGTTGGCGCCGTCCGGATCCATCGCCAGGGTCTTGATCAGGACCGCGATGTTGTGGGTGTTGCACGAGACCACGTGCAGGTAGCGATCGTCCTCGTGACTCAGGGCCGAATCGTTGATGCCGCGGGCGTACATCTTGCCGAACCCGAACTCGGACCCTTGCGCCATGAACCCGATCGGGTTGTCGGCCCGTTCGTAGTACTCGGATTTCATCTTGTTCCCGACCGGCGTGCAGTCGATGACAACCGTCGCCCGCTCGATCGCCTGCCTCGCCTCGTACTTGGGAGCATGTCCCAGCTGCTCGAACTCGCCGCGACGCTCGGCGTCGGTGGCCAGCACCGCTCCCCGCCGCTCCAGGTCGCCGATCTTCCCGCGTTCGGTCAGGAGAGGCGTCCGCTTGTGGAACGTGACCTCGTCGATCCCGAAGTCTTCGCGGTGATCGGCGAGCATCCCGATGAGGGGTTCGCCGATCGTTCCGGTTCCGACGACGTGAACGATCTTCGACATTGGCGCCTCCGTTGTTTCAGAACTGCTCGACCTCCGTCGAGCCGACCAACGCCAAGGTAGACGCTTCGCCGCCGGCGACCGCATTCGACACCGCATCGAAGTAGCCGGCGCCCACTTCGCGCTGATGCTTGGTGGCGGTGTATCCGTATGCCTCGTCGGCGAACTCCCGCTGCTGCAACTCGACGTACGCCGCCATGCCCCGTTCCGCGTACCCCCGTGCCAGGTCGAACATCGAGGAGTTGAGAGCGTGGAATCCGGCCAAGGTGATGAACTGGAACTTGTAGCCCATCGCACCGAGTTCCTTCTGGAATCGGGCGATCGTGTCGTCGTCGAGATGCGCCCGCCAGTTGAACGACGGCGAGCAGTTGTACGCCAGCGGCTTGCCCGGGTAGCGGGCATGGATCGCCTCGGCGAACCGGGAGGCCTCTTCGAGATCCGGCTTGGCCGTCTCGCACCAGAGCAGATCGGCGTACGGGGCGTATGCCAATCCGCGAGCGATGGCCTGGTCCAGGCCGGGTCGCACCCGAAAGAATCCCTCCGGCGTCCGCTCCCCGGTGCAGAACGCCCGATCGATCTCGTCGACGTCACTGGTGAGGAGGTTGGCGGCGTTGGCGTCGGTCCGAGCCACGATCACGGCCGGGACGTCCATCACATCCGCTGCCAACCGGGCGGCCGTCAGGGTCCGGATGTGCTGGCTGGTCGGGACGAGGACCTTGCCGCCCATGTGCCCGCATTTCTTCTCGGCGGCCAGCTGGTCCTCGAAGTGCACCCCGGCCGCCCCCGCCTCGATGAACGCCTTCGTGAGTTCGAAGACGTTGAGCGCGCCACCGAAACCCGCCTCGCCGTCCGCCACGATCGGCACGAACCACTCGGTGTCGTCCTCACCCTCGCTCCAGGCGATCTGGTCTGCTCGACGGAGTGCGGCGTTGATGCGGCGCACCAACGAGGGAGCCGAGTTGGCCGGATACAACGACTGGTCGGGGTAGACCTCGCCGGCCAGGTTGGCGTCGGCCGCCACCTGCCAGCCGGAGAGGTAGATGGCCTGCAGGCCCGCCTTGACCATCTGCACCGCCTGGCCGCCGGACATCGCTCCGAGGGCGTTGATGTAGTCGGACGTGGCGATGAGCGTTCGCAGTCGCTCGGCCATCGCCCTCGCCAGTGTGTGCTCCTCGAGCATCGACCCACGTAACCCGATGACCTCGGCTGCGCTGTAGCGGCGTGTGATGTCGTCCCAGCGGGGGTCGTCTGCCCACTTCTGCTCGAGTTCGGCGATGCGGGTCTGTCGGGTGGTCATTGTCGTGTTCTCCGTTCAGTCGATCAGTTCGTATGCCGGAAGGGTGAGGAACTCGGGGAAGTCGTCGCCGAGGGCGACCTCCTCGAAGATCTTGCGAGCGGACGTGAGATGCGGGTCCTCGATCCGGCTGCACTCGTCCTCGATCAGCTCCCGAACCCACTCCTCGGTGACGGTCCGGCCGCGATCGGTGGTCACGGCGTGTCGGATCCACTGCCAGATCTGGGAGCGACTGATCTCTGCGGTGGCCGCATCCTCCATGAGGTCGTCGATGGCGGCGGCTCCCTGACCCCCGAGCC
>DATHWB010000265.1:0-3392 GCA_035460965.1 Acidimicrobiia bacterium
GCACCCATCGGCGACGACCGATGAAGACCACCCTCGTCGTGGCTGATGTAGCCGCCGCTACGAATGACGGTCCGCACGTCGTGGCCCTCGATCTCCAGTCGTGAGAATCGATCGACGACGTGGTCGAAGTAGGCACTCCCACCGGCGGTCACGATCACTTCACGTCGTTCGAACAGCCCCCGCCGACCGATCTCGGCTCCCAACTCGACGACCTGGTCGAGGAACTCGATCACGACCTGGGCCGCCGTCCGTTGGCCTTCGGCACCGAGGATCCCCTCGAACCCGGCCACACCCCGCAGCTCGAGATGAGGCGACGCTGCAGCAGCTTCCGCCACCTCCACGCCCGCGGTCGTGCTCCGAGCGCCGGTCCGCCCGCCCACCACGCCACGCTCGACCACGACCGGCAGTGGGCGCGAAGGCGCCACCTCGGCCAGCACCCGGCTCATGATCTCCACGCCGTCGAGCGAGTCGACGTAGCACCACACCTCGAACTCGTCGTTGGTGGCCTCCGCCATCCACGCGATCTCGGCGGGAACGACCACTTGATTGGCTATGAAGACCCGCCGGATCCCGGCGTCCCGCATCCGCTTGGCCTGCCAGGCGGTGGCAGCGGTGATCGCCCACGAACCGTCGTCCAGCTGCCGCCGAAAGAGGGCCGGGGCCATCGTGGTCTTCCCGTGCGGCGCCAACCAGACGTCGTGCCGGGTGCAGAACTCGGTCATCGCCCGCCGGTTGGCGTCGACCGCCGACTCCAACACCACACCGACGGGGAATGCCACGCGCCCGTCGAACACCGACCACGGCGCAGCCGGCACGCCGTCCAGCGGAAGACCCTTGGGGCTCGATCCGTCATCCAGGAACCCTCTTTCGATTCTGTCCACCATGGTGATTCTCCGTTCGCATTCCGAACCGTGACGTCTGCCAAGGGTAGGCTGCGCGCCCATGAGTGACGGCGACGGTCTCCAGGCGGAGGGAATGTGGCGCTACGCCGAACTCCTCCCGGTTCGCAACCCGGACTCCGTCGTGTCTCTCGGAGAAGGTGGTACTCCCCTTCTCCCTGCGACCGGCCCGCGGTTGTCGTCGCTGGCAGTCGGTGGGGTCCACATGAAGGCGGAGCATCGCAACCCGACCGGGTCGTTCAAGGACCGGATCGCGGCAGTCGCCACCGCCCTGATCAGGCAAGACGGCCTGGCCGGCGCGGTTGGCACCTCCTCGGGCAATGGCGGAGCGGCCATCGCCGCCTACGGAGCCAGAGCCGGCTTCCCGGTCATCCTCTTCACGACCTCCGGCATCGTCGACGGCAAACTCGAGCAGATCCTCGCTCACGGTGGGCGCACCCACGTCGTGGAGCACATGGGAACCGGCGGCTCCACGGGCGGGGTCGCTCCCACGATCGCTGCGCTCGCCGCCGAAACCGGTTGGCTTCCCTTCCTCACCGGTGACATCTACATGCCGGAGGCGATGCGGGGGGCCGAGACCATCGCCTTCGAGCTGTCCGAGCAGGTGCCGGGTCTCGACGCGATCTACGTGCCCGTCGGAGGCGGCGGCCTGCTCGGCTCGATCTATCGCGGCTACCGAAGGCTGGGCGGACGGATCCCACGCATCATCGGCGTGCAGCCGGCGGGGTGTCCCACGTTTCGCCGCGCGGCGGCCGGGCACCTGGACCCCCTGCCCGATCCCGTGACGACCACCATCTCGGGACTCCAGGTGGCGGTCCTCTTCGATCACGGAGGACTGGCGGCGATCGAAGCGGGCCACGGCAGGGTGGTCGAGGTGACCGACGAGCAGGCGTGGGAAGCTCAGCGGCTCCTCGCCCGCGAGGAGGGGGTGTTCGTCGAACCGGCCGGCGCAACCGCGCTCGCCGGACTCCTGTCCGACGCTGACGACGGCAGGATCGATGCAGACGACCAGGTCGCCGTCATCCTGTCCGGAGCAGGCCACAAAGACCCTGTCTCCGCCCGCAGGGTGGCCGGAACCAACCACCCGGTGGGCGTCACCGCCGACTCGGTGGGCGATGTCTTCGCCCGCATCCGGACGGAACTGGCATGAGCGTTCGAAGAGTCGACGTCGGTCCCGCAGGCGGGTTCGACCACCACCGATTCGAGGCCGGGACCCCCGGCCCGCGCATGGTGGTGCTGGGCGGGGTGCACGGAGACGAAACGGAGGGGGCGGCCGCCGCATTGCGGCTGGCACACGAGCCGCCGGTTCTGTCCCGTGGCGTCCTCGACATCGTTCCCGTCTGTCACGAGGCGGCGTTCGACGCGGACTCTCGCACGAGCCCGGTCGACGGGCTCAACCTGGCTCGCGTCTTCCCAGGCGATCCGAACGGGACTGCCACGAGCAGACTCGCCCACCACCTCAACATCGAGGTGTTGCAGGGTGCCGACTTCCTGATCGATCTCCATACGAGCGGAACCCACTACGACATGCCCTCGCTCGCCGGATACGGAGGGCAGCGTTCGGGCACCGGGTCGGTGACCGAACGAGCGGCGATCGCGTTCGGGGCGCAGTTCGTGTGGCGTCACCCAGGGCGTTCGCAGGGTCGGACGGTGAGCATGGTCGAGCACGGGATGTACGTGGAGTCCCCGGGGTTCGGACCGACGAACCTCGAAGGGATCGCCGCATACGTCGACGGCGTACTCCGGATCCTGGAGTCGCTGTCGATGCTCGCCGGACCGGCTCCTTCCCGTTCGGGTGACGCCATCCGGGTCACCGGCGGCGGCGACCTCGACCGCGACATGCTGCAGGTCGTCCACCGGGGCCTGTTCGTCCCCACCGTGGCTTCCGGCGACCGTGTCGCCGCCGGCCGGCCTCTCGGCGCGGTGCAGGCCTTCACCGGTGCCACCCTCGAGAAGCTCGTCGCTCCGAGCGACGGCTATGTCATGGCCCTCAAGCGCCGGTCACCCGTCCATCCCGGCGACCTCGTGGTCAACCTCGCCCAACCCGACTGAGCGCCCTCACCACGGCTCGACGGGCTGCGGGAAGGGATCGCGTGCCTCCGCCGCGTCCCGCTTGTAGACGAAGAACGTCCGCTTCCAGGACACCACCTGCACGCCGTCCTGATTGAGGCCGCGGCTGCGGACGGTCACGATCCCTCCGTACGGCCGCGACCGGGACTCACGCAACTCCAGCACCTGCGACTCGGCGTACAGGGTGTCTCCCACGAACACCGGGGCGGTGAGGCGGATCTCGTCCCAGCCGAGGTTGGCGAAGGCGTGCTGCGACGTGTCGATGACACCCTGGCCGACCACGATCGCCACCGTCAGCGCCGAGTTCACCAACAGCCGCCCGAACTCCGAACCGCGGGCGTAGTTGGCGTCGAAGTGGACGGGATTGGTGTTCATCGTCAGCAACGTGAACCAGGTGTTGTCCGTCTCGGTGATGGTTCGTCC
>DATHWB010000266.1:0-3753 GCA_035460965.1 Acidimicrobiia bacterium
GCCGCCGACGCCGCGGTCGCCATCGGGTCGCGCCACTCCGGCGCCACGACGAGTGGGGGAGCGGGGTAGGGACCGATGGAGTGGACGGTGCGCACTCGATCGAGACCGTCGATCCCTTCGTCCACGATCGTCGAGTCGATCGTGGCGCAGTCCGCCTCGCCGGAGAGGACCATGTCCAGCGATGCCCGATGTGATCCGGACCGTCGGGTGGCGCCGAAATACTCCAGATCGGTACCGATCGAACGGAGATGGTCGACCATCATCCGATACCCGGAGAGCGACGCCTCCTCGTTGTAGGCGAACGTGGATCCCTGCAGGTCTTCGAACGTGCGGTGGGGAGCGTCGTGGTTCACCACCACGTCCCCGAAGTACACAGCTGCTCCTCCCGTCCCGGGTCGTGGCGAGGCAGGCGCCGCCACCGCCGAGTAGAGCCAGCCGCCGCCCGAGCCCAGCTCGACGTGGAGGAGGCCGCATACCCAGGTGCCCGCAACCTCGCCTGCCCGGGCGGCACGGAGTCTCTCGTCCCATGGGGCGTCGAGGAAGCGGATGTCGTGGCCGAGTCTGCCGAGTTCCTCGACCAGCCGGTGGACCCGGTGGTCGGACACCGGCGACAACAGGGACGTCAGTGCCGTCGTCATGCGGGCGTGAGTGGGCGCTGCGCCGTCCAGACGGGATCCGACCGGTAGTCCCAGTACTTGACCAGGCGTAGGCGCACGGCCCCCTCGGTCTCCATCTGCGACACCTCGATCTCGCCGTGATAGATCCGAACGTAGGCGTAGTAGTCGACCGAGACACGCCCGGCTGCCACCGGATGGGGGCGTATCGTACGCCATGTCTCGATCGTGCTGGCGGAGTCCAGCATCACCAGGTTGGCATAGTTGTGCTCGTCGGCCAGGAGGTGGGTCGAGTAGGAGAGGACACCGGGGAAGTCGTGGATTCGGCGCTCGAGCTCCGCGCTCAGATCCTGTATCGAGCGGGCGACCTCCAGGGCCACCGATTCACGCTTCCGGCCGAAGAATCCGACCACGTAGAGGCTGGTGTACCGGCTGAATGCTTCTGGCCGGGGTACGAGGACGTGCCGGTACCACTGGTCCGGGGACGGTTCCCAGACCTCGAAGGGTCCGGTGGCGGCCCGCAGCCGTCGGGCGACGTCGCGGATGAGCATGCACATCGTGGCCTTGTCGGCTGTGACGTGATCCGGGTGGGCGAACAGTCGGTCCTCGACCACCTCGTCCCGTCGCAGCATCAGCGTCATGCCCTCGTCGGTTCCGCTCCGGTGGACCACCGGCTCGGGATCCATACGCCGCACCTCCGTCGACATCCGGGGATCAACGCTACATGCACTGTTCGCCGCTGGCCCGGCAGACGGGGCGTGGCGAAGGACGGGCAGGGATCCGGCCGGCCGGCCTGCACCGCTCGGATGGCACCCGGCCAGCCGGACTCGCCGCCCGGGTACGATGATGCCTGTTCCCCGGACCGCAGCCCTGGCCGCCTCCGGGCGGAAGTGGCATCCGGTTTCCCCGGGGTCACGCCAGGGAGGGCGGAGTCGAGGGGCGTCGCGGGATTCCGCTCAGGCCAGGCAAGGATGGAGACTGACTCGGTGACGTATGCAGCCCCAGTGACCGTCGACGAGGCCAGCGCGCTCCTCGCCTCGAATCCGGATGCCCGGGTCTTCGCCGGCGCAACCGATGTCCTTCCGCAATCGAAGGCGGGTCGACCTCTACCGGCGACCTTGATCGACCTCAAGCGCATTCCTCGCCTCACTCGGATCTCGGTCGACGACGGGACGTGGACCATCGGGGCGGCCGCATCGGCAGTGCGGGTTTGTGCCGACGCAGCGTTGCGGTCGGAGTATCCGGGGATCGTCGAGGCGACGGCGTTGATCGGTTCGGACCAGATCCAGAGTCGTGCCACCCTCGGCGGCAACCTCTGCAACGCTTCCCCGGCGGCCGACACCGGGCCTGCACTGCGTGTCAACGGCGCCCGGGTGGTGGTGGCGACACCGTCCGGCGAGCGGATCATCCCGGTCGCGGAGCTGACCGAGGGGCCGGGTCGGACGTCCCTCGGCGCCGGGGAGTTCGTCGTCGAGTTCCTACTCGACCGAGTCGGTCCCCGCCGCTCCGACGCGTATCTTCGCTTCACCCCGCGAACTGAGATGGATATCGCTGTGGTCGGGGCCGGCGCGCGGGTCACGCTCGACGAGGCGGGAAGGTGCACGGACGCCGCGGTGGTCTTGGGGGCGGTGGCACCGACCACTGTCGATGTCGAGGGCATCGCCGAGACGCTCACCGGCACCATGCTGGACGAGGACGCACTGGACCGGGCGGCCGAGCTGAGCCGGATGTCGTGTCAGCCGATCGACGACAAGCGGGGAACCAAGGAGTTCAGAGTCCACATCGCCGGTGTCCTCACGAAGCGGGCGCTCCGAACGGCGGCGGTACGAGCGGGAGGGAAACGATGAGGACGCATCTCACATGCAAGGTCAACGGCGACGAAGTGGAGTTTCTCGTCGACGACGACCAGACACTGCTGCAGGCGCTGCGGGACGAACTACATCTCACCGGTGTGAAGGAAGGCTGCTCCACCGGCGACTGCGGTGCCTGCTCGGTGCTTCTCGACGACCAGTTGACGTGCTCGTGTCTCGTCTTCGCTCCCGAAGTGCAGGGAGCCGAGATCGTGACGGTCGAGGGACTGGCACAACCCGATCACCTCCATCCGCTGCAGCAGGCGTTTCTCGAAGGCGCCGCGCTCCAGTGCGGGATCTGCACCCCGGGGTTTCTCATCGCCGCCAAGGCCCTGTTGGACAAGAACCCGTCTCCGACCGAGGAGCAGGTTCGGTATGCCATCGCAGGGAACCTCTGTCGCTGTACTGGCTATGACAAGATCGTTCGCTCGATTCTCGACGCAGCGTCGGAGATGTCGGAGTCGGAGGTGAGTTCGTCATGACGGTCGTGTCCTACAAGTGGGTCGGAACCCGCTCGATCCGCCCCGACGGACTGGACAAAGTCACCGGACGGGCGCTCTTCGGCGCTGACCGTCATCTTCCGGGCATGCTCATCGGTGTCGTCGTCCGCAGCCCCCATGCGCACGCCCGGATCAAGTCGATCGACACCTCGGCTGCCGAGTCCATGCCCGGGGTCAAGGCAGTCGTCACCTCCCGGGACTTCCCGGAGATCACCGCCGAGGAAGCAGCCAGTGGAGAGTCCGTCGTCGACTACCGCGACCTCTCGAACAACATCATGGCCCGGGACAAGGTGCTGTACGTCGGTCATCCGGTGGCGGCGGTGGCGGCGACGTCCCGTCGTTCGGCCGAAGCGGCCGCCAAGGCGGTGACGGTCGAATACGAGGTGCTGCCGCACATCCTGACCGTCGACGAGGCTCTCGCCGCGGGTGCTCCGGTGCTCCACGACGACATGGTCACGAAAGGGGGCGACCCCGAGGCCACCGGTCCGACCAATGTCGCCAAGCGGCATGTGTTCGAGCGGGGGGACGTGGAGGCCGCATTCACCGAAGCGGACGTCGTCATCGAACGTGAGTTCACGACCCGCGCGGTGCATCAGGGTTACATCGAGCCGCATGCCGTGGTGGCGGAGACCGGCGAGGACGGTCGTTCGGTGGTGTGGGCGTCGTCACAAGGGCATTTCACGGTCCGGGACCAGACGGCGAAAGTCCTCAAGTGGGAGCCGTCGCGGATCAAGTCCATCCCGGCGGAGATCGGCGGAGGGTTCGGAGGGAAGACCACCATCTATCTCG
>DATHWB010000267.1:0-8832 GCA_035460965.1 Acidimicrobiia bacterium
AGGTTGCCGCCGACCTCGCGCTGGATCTCGACGGCCATCGCCGCCCACTTCCAATCCTCGGACTGCGTCCGCTCGGTGATGCCGTCGAGGGCCTCCGTCACCGCCACACCGAGGCGGGCCTCGGTCACCGCCCGGCTGAACTCCCGGGCGGTCGGATTCGGTGCCTCGCTGGCAACTGCCTCGACCGCCTGCAGCAGGGAGTACCCGGCACGCAGCGACGTCGACAACAGCGTGAGGGTGTCGGGAAGCTGCTGCTCGAACTTCCTCTTCTCGCGCTTGCCCACGAAGTTGATCGCGGCGAACACGATGACCACGGCGATCACTGCGACGATCGCCCCGTTGACCAGGTTGAACGTGAACAGGGCCGTCAAGATGCCGAGAACCAGCGAGATCCCGAGCCCGGCGAAGATCGCCTCACCGGCCGACAGCGGAATGTTCGCCTGCTCGAGCGTCGAGTTCACCGCACCCAGCAGGCCGCGCTTGCGGACCTCCTCCTCCGCCCGGCGCGTGAAGCGCGAGATGAGAGGGATGCGCTGGAACCAGGGCCGCTTCTCCTCCTGGCGTTCCCGGCGGCCGTAGGCGGCCAGACGCTTCAGATACGTGTTCTCGTCCCTGTCCCGGTTGCCGCCCAGCAAGATGAACAAGAACAGCAGAGTGGTGAGCCCGATCAGCGCCGTAGCCCCGATCTTGATCAGCTCCGTGTCCAGCGGCAGAGACCGTTCCACGACCACGGGCGCGGCCATCTGCAGGGTGGTCGTCGTGGTGGTTCCGGCGACCGTGGTCGTGGTCACCAGGAACCCGCCGGACTGGAACGCCCCTGTTGTCGAGAGGTTCCCGTACTGCACGCCGAGCGTGATCTCACCCGGGTTGTTGAACCGCGAGTTGTATCGAACGACCAGCGTGTTCCCCAACTCCTGCTGGATCTGCCCGTACAGCGTCGTCAGCTGCTCAGGGTCGGGCGTGGTCAGGAACAGTCAATCAGCCGCCGCCACGATGCCCTGCAACGGACCGGGGTCGAACTCCGAGGACTGCAGCACCACGCCGAACGTCCTCGCCTCCGCCCCCTGGACGGCGGCAATGACATCCTCCACTGCGGCGGCCGACACCGTGTCCGCCCCATCGGACAGCACCACGATGTTCTTGCGGATCTGGTCGGTGGAACCGGCGAAGAGCTCGGTGGCACGGATGATCCCGTCATACAGCGCAGTCTCCCCCGAAGCCTCGATCCCGGCGATCTGCTGGTTCAGGGTGCCGCGGCTGGTCGTGAAGTTCGACAGCACCTCCACCTCGTCGGAGAAGGTGACGACGGCGATGAAGTCCTCCGCCCGCTTCTGGGCGACGAACGACTGGGCGGCGGTCTTGGCCGCCTCGATCGCCGCACCCTGCATCGAGCCGGACGTGTCGATCACCAACACGATTCCCTGCGGAACCGACTGGTTGTTGATCGAATCGACCTCGGCGTCGGTGATCGGCTCGCCGTTCTCCGTCAGCACCAGCTGGGCGGGGTCGAGCGGCTCGGTCAGATTGCGGAACTCGACCACGAACGTCACCCGGCCGCTCTCGGAGAACCGGTTGTCGTTGATGTGGACGATCTCCGCCGCCGCGCCCGACACCTGCGCGAGCGCGGCACCAGGCACCACCAGGACCAGCGCCAGCAGCGCCGCGAAGAGAAGGCGAATGTGTCTCACCGGACCATCGAGTAGTTGTCCTGGCTGCCACGGCGGGCGAACGGCTCCGGCTCGAACAGATCGGCCGGCAGCTTGATGCCCTGGTCCTGCAGCTTCTCGGAGAACGAAGGACGGATGCCGGTCGCCTTGAGCTTGCCCATGTACTTGCCGTCGGGATCCAGGCCCATGCCGTAGTCGAACAGGAAGATGTCCTGCTGGGTGATCACGTCACCCTCCATGCCCTCGATCTCGGTGACGTGGGTGATGCGGCGGGTTCCGTCCTTCAGACGGGAGATCTGCACCACCAGGTCGACGGCCGAGGCGATCTGCTCACGGATCGCCCGCACCGGCAGGTCGTAGCCGGCCATCATCACCAGGGTCTCCAGACGGGACATGGCGTCACGCGGGGAGTTGGCGTGCAAGGTGGTCAGCGAACCGTCGTGACCGGTGTTCATCGCCTGGAGCATGTCCAAGGCCTCACCGCCACGACACTCGCCGACCACGATCCGGTCGGGACGCATACGCAGCGTGTTCTTCACCAGGTCCCGGATGGTGATCGCACCCTTGCCCTCGATGTTGGCGGGGCGGGTCTCCAGACTGAGCACATGGTCCTGGTGGAGCTGCAGCTCGGCGGCGTCCTCCACCGTCACGATCCGCTCGTCACCCGGCAGGTACGACGAGAGGACGTTGAGGGTGGTCGTCTTACCGGAACCGGTACCACCGGAAATGATCACGTTGAGGCGGCCCACCACACAGGCCCGCAGGAAGTCGGCGGTGCGCTGGTCGAACGTGCCGAACTTGATGAGGTCCTGCTCGGTGAACGGGTCCACCGCGAACTTACGAATCGTCAGGAACGGGCCACCCAGGGCGAGAGGATGGATGACGGCGTTCACACGGGAACCGTCCGGGAGACGAGCATCCACCATCGGAGTGGCCTCGTCGACGCGGCGGCCGATCTGGCCGACGATCTTGTCGATGATGCGGCGGAGGTGGGTCTCGTCCACGAAGCGGATGTCCGACTTGGTCAGCTTCCCGCTCTTCTCCACGAAGACGTCGTACGGACCGTTCACCATGACCTCGGTGACGTCCGGATCGTTCAGCAGCGGGTCGATCGGGCCGTAGCCGAGCACGTCGGAGGCGATCTCGTTCAACAGCGCCCGGCGATCCGCACCGGACAGGGGCAGGCTGTGCTCCTGCTCGATGGCCCACTCCAGCATCTCCATCACGCGCAGACGCAACTCGGCGTCCGACATCTGGCGGTCGTACAGGGTCGGACCCAATTCCTCGACGACCTTGAAATGCAGCCGGCCCCGAAGCTCCTGAATGGCTTCCGAGCGTTGCCCGGCCATGCTGGAAACATCGGTGGTCTTCGCCGCTGCGACCCGTTCTGACAGCGATGCCATGTGAATCGACCCCTCGTGTTTTCGACGGCCCCCTCAGGGCCCCTCTATGAACCTCTGGTCAGTTTCGACGGAACATGCCACCACCTGAAGCAGGTTGTGCCTTGTTCCCGGTCACCAGTTCGAAAACCTCCCCGAACCCCTTGGCCACCCTCGACTTGGGAGCCGATTCAACCACGGGGCGCCCCTCGTTGACAGACGCCGCCACGTCGCCGTCCGACGGGATGCGCGCCTGGATCTGTGCCTTCAAAGCCCCTTCGATCTCCCGGTCGTCCAGGCGAGCCTTGGCGTTCGACCGGTTGAGTACCAGACGCACCTTGTTCGTCGGGAACTTCAACAACCGCAGGGTCTCGAGCGCCAGCTTGGCGTTCTTCACCGACGGCAAATCCATGTCGACCACCATCAGCACCTGGTCGGACTTCTCCAACAACGACAGCAGCAGCTCGTCGAGCAGCGAGGCCGTGTCCACCACCACGTAGTCGAACATCGACTTCAGCAGCTCCAGGATCTGGAGCAGACCGGCGGTGGTGATGTCGTCGGCGAAGGCCGGCTCCAACGGCGCCGCCAGCACCTTCAGCCCGGTGTGATGTGGCGTCAGGATCGAATGGAGCAGCTGTTCGTCGAGGCGGTGAAGCTCGGCGGCGGCGTTGACCACGGTGAACTTCGGCTCCAGTTGGAGCACCAGCGCCACGTCGCCGAACTGGAGATCGGCGTCGACCAGACACACCTTGGAATCCGGCTGCTGGGCGAGCAGCACTGCCAGGTTGGTTGCCGTCACCGTCTTCCCGCTGCCGCCCTTGGCGGCCATCACCGTGACGATCTCACCCGTGGGAGGACCCTCGGACGGAGCCTGGATGGAGGTCCGGGACGCCTGCATCTTCAAGACGTCCGACGAGAACTGGCTGATCGCCGCCGCGATCTTGTCCTCGGTCAGCGGCGCCTCGATCACGTCAGACACACCCCGCTGCATGGCCGCCCGCAGCAGGTTGGCAGTCACCGACTCGGCCACCACCAGAGAGATCAGCGTCGGGTCGGCCGCCCGCAGATTGCGGACCACGTCGAGCGCCGACTCCTTGGCATACGACGGACCGAGGATGACCATCCGCAGGTTCCCGCCCTCGATGGCGGACAGGGCGTCGTTGATCGAGCGGGCCGTCGGCAGGCCCCCATCGAAGAGGCGTTTCGCCTCGTCGATGAAGTCGTCATCCTCATCGATGACGAGCAGATTGTTCTCGGTCAGCGACACGAAGTCCTCTCAGTTCCCGAAGATGTCCACGACCAGGTCGCCTTCGAACAGATTCTCGATGGTGACACCGAGGGTATCCACCTCGACGAAGTCTGGCGGAACCAGCGTGTAATACAGCGCACCCGCCTGCTGAGCGAACACCAGGCGCTCGGCAACATCGGGAGTGACTTCCAGCGTGAACACCGTGGCGTTGCCGCCGGAGCCCGCCTCGCCCTCTTGCACCTGGGCGGTGGTCGCCTCGCCGGACGCGTCCACCGTCGGGGGTGCGTCCGGATCCGGACGAACCGACGTGCCGGTAGCGAGCACCCGCAGACCCTGCAGGACGTACCGGGTGTACGTGACGGTCACCACGTCCTCGGCCGTCTCCTCGTCGGTCTCCACCGGAATCCCGAAGTCGGGGGCCTGCTCGGCCAGCGCCGTCAGCGTGAAGTCGATGTCGACCGTCAGGATGGCGTTGATACGGTCACCCGGCTGGACGAACCCGTTGACGCCCTGGATCTGACCGGGAGACACGGTGATCGCCTGATAGCCCTCGGAGATGAGCTCGGCCAGCGGCGTGATCGACACCGTCAGCTCCACCCACTGCGACGCCGTCAAGATGCTGTTGCCCGAAATCGGACCCGCAGCCACCCGGCCGCGCAACACCTGCTCCAGCTGGGAGAAGTCGTCCTCCGAAGTGGCGGTGATCGCATCCGTGGGCAGATCCTGACGCTGCTCCACACTGGGCGTGTACAGGATGCCGCGGTTCTGGAGCACGAAGTTGCCCTCGGTTCCCTCCTGCAGCGGCTGCACCGCCCGGAACACCCGGACCTGCTCCTGACCGGCGAGAATCTCGTTCTCGTAGTTGGTCAGATACTGGAAGATCGAAAAAGCGGCCACACCGGCGAGCACCAGCGCCACCACCAAGACCAACGCTCTCCTACCCATCAATGCTCCTCATTTGCTCAACTCCGGTTACGAACAGGCCTGTTTGAACCTGATCGCGCCAACGGAGCAACGGCCCCCGTCGAGCTCGCCCGCGTGTATGTCTTGTTGTCCCCGAATCGGTTCCCCGTTTCGGCCCTCAGACGATACAGGCGTGACGACCGTCAACAGGTTTTCGTCTGGCCTGAGAGTCGACTTGAGGTCGAATGTCGCGCAAGGGTCGCAGACCCGAGCCGCAGGTACAAGGACCGATGGGACCGGCGCCTCAGCGCCGACCGATCCCCCGCTCCTTCAACTCCTGCAGAATCGCCTCCAACGAAGCGTCGACCGCCACCGGTGGACGCTCCTCCGCCTCCGGTCCGAACTCGCGCTCGAACTCCCGGCGCGGAGGACGCTTACGAGGCGGACCCGACGGCGACGGTGCGCCACTGGACGTCTGCTGCTGCTCGCGCTCCTTCCAGTCGGGCAGCGCCTGCTTGATCGACAGGCTGACACGGCGGCGCTCGTCGTCCAGCTCGGTGATCTTGGCAGTCACCTTCTGACCGATCGACAGCTCCAGCTCCGGGGACTCGACACGGTGCACAGCGATCTCCGACACGTGCACCAGACCCTCAACCCCGTCGGTGACGGAGACGAAGGCGCCGAACGGCACCGTCTTGATGACCGTGCCCTCCACGACCTGGCCGACCTCGTGATCCCGCTCGAAGACCACCCACGGGTCCTCCAGCGTCTGGCGGATCGACAAGCTGATGCGTTCCCGGTCCAGGTCGACCTCGAGCACCTTCACGGTGACCTTGTCGCCCACCTTCACCACCTCGGACGGATGGTTCACGTGCTGCCAAGAAAGCTCGGAGACGTGGACCAGGCCGTCCATGCCGCCCAGATCCACGAACGCCCCGAAATTCACGACGCTCGAGACGACACCGTCCCGGACCTCGCCCTCGGCCAGACCGTCCAGGAAGGCGGTGCGCTGCTCGGCCTGCTCCTCCTCCAGGTACGCCCGGCGGGACAGGACCACGTTGTTGCGGTTGCGGTCCAGTTCGATGACCTTCGCCTCGATCTCGGTGCCGATGAACGGATCCAGATCGCGGACCCGGCGGAGATCCACCAGGCTGGCCGGCAGGAAGCCGCGCAGACCGATGTCGACGATCAGACCGCCCTTCACGACCTCGATCACCGTGCCGGTCACGGTCTCGCCCGAGTCGGTGACCTGCTGGATGCGGCCCCACGCACGCTCGTACTGGGCGCGCTTCTTCGAGAGGATCAGGCGACCCTCGTCGTCCTCCTTGTTGAGGACCAGGGCCTCCACCCGATCGCCGACCTTCACCACGTCCTTCGGGTCGACGTTCTTACGCATCGACAGCTCTTCGGTGGGGATCAGACCTTCGGACTTGTACCCGATGTCGAGCATGGCGCCGTCCTGGTCGACGTTCACCACGGTGCCCTCGACGATGTCGCCTTCCTTGAACTCCAGGACGGTGGCGGCGATCGCCGCCTCGAAGTCGTCCATGATCTCGTCAGGCAGATCGCTCAGGTCGGGAGCCACGATCGCAGCCGGGCCCGGAACGGCGGACGGCGCGGGCGCGTCGGCAGTCTCCGGCTCCTCGGCGGGCGCTTCCTCCGCCGCTTCCGCTACGGGCTCGTCGGCAGCGGTTTCGGCCGCCGGTGCCTCCTCGGCCGCGCTGTCGTCGGCTGCTGGGGTTTCGTCGGCGGGTGGCTCGTCGGCGATAGGTGTGTCGGCCTCAGGGGCCGTCGCCTCGACAGCCTCGTCGGCCGCCGGGGTCTCAGGCGTCTCGTCGACGACAGCCTCGTCGTCGCGCGGCGCAGACTCGTTCTCAGACATAGATGGGTTCGTTACCTCCGAAGGGTTACTCCCGGCACGCGCACGAGCGGCGCCGAGGCGGCCCGAAGGCTACCAGGCAAGGATCATCGGACCAACTGGGAAAGAATCGCCAGACCACCCCCCTCGCCGGGCTACGCCCGGCGTGTCCCCCCAAACTCCCTCGCTCCGCTCGGTCGAGGGGGGACAAACCAATCGCTGCGATTCCCTCCCCCCAGGAGCGAAGCGACGTCGGGGGCCTCCCCAAGATCTCTCCCCCCAGGAGCGAAGCGACGTTACGGGGAGAGGCGGAGCCGAAGGCGACGCCGAGGGGGGCCTTCCCCAAGGCCGAGTCCACGATCGCTCCGCTCGGTCGAGGGGGACAGAACGACGGGGATCTGTCACAGCAGACGGTCAACCTGCGCAGATGGCACGACCCGCACACACTCGAGACACCGCCCGCTTCGCCGCGGAGCTACGCGCCCAGATGCCGTGGTCTGAGGCACGTCTGTGGTCCGCGATCAACCGAGGCCAACTCGGCGTCCGATTCCGGAGGCAGATGCCCGTCGGACCCTACGTCGTCGACTTCGGGTGTCTCGACCCGAGGCTCGTGATCGAAGTGGACGGTCCGAGTCACGACTGGGTCGACGAGGATCGACGCACCTCGTATCTGGCGCGTGAAGGGTTTCGAGTCATCCGCTTCAACAACGAGGAGATCCGCGACGTTCTCGACGCCGTGTGCAAGGAGATCCAACGGGTCATCGAAGAACTACCGAGATGACGCTTCCCGGGGTCCGCTCGCCTTCAGCCCTTCACGCTGGCCAAGTCGATGCCGGTGTTGATGTCGACGTCGAGGGGGACGATCAGCTCGGTGACGTGTTCCATCGTCTGGCGGGTCAGGTCGATGGCGTCGTCCAACTCGTCCGGCGGGGACTCGAGGATCAGTTCGTCGTGGATCTGCAGGAGCATCGCCGTCTGCATCTTGCGGGTGATCAGCTCCCGGTCGAGGGCGATCATCGCCAGCTTGATGATGTCCGCCGCAGTCCCCTGCACCGGGGCATTCAGCGCCATCCGCTCCCCCATCTGGCGGATGCGGAAGTTGTCGGACTTCAACTCCGGGAGGTACCGGCGCCGGCCGAACAGCGTCGACGTGTACCCGTTACGCCGGGCCTCGGTCACCACGCCGTCGAGGAACGCCTTCACGCCCGGGAACTGGGCGAAGTAGGCGTCCATGTGCTCACGGGCCTCGTCCCGGGAGATGTCCAGCCGCTGGGCGAGACCGAACGCCTCCATCCCGTACAACAGGCCGAAGTTGATCACCTTGGCCCGACGGCGCATCTCCGGACTCACCAGATCCGGCGTCACCCCGAACACCCGTGCGGCGGTGGCGGTGTGGATGTCCTGACCCTCCCGGAACGCCGTCACCAGGCCGTCGTCGCCGGTCATGTGGGCCATCACCCGCAGCTCGATCTGCGAGTAGTCGGCCACGATGAAGGTCCACCCCTCCCGCGGGACGAACGCCCGGCGGATCGTCATCCCGGACTCGGATCGCACCGGGATGTTCTGAAGGTTCGGCTCCTCCGAACTCAGGCGCCCGGTGGCGGCAGCCATCTGGTTGAAGGTGGTGTGGATGCGGCCGTCGGAACGGATCAGCGGCAGATAGCCGTCCACGTAGGTCGAGCGCAGTTTCTCGAACTCCCGATACTCGAGCAGGTCCGCCACCAGCGGATGACGGTCGCGCAGCTTCTCCAGCACGCTCGCATCCGTCGACGGCTT
>DATHWB010000268.1:0-1876 GCA_035460965.1 Acidimicrobiia bacterium
GCAGTGGTGACGGCAGAGGACGGGACCGAGCAGGAAGTCGAGTTCGATCACGCCCTGATCTCGACGGGGTCCGCTCCCCGAATCCCCTCTTGGGCGGAGGTGGACGGGAAGCGGATCCTGACCACCCGACATGCCTACGACCTGCCCGAACTGCCCGACCACATCGTCGTGATCGGGTCCGGCGTGACCGGGGTGGAGTTCGTCCACATCTTCGAAACCCTCGGTGCCAAGGTGACGCTGGTGGTCTCGCGTCAGCAGATCCTGCCGCACCGCGACGCCGAAGTGGCGGCGGTGTTGGAGGAGGAGTTCCTCCGACGAGGTGTGAAACTCGTGATCGGCGCCCGCGCCAAGGCGATCGACCACGTCGCCGACGGAGTCGAGGTGGTCTGCGACGACGGGCGTGTCGTCCGGGGCTCGCACGCCCTCCTCGCGATCGGCTCGGTCCCGCTCACGGACGGCCTGGACCTCGAGGCGGCAGGCGTGCACACCGAGAGCGGGTACGTCACCGTCGACGAGTACCAGCGGAGCAACGTTCCCCACATCTACGCCGCAGGCGACGTCACGGGACAGATGCCGCTCTCTTCGGTGGCGTCGATGCAGGGCAAGAAGATCGCCCAGCACGTGATGGGGAGGCCGGTGACACCCATCGACTACTCCAAGGTCACCCAGGCCGTCTTCACGGAACCCGAGATCGCGTCTGTGGGCCTGGAGGAGGTGCAAGCGGCCGCAGAGGGGCGCAAGGTGCGCACCACCAAGGTGCCGTTCGCCGCCAATGCCCGTGCGGTTCTCCAGGGTCACACCCGCGGCTTCGTGAAGGTCATCTCGGATCCGGCGACCGGTCAGGTCCTCGGAGGAACCATCGTCGGGCATCGGGCGTCGGAGCTGATAGGGATCCTGGCGTTGGCGGTCAAGGCCAACCTGCGGGTCAGGGACCTGGAGGAGACGTTGATGGTCCACCCGTCGATGTCCGAGGCGATCACCGAAGCGGCGGAGTGAGCGATGCCGACCCGGCACCTGTTGATCGCGTCGGCGATCGCGGCGTTCGTGATCCTCGTCGCCGGGGGGATCTGGCTCTACCTGGCCCTGCGAGGCTGACGCACCTCAGCGGATGACGGCGATGACCTCGCCGTTGGCCACCGTGTCGCCGGCCTGGACCCGGAGATCGACGACCTCGCCGTCGTTCTGAGCCTTGACCTCGTTCTCCATCTTCATGGCCTCGAGCACGCAGATCGTCTCGCCGGCGGAAACCCGCTCGCCCGCCCTGACCGACACCTTCACGATGGTTCCCTGCATCGGGGCCGTGTGGATCCCGTCCCCGCTGCCCGCCGAGGCCGCCTTCTGCCGTACCGGCCGCTTGCGCCGTGTTTCCCCCACGCCGGCAGCGGAGTCCGTGGTCCAGTAGGCCACGCTGTAGCGGCGTCCGCCGATCTCGACGGTCATGGAGCGGCGGACGGTGTCCTCCTCGGTCGGCAGGGTCTCGGCCGGCGGCGGGCCGGACGACACCAGTTCCACGTCTTCCTCGATCCACTTCGTGTGGTGCCGTCCCTCGGTGAAGTCCGGATGGGCGAGCACCTGCTGGTGGGCCGGGATCGTCGTCGCCACACCGTGGATGTCGTATTCGTCCAGGGCCCGGAGCGCCCTGGCGATGGCCCTCGGTCGATCGGGCGCCCAGACGACCAGCTTGGCCATCAGGTTGTCGTAGTACTGACTGACCGTGGTCGATGCCCTGACCCAGCCGTCGACCCGCACCCCGAATCCGTCCGGCTCCCGATACTCGGTGACGGTGCCGGGGGCGGGCATGAAGTCCCGGAAGGGGTCTTCGGCGTTGATTCGCATCTCGATGGCGTGACCTTTGGGGTTGATCGACTGGATCGAG
>DATHWB010000269.1:0-7854 GCA_035460965.1 Acidimicrobiia bacterium
CCGCCGGCGTCGTGTACCTCGACGGGAACTCGCTGGGAGCGATGCCGGCACACGTGCCCGCCCGCATCGAGGAGGTCGTCGGGGTCCAGTGGGGGACGGACCTGATTCGATCGTGGAACGTGCATGGCTGGGTGGATCTGCCGCGGCGGGTCGGCGATCGCATCGCCGGGCTGATCGGTGTTGCGCCGGGCAGCGTGATCGCCTGCGACTCGACCTCGGTCAACCTCCACAAGGCGGTGTCCGCCGCCCTGGCGCAGACCGAGCGGAGAGTGATCCTCTCGGACACCGGCAACTTCCCCACCGACCTGTACGTGATGGCGAATCTCGCCGAGTTGCGCCTGGTCGATGCTCAGGCGGTGCCCCAGTCGATCGACGACGACGTCGGCGTGGTGGCGCTCACGCACGTCGGCTACGGAACCGGCCGAATGCACGACATGCGGGCCGTGACGGAGGCCGCCCACGCCGCGGGGGCGCTGATGGTGTGGGATCTCGCGCACTCGGCGGGGGCGATGGACCTCGACCTCGGAGACACCGACCTGGCCGTCGGCTGTGGGTACAAGTACCTGAACGGTGGCCCCGGTGCGCCCGCCTTCATCTACGTGCGGCCTGACCGGCTGGGGAGCTTCGTGAACCCGATCACGGGCTGGTTCGGGCATGCCGCCCCGTTCGACTTCGACCTCGAGTTCGTGCCCGCCGACGGAATCACCCGGGCACAGGTCGGCACCCCGTCCGTGCTGGCGCTCGCTGCCCTCGACGCCGCCCTGGACGTCTTCGAGGGGGTCGACCTGGCCGAACTCCGTGCCAAGTCGCTCTCCCTCTCGGATCTGTTCATTCGGCTGGTCGACCAACTCGCCCTGCCGCTCGACCTGATCACGCCGCGGGAGCGAGAGTCGCGCGGATCCCAGGTCTGTTACTCGCACCCGGACGGATACGCCATCGTCCAGGCGCTGATCGATCGCAGGGTCATCGGGGACTTCCGGACCCCGGACGTGCTCCGGTTCGGTTTCGCTCCCCTCTACGTCTCGTACACCGACGTGTGGGATGCGGTCCACGTCATCGCCGACGTCCTGGCCACGCAGGCACACCTCGATCCTCGCTACGCCGTTCGCGGAAAAGTGACATGATGCGAGTCGCCTCTGCTTGACCGGACCGGGTTGGCCGATACGGTGTTCGTCGGGGCGAGAATCGATGGGAGGCAGTCGTGAAGGGCTCGTGGGGCTGGCGTGTCCGCTCGACTCCCAACGGCGGTGGCAGGTTCTTCTGCCCGCTGGAGGGTGGCGATCGGGAGTATCAGAGATCCGAAGTGCGGCGATGGCTGGCGCCCTTCGGGATGCCACTGCTTCGTTCCCATCAGCTCGGTGACTACATCCGGTGCTCCGGCTGCCGGCAGACGTTCACCGCCGAAGTGCTGGAGATCCTGACCACCGCCGAGATGTCGGCCCGCCTGGAACGTGCTGCGGTCAGTCTGCTGTCCACGATCGTCGTGCGTTCGGGAGACTCGGATCTCAGCCGCGTCGCGGCGGAACGCGAGTTGCGAAGGTTCGTCCGTCATCCGTTCGCCGCCCACGTGGCATTCGAGCCTCCTCCGCTGTCGGACGTGGTGGAGATCGTCGCCAGTGCCGCCGTCCACATGGACCACCTCGGCCGCAAGGACCTCCTGGCGGCGGCGGTGCGGGTCGCCCACGTGCACGGGAGCATCACCAGCGCCGCTTTCGCGACGCTGCACGCCGCCGGCGGCGCCCTCCGCCTCCCGATGACCACCGTCCGCTCCCTCATCGTCACCGCCGGCGCCACCGCCGACTGACATCCCCCTGTACCCAGGGTTCCTCGGTACGCATACGTACCTTTTCGCGTACCGGTTCGGCGGCAGTGGTGCCACGATGGGCCGATGTCGGAGAATCCCTACGCCGAGTACCTCGCACTCGGGCCGCTCCTCTCCCAGCAGCATCCCGTTTCCCGGGAACACGACGAGGTGCTGTTCATCGTCATCCATCAGGCGACCGAACTGTGGATGAAGCTCGTGCTTCACGAGGTGGGATACGCCCGCGACCGGATCGAAGCCGACGACCTCGGACCCGCCTTCAAAGCGCTGGCCAGGGTGTCCCGTATTCAGCACGTGCTCATCGAGTCCTGGCAGGTGCTGTCGACCATGACACCCACCGACTATCTCGAGTTCCGGCACATGCTGGGCAATGCCTCCGGGTTCCAGTCCGAGCAGTACCGGGCGATCGAGTTCATGTTCGGGCGCCGACCGGCGGGGTATCTCGGGCAGCTGGACGAGGCCGGGCGGACCCGGGTCGAAGGCATCAGACACGCGCCGAGCCTGTATGACGAGACGCTCAGGTTGCTGGCGCGCCGCGGCTTGCTCGGCGCGGCATGGCTCGAGCGCGACTGGACGCGTCAGCACGAACTCACCGAGGAGGTCGTGGCGGTGTGGGAGACCGTGTATCGGGATCCGACCCGCTATTGGGATCTCTACGAACTGGCCGAGAAGCTCGTCGACCTCGAGCACGCCTTCAGCCGCTGGCGGTACGAGCACTACCGAACCGTCCACCGGATCATCGGCGGCAAGCGGGGGACGGGTGGAACGGAGGGACTGGCCTATCTCCGCAAGGCGGTCGACTTCGTGTTCTTCCCGGAACTGTGGGAGGTCAGGTCCAGGCTGTGAGTCAGAACGGGGCGTCGGCCTGCATCGCGGTCACGCGGACTTCGATCAGCTCGCCCTCGACGAGGTCCCCCACCTGCGGACCGACGAGGGCTCGGGCACGTTTCCCGTTCTCCAGGTCGAGGATGGCGGGCATCGTCTTGGTGGCGAGGGCGGCATTCACGTAGAGCCGGATCGTCCCACCCCAGGTGGAGCCGGTCTCCGGATCGAGCCGCTGCAGGTCCGCCCGGCCAACGTCCACCAGCAGCCCGGTGGTGTCGAGGATGCGGGCGCGGCCCCTGAAACTGTCGCTCATGTCGGCGGCGAGAGTAGTCCTGTCGATCACGAGGTCAGGGTGGTCGTCGGTTCTGTGTGTCTATACGCGTCAATAATGACGCGCTGGTTCGCTAAAAACGCGTCTCACCGACGGGTGATGTCCGGGAGGGCTTCGGAGCGGAGCATCAGTTCGTGGCGATAGGAGGCGTGGATGTCCCGAGCCTCCCTGGCTGCGGCGTCGCGGGTGCGGTCGAGTTGATCCTCGAGCGCTTCCACCTTGCCCTTCAGGCGGGCGATCTCTTCCTGCAGTTCCATCACCTTCTGCACACCCGCCAGGTTGAGCCCCTGCTCGGTCAGGTCCTGGATGAGAGCCAGTCGGTCGATGTCGTCCTGGGAGTACCGTCGGGTCCCGCCGGGCGTGCGATACGGATCGATGAGACCTTTGCGCTCGTAGATGCGCAGCGTCTGCGGGTGCATGCCCGCCAACTCCGCAGCCACCGAGATGACGAACACCGCCCGCTGCTGGGGCACCGGTGCGTCGTCGACGTCGACGCCGTCGTCGACGTCGGGGAGGGTGTCGTCATCGGACATTGGTGATCATCCTCGCAGGTGGGCCCGAACGTCCTCGGGATCGTGGGTGCCGAGCTGCTCGATCAGCCGCTTGACGTCGCGGCTCGGCTTGGAGGGCACGACGATCTCGGTCTTGACCAGGAGGTCGCCGGGCCGTCCCTTGGCCGCCGTGACGCCGCGACCCTTCACACGGAACGTGCGCCCGCTCGTCGTGCCGGGTGGGACTCGCAGCGTGACCTGCCCGTCCATCGTCGGCACTTCGAGTTTGGTGCCGAGGGTGGCCTCCGAGAACGTGATCGGGACGGTGAGGGTGAGGTCGTTGCCGCGCCGGCCGAACAGCGGGTGTTTCTCGACCGAGACGGTGACGAGGAGGTCGCCGGGTGGTCCCCCCTGCCGACCGGGGGCGCCCTTCCCGGGGAGCCGAATCGTCGCCCCGTCCTTGACCCCGGCTGGGATCTTCACCTTGATCCTGCGTGTGCGCGTCTCGACGCCACGACCGCGACAGTTGGTGCACGGGGTCTCGATCAGGCGGCCCGCCCCCCGGCACTGGGGACAGGTCTGTGGGAAGGCGAAGAGACCCTGGCTCTGAGCGACCTGGCCGGCGCCGTTGCAGGTGGGACAGGTGGTGGCCCTCGTACCGGGTTCGGCGCCCTCACCGTGGCACCGACTGCAGGTCGCTTCTCCTCGCACCGACACCGTTGTCGTGACACCGTGGAAAGCGTCCTCGAAGCTGAGATGGAGCGACGCGGAAGTGTCGGCTCCGCGCCGGGCCCCTGCGCGACGGCCTCCGCCGCCACCGAAGCCACCGAAGAGGTCCCCGAGGCCGCCGCCGAACACGTCGTTCAGGTCCTCGACTCGGATCCGTTGGCCTCCACCGAAAGGACTGCCGCCGGCGAAACCGGTCGCACCCAGGCGCCGCAGTTCGTCGTACTCCTTGCGGCGCTCCTCGTTGCCGATCACGCCGTAGGCCTCCGACACCTGCTTGAAACGCTCCTCGGCAGTGGCGTCGTCAGGGTTGGCGTCGGGGTGGAGCTTCTGGGCGAGCTTGCGGTAGGCGCGCTTGATCTCCTCCTGCGAGGCGTCCTTCGACACCTCCAGGATCGAGTAGAAGTCCTTCTCGAGCCAATCCTGGTTCACGTCGTCAGCTGCCCTCTTCCAGCGCCACGAGGGCCGCCCGCAGGACGCGACCTCGCAGCGTGTAGCCGCGGCGTAGCTCCTGGGCGACGACCAGGCGACCGTCGCCTCCGGTGGTCATGACCGCCTCGTGCACCTCCGGGTCGAACGGCTCACCGATGGCGGTGATCGGCTCGAGCCCCTCCTTGCCGAGCACGTCCATCAGTTGGGCGTGGGTGCTGCGCATGCCCCGCAGGAGCTTCGCCTCCGTGTCGGTGGTCGCCTCGATCGTCAGGGCGGCATCGAAACTGTCGAGGACCGGGAGCATGGCGCTCAACACCCGCTCGGCGGCGCGGTCGACGATGTGCTGCTGGTCGCGCAGGGCCCGCTTGCGATAGTTGTCGAAGTCTGCCGCAACTCGGCGCAGGTCGTCGAGGTACTTGTCCGCTTCCGCCCGGGCGTCGTGGAGGTCGGTCAGCAGCATCTGAATGGCCTCATCCGGGTCGTCCGGCAGGTCCATTCGGAGCGTTTCCGGCGACAGGACGGGAGGAGCGGCGTGCCCGCCGCCCTCCACGCCCGTCGTCTCGTCCGCCGCTCTGGCGTCGGTCGTGCGGTCTTCTTCCTGCATCAGGACCGGTCGTCGTCTTCGTCGATGATCTCGGCCTCGACGACGTCGTCGTCGTCGTTGGGGGCCTCGGTGTCCCCAGGCGCCTGTTCGGCTGCCTGCGAGTAGAGCCGCTGCGCCATCGCCTGGCTGGCGGTGATCAGGGCGTCCATCTTCGATTGGATGTCGTCGTTGGACGTCCCGTCGGCTTCCAGCGCCGTCTTGAGTTCCGTCAGGGCGGACTCGACCGAAGACTTCTCGTCCTCCGTCATCTGCTCTCCCTGTTCGGCGACGAGCTTCTCGGTCTGGTTGGCGAGCTGTTCGGCCCGGTTGCGCAACTCGACGGCCTCCCGCTTCTTGCGGTCCTCCTCGGCGTAGGCCTCGGCGTCCTTGATCATCCGGTCGATCTCGTCGTTGGCGAGAGACGTGCCACCGGTGATCGTCATGGCCTGTTCCTTGCCGGTGGCCTTGTCCTTGGCGGTGACGTTGACGATGCCGTTGGCGTCGATGTCGAAGGTGACCTCGATCTGGGGTACACCCATCGGCGCAGGCGGGATCCCGGTCAGCCGGAACTTGCCGAGGCTCTTGTTGTCGGCTGCCATCGCCCGTTCACCCTGCAGGACGTGGATCTCCACCTCCGGCTGGTTGTGCTCGGCGGTCGTGAACGTCTCGGACCGGCGCGTGGGGATGGTCGTGTTGCGTTCGATCATCTTCGTGAGGACCCCGCCCTTGGTCTCGATGCCAAGGGTGAGGGGCGTGACGTCGAGAAGGAGGATGTCCTTGACGTCCCCCTTGAGGACGCCGGCCTGGAGGGCGGCACCGGCGGCGACCACCTCGTCCGGATTGACTCCGCGGTGCGGCTCCTTGCCCGTCAGCTCCTTGGCGAGTTCCAGGACGGCCGGCATGCGGGTGGAACCGCCGACCAGGACCAGATGGTCGATGTCGGAGACCTTGACCCCTGCGTCCTTCACCGCCTGGTGGAACGGCCCCTTGACGCGTTCGAGCAGATCCTCGGTGATCTTCTGGAACTCCGAGCGCGTCAGCTTCATCTGGAGGTGGAGCGGGCCCTCGGCGGTGGCGGTGATGAACGGGAGGTTGATCTCCGTCTCCGACACGGAGGACAGCTCGATCTTCGCCTTCTCGGCGGCCTCCTTGAGGCGCTGGCTGGCCATTCGGTCCTTCGAGAGGTCGACACCGTGGTCGTTCTTGAAGCCGGTGACGAGCCAGTTCATCACTGCGTCGTCCCAGTCGTCGCCACCGAGCTTGGTGTCGCCGGCGGTGGCCCTGACCTCGAACACGCCGTCACCGATGTCGAGGACGGACACGTCGAAGGTGCCTCCACCGAGGTCGAACACGAGGATCGTCTGGTCCTCCTCCTTCTCGAGTCCGTAGGCGAGGGCGGCGGCGGTCGGCTCGTTGATGATGCGGAGCACGTTGAGTCCGGCGATCTGGCCGGCCTCCTGGGTGGCCTGCCGCTGCGCGTCGTTGAAGTAGGCGGGCACCGTGATGACGGCGTCGGTGACCGTGTCGCCCAGGAACGACTCTGCGTCGCGCTTGAGCTTCATGAGGATGCGCGCGGAGATCTCCTGGGCGGTGTAGTCCTTGCCCCCGATGGTCTGCTTCCAGTCGGTCCCCATGTGACGCTTGACCGAGCGGATCGTGTTGTCGGGGTTGGTGATCGCCTGGCGCTTGGCGACGTCGCCGACGAGGACGTCGCCATCCTTGAATGCCACGACCGACGGTGTGGTGCGACCGCCTTCGGCGTTGGCGACGATGGTTGGATCGCCGCCTTCGAGGACGGCGATGACGGAGTTGGTGGTTCCGAGGTCGATTCCGACGGCACGGGGCATCTGGTGGGCTCCTTGCTTGAGGCTGCGTGGTGCACGATCTTGAGTACGTGTGAACGGTACAACCTGAGTCGGGCACTGTCATATTTCCGAAATCGTGGAATTATTCGGTAGCCAGGTTGTTGCCGTGAGGACTTCTCGAGGAGATCTGATGCCCCACACCACCCAGCTGTCCCTACCCGTGCTTCCCCTCCGCAACGGGGTCGTGTTCCCCCACATGACCGTGACCCTGCGCATCGAGACGGCCGAGGGGCGCACCGCGCTGGCCGCCGCCTCCCGTGCCGACGGCCGCCTGCTGCTCGTACCGCGCATCGACGGCCGCTACGCCTCGGTCGGCACGCTCGCCGAGATCCAGGATGCCGACGACGACGGCAACGTGGTCGTCTCCGGGATGGCTCGCGCCCGGGTGGGCGCCGGCTCGACCGACGACACGGGAGCACTGTGGGTCGAGGCCGAGGCTTACCCCGAGGTCGACATCGTGGACGAGGAGCTCGACCCGCTCGTGGCCGAGTATCGGGCCATCGTCACCGAGGTGCTCGAACATCGTGGCATCGGGGCCGTGGCGGAACGCATCCTCGGGATGGAGAACCCGAGCCAGCTGGCCGACCTGGCGGTGTACTCGCCGGACCTGACGCTCGCTCAGAAGGTGGAGCTGCTGGAGACGCTCGACATCCGTCAGCGTCTGGGCTTGCTGCTCGACTGGATGCGCGAGGTGTTGGGGTCCCTCGAGTTGCGACGCAAGGTGCGGGACCAGGCTGCCGAGAACATCGACCGTTCCCAGCGCGAGTTCGTGCTGCGAC
>DATHWB010000270.1:0-2265 GCA_035460965.1 Acidimicrobiia bacterium
CGGCGATGCCGAGCTGGCCGGCGAACGCGCCGCGTTGCGCCTCTGGTGGCGACAGGTTGCGGTAGTAGTCCAGACCGCACTCGCCGACCGCGGCAGCAGAGTTTGCGAGGTTGCGTATCCGCCCCTCCGTCTCCGGCCACGACGAGGCTTCGTGAGGGTGGACGCCCGCAGACCACGTCACCCGGGTGGGGTGCTCCGCGGCGATCCGGCGCGCCTCGAGCGACGACTCCAGGTCTACGCCCGGACACACCACCCACTCGACACCGGCGCTCGTCGCCCGGTCGAGGAGGGTGTCGGCGGCCTCGTCCGACATGTAGAGGTGGCAGTGGGTGTCCACCCAGGCCACGACTCAGTCGCCCTCGTCGAGTGGATCCATCTTCGTGAACATCGGCTGCGGAGGGTCGAGCCGGGTCCCCGGTTCCAGCGCGGGACGCGCCCAGCCGTCGGCGACCACCCCGAGGTGGTCGAGGAGCTTGCCCGAGGTGAACGGCAGGTACGGCTGGAAGGCCACGGCGAGCCCGCCGATCGCGTCGAGGGCAGTGGCGAGCGTCGTTGCGGTCGCTTCCGGATCGGTCGTCGCCGTCTGCCATGGGCGGCGCTCGTTGAGGTAGACGTTGACGGCCTGCGCCCCGGTCATGGCTCGCTGCAGCCCGCCCCGCAGACGAACCGCCAGCATCAGGTCGCGCATCTCGTCGAGGGTCCGATCGACCTCGGCGAGCACCGCATCGTCGACCGCATCCCGGTCACCAGGCTTCGGGATGGTGCCGTCGAGGTAGCGGTGGGTCATCGACAGCACCCGGTGCACGAGGTTCCCCCATGTCGCCACCAACTCATCGTTGACCCTGCGAACGATCTCTCCGTCGGACAGCTCGGTGTCGTTCTGCTCCGGAAGCACGGAAGCAAGGGCGTAACGGAGTGCATCGGGCTCGACCCGGTCGGCATACCAGCTCACCGCCCTCCCCACGCCCCGGCTCGATGAGCCCTTCTCGCCGCCGAAAGTCACGTACTGGTTGGCGGGCACGTCGGTTGGCAGGTTGAGGCCTCGGTACCCGATGAGCTGCGCCGGCCAGATGACCGTGTGGAAGACGATGTTGTCCTTGCCGATGAAGTAGTACGACTCGGCTTCCGGGTCCTCCCACCAGGCGCGCCACGCCTCCGGGTCGCCGGACGTCCGGGCCCACTCCTTCGAGGCAGAGAGGTAGCCGATGACCGCCTCGAACCAGACGTAGATGCGCTTTCCCTCGCCGATGTCGTCCGACTCGGGCGGCAGCGGGATGCCCCAGGTGAGGTCGCGGCTGATGGCTCGGTCGTGCAGCCCTTCCTCGGTGAACCCGATCGCCATGTTCTGGACGTGGCGGCGCCATCCGTTGCGGGACTTCAACCACTCGAGGAGGTCGTCCTGGAGCGCCGACAGGCGGATGAAGTAGTGCTCGGTGTCCCTCATGACCGGCGTCACTCCGCTGAGCCGGCTGTGCGGGTCGATCAGATCGTCTGGATCGAGCTGGCGGCCGCAATTGTCGCATTGGTCCCCGCGCGCCTGGGCGTACCCGCAGTGTGGGCAGGTACCCTCGACGTAACGATCGGGGAGGAAGCGACTCGCCTCGGGGTCGTAGAACTGCTGGGACCTGCCCTTGGTGATGAAGCCGTGGTCCCGCAGACGACGGAAGACGTCCCAGGTGACCTCGCGATGGTTCTCGGTCCCGGTCGAGGTGTACAGGTCCCACGAGATGCCGAGCTGTTCCCAGTAGCCGAGGAACTCGGCGTGGTAGCGGTCAACGACGATCTGCGGGTCGACATCCTCCTGGTCGGCCCGCACCGTGATCGGGGTGCCGTGAACGTCCGAGCCGGACACCATCAAGACGTCGTTGCCGATCGCCCTGTGGAACCTGGCGAAGATGTCGGCGGGGAGGTAGACGCCGGCGATGTGCCCCAGGTGACGCGAGCCGCTTGCGTACGGCCAGGCGACGGCGACGAGGATCTTGCGGGCGGTGGAGTCTGTCACGGGGTCACGGTCCGGGGAGAGGGAACCGGCGCCGATGGTACCAGTGCGCTGCGACGGGCCTCCCGGTGGCCGAGCCGCACGGTGTGCCCTCAGGGGGACCGGCCTGCGGATCCGCTCAATCGATTGTCTGTGACGGCGGGACGCGTGCTTCTAGGATGAGCGGGCAACGATCCGTTCCGCCCGGGAGAGTGCAGCGTGCATCAGGTCGCGCCCCATGATGGGACCGCGTTCGGCCTCAGACGGCGGAGGCCGGCACCGTGAAC
>DATHWB010000271.1:0-16074 GCA_035460965.1 Acidimicrobiia bacterium
TGTCGGCGCCCGCCCCGGCCAGCGCCAGGGTCAACGTGCCGGTACCAGCCCCGATCTCCACCACTCCGTCACCCGGTCCGATTCCCGCCACGGCGACGATCTTGCGGGTGATGTTCGGATCGACCAGGAAGTGTTGGCCCCACGACTTCGCCGGACGGATCCCGTGACGTTCGAGCAATGCCCGGACGTCGGAACGCGCCTGGGCGCTCACCTCGGATCTCCGAAGAGTGCCGCCGCCCGGGCGGAGGTGAGCGCTGCGACCTCGAGCGGATCCTTGCCCCAAACCGCGGCCAGCGCCGCCCCGACCAGCGACACCCACCCCGGCTCGTTCGGTTCGGATCGGTGGGGTGGGGGAGCCAGATAAGGGGTGTCGGTCTCCACCAGCGCCGATTCGGGAGGGACCTCGGCCGCCCCGAGACGCACCGTCTCTCCCGTCTCGAATGCCACCGGCCCGGCGAACGAGAACGTCACACCCAGGTCACGAAACCGCCGAGTCCACCTCGGACCGCCGGTCCAGCAGTGGAGAACGGCGGCACTCCCCAGACCGGCATCGGCGAGCATGGCGTGGACGTCCGCGAACGCGTCCCGGCAGTGCACGATCAGAGGTTTCCCGAGCCGGTGAGCGAGCTCGATCTGCGCTGCGAACGCCTCCCGCTGCCGGTCTCTCGGTGAGAGGTTCCGGTAGTAGTCCAATCCGGTTTCCCCCACCGCATCCGCCGCCTCGGCCAGCTCCATGATCTGCCGCGACTGGACCGCCCAGTGTTCGGCATCGTGCGGATGGAGGCCGGCCGACCAGCGCAGTCGGTCCGGGTGTGATCGCGCCAGCTCGCGAGCGGCGACCGAAGAGTCGGCGTCGACGCCCGGGACGACCAGCCACCCCACGTGGTCGGCGCGCTCCAGCAGCGTGCCGGGGGAACGGCCGTCGAGTTGGAGATGACAGTGTGTGTCGACCCAGGTCATGGCCGGATCATGCAAGCACCCGGGACGGAAACTTCCGCTCCGCCACGACCCACCACCCGCCTCCTCGGTAGTGTCGAAGTGCCAGGAGGTTGACGTTGGACGCTGGTATCGCCCGCAAGATCGACGACCTCGGGAGGATCGTCATACCTGCCGAGACTCGCCGCCTGTTCAACATCAGGGAGGGCGACCAACTCGCCATCTCCATCGAGGGTCCGAACATCGTGCTGCGCAAGCTGGAGGACACGTGCATCTTCTGCGGCGCCACCGAACACGTCGGGGTGTTCAAGGGCCGCGGGATCTGCGCCAGCTGCCGCTCGCAATTGACCTGAGGGGCTGTCAGATCCGGTCGTAGATCGTCCGCCGCGGGAGGCCGGTGTCCTTGGCCACGGCGCGAGCGGCCTCCGATCTCGACGACCCCTGCGCCACCATCCGCCTGGCCTCGTCGGTAGCGGCCTCGATCGAGACCGTCGGCGGCGCGCCCTGCGCCAGCACCAGGGTGAACTCACCGCGGGGCTCCGACTCGGTCCACTTCACGACGGCACTGCGGAGGGACCCCCACCAAATCTCCTCGAACTGTTTGGTCAGCTCGCGCGCCACACACACCTCCCGGTCGTCCCCGGCGTGAACGGCGAGGTCCTCGAAGTCGACGACGACACGGCGGGGTGAGCTGAACCAGACGACCGGGCGGTCTTCGGCGGCCATCGCCGCCAGGCGGCGCTGCCGATCCCCTCCGCGACGGGGCAGGAAACCCTCGAACGCGAAGCGGTCGCCTCCGAATCCGGAGACAGCCACCGCCGCCGTCACCGCACTGGGCCCCGGTACGACACTCACGACTCCTCCGGCTTCCCTGGCGGCTCTCACGGCCAGCACCCCCGGGTCGGCGAGGCCGGGGGTTCCCGCATCGGACACCAGCACCACTGTCTCACCGGCTGCGACTCTGTCCGCCACCTCTCCGGCCCGCACCCCTTCGTTCCCGACGAAGAAGCTGCGCATCTCAGGGGAGGCACCGACGCGGTTCAGGAGCACACCGGTCCGGCGGGTGTCCTCGCAGAAGACCACGTCAGCCGAACGGAGCGTCTCGGCGAGTCTCTCGCTGACGTCGCCCAGGTTCCCGATGGGCGTGGCACAGATCACGAGTCGTCCCGCCATCGCATGGATCGTAGGTGGACACCGCGGCCCCGACTGCGGGACGCGGCAGGTGGACCTCGATCTCCAAAAGACGTCTGGCTCCCTTCACCCGCAGCACGGTGCCAGGCCGAAGTCGGTTCACCGCCAGCACCGACCAGTCGGAGGCGATCGCCACGACATCGAGGGGACGATCCATGCCGATCCCATGCACCGACGAAGAGCTGAAGAGCATCGCTCCGCGGTGACGACGCATCCCCCGCAGACGCTCGCCGAAGCCGCGTGGCACCGCCACCCGGTGGTAGACGACGGAACCGGCGGCGATGCACAGCATCGGGCGAACGTACCGAACGGCGAAGGTCCCGGGAAGATCAGGGCAGCGCGGAAACGACCGCCCGTCCGGCGGCAGGGTCGGACGCGGCCACGAACCACACCCGGTCGCCGTCGATCCGCACGAACGCGTAGTCGTCCCCCTCGAACGCCAAGCCGCCGCCCACCGGCTCCGAGACGCCGACCGCCATCGCTGCCTCGACGTAGCGGACCAGGGCGCCCCCCAACTCGTCGGCATCGGCGGGCGTGTCGCCCACGTACTCCACGAACAGGAGGGCGTTGGATCCGTCGAACCACTGGAGATACGCATCCCCGCCCCAGCCGGAGGCGGGGCCGTCGTCCCCCAACACCTGGTCGAACATGAGGGCGAAGCCGAGCTGACCCCAGACCGAGTCGTAGATCAGCTCGTAACCGGTGAGGGCCGGTTCGGCGACGGTCACCGGCACGGGCTCGTCCCGCTGGTAGGCGCGAGGGTCGTAGATCTGCTCGGACGAACGCGGGGGTTCGACGTAGAGACGATTCACCTCGTCGAACCCACCGATCTCGAAGGCCCTCTGCACGAAAGCGAGCCCGTACTGGTAGGGGAAGATGAGCGAGTTCTGCAGGAACGCCGGAGCGGCGTCGAACACGTCGGACTCCGCCGAGAACATCTCCACGAGCAGCTCCTGCTGCTCGGATACGTCCAGCCGTTGGATGTACAGGATCTCCGTGAGAGTGGCGTCGCCCTCGATCACGGCCAGGAACGCCACGGCCTCGTCGAACCGCTGATCGTCGATCAGCCGCTCGTAGACGTCGTTGAACCCGAACCGCTGATCGGTGAGAGCATGCGTCAGTTCGTGCACGAGGGTCGCCTTCTGCATCGCTCCCAGGGAGTCGCCGGCGGGAACCACGAGCTCGCCGACTTCCCCGTCGTAGAACCCGGCCACCTGCTCACCGTAGAGGTCGAGATAGAGCTGGAGGAGATCGAGATCCGGCCCGATGAGCCCGAGCAAACGGAGCAGCGCCTCGTCGGCCGGCAGATCCTCGATGTCCGACTCGATCGACTCGCGCACCCTCGCCTCGAGTTCTTCGTCGGTCACTACCGTGATCGTCGGAGGCTGGAGGAAGGTGAGCCCCCGCAATTCCTCGGTGATCGCCACGAGCTCTGCGATCTCCCGCCGCATCTCCTCCGGAAGGCTCTCCGTGCCGGCGGGCAGGGTGGTCGTGGGCGGGGCCGTCGTAGTCGGCGCCGTGGTGGTGGTCGTCTCGGTGCTGGAGGGTGCGCCGGGGGCTGTCGTGGTCGTCACGGTGTCGGCGGCAGGCGAACAGGCCGACACGAGCACGAGCAGCAGGACGAACGCGAAGGCGAGGATGCGTGAGTTCACGGAGATCTCAGGCTAACGAGCCTTCGAGGTTGCGTTGGATTGCCGGTCGGTGGAGGTGACGGGATTTGAACCCGTGACCCCCTCGTTGCGAACGAGGTGCTCTGCCGGGCTGAGCTACACCCCCGAGGCCGGGGAAGGCTAGCAGCGCATCGATCGGATCAACCCGGGCGGCGCTGCTCCAGATCCCGACGCAACCGGTTCTGCACCACGGTCGAGGTGAGGTCGGCGCGCGATCGTTCGACGAGTGAGCGGCCGACGTCGGTGGTGCGGCGGAGACCGGACGTCATCCCGTCGGGGTAGTCCATGGTCGCCAGGAGGTCGACGATGGCGTCCATCGCCTGCAACAGGCGCTCGGCCTCTTCCAGGTCGTCGGCACGAAGTCGGTCCAGCATCCGCCGGCGACACTCGCCGACCGCTTCGCCCAGACCGTGGAGGAACGGGACCGCATCGACACCCAGATCCTCCGGCGTGGGGAGCGGCTCCACGGCGAAGATCGATGCCGTGATCCGCGCCTCGGCGTACTCCTTGCCTGCGTCGGTCACGAACCCGGCATGGAGGATGTCCTGGTGCTCGGAGAGGCCGTCGGTGATGGCGGCGAGGAGGTCGCCCGCCTCGGCCAGGAGGGCGAGCGCCTCGTCGACTTCGCCACGGTGGAGAGAGCGAATGGCGTTGGCGCTCGCCCGAATCACGCGCCGACTACCGGTGATGCCCCGTTCCCGGGCGGCGAAGCGGTCGTCCAGCACAGGACGGACGGTGGCCGCGATCCGTTCGAGTTCGGCCGGGGAGGGCCCGGTCACTGGCCGGCGACGATGCGCACCTGCGGCTCATCGGCGTCGGTCGGACGCATCTGGACGTGGACACGGGCGGCCCGCGCCTCCTGACGCTGGCGGACCTGCATCAACATGCCGATGTACCAGGCGATGACCGCGTCGACGGTCAGGTGGCCCAGCAGCCAGGCGATCGACTTGGTCGCGTAGGCAGCCGCCAACGAGCCGACCGCAAACACCACCAGGACGGCGAGCGTGCGCCGCCGCCGGCTACGGACGATGTCGCGGGCCGTGACCCGGGACGGTGTCATGGCGCGCCGCTGCACGTCGGCCATCAGGTGGGTCCAACGGTCGAAGTCTTCGGTCGAGTTGAGCGGCGCCTCCTTGCGACCACCGGTGATCGAGGGGAACAGGTAGATACCCCAGATGGTGGCGAGGACCAGCGCTGCGATGAGAAATGGTGCTGTGAACATGTGGTGCCCCTCCGCCGGGCAGTGCGCGAACTCTAGCCGTCCCGGACCTCGCGGCCCATCCCAGTCGTCATACCGTCCACCTGCCCGAGCGGCCTCCGGACTTCTCCAGCAGGCGGATCGGACCGAGCTCCACCCCGCGTTCGACACCCTTCACCATGTCGTAGAGCGCCAGGGCGGCGACCGACACGGCGGTCATTGCCTCCATCTCGACTCCCGTCCGTCCGGTGGTGCGCACCGTTGCCTCGATGCGGGCGCCTCCGCCCGTCCTCTCGACGACCACGTCCACCCCCGACAACTGCAGGGGATGACACAACGGGATGAGATCCGGCGTGCGCTTCGCCCCCATGATCCCCGCCAGCCGAACCGAGGCCAGAGCGTCACCTTTGGGAAGGTCGCCTCCGAACAACGCCTCGGCGGTGGCGGGTGCCATCGCCACGTGGCACTCCGCCCGCGCCATCCGGGCCGTCTCGTCCTTCCCGGTGACGTCGACCATGTGGACGTCACCGTCGTCGGACAGATGCGGAAACTGCGTCATCCGAGCACCTCCTTCTGGGTCCGGGCGGCAGGCAGCCGGATCTCCAGCAGTGGAACCACGTCGCCGGCCCGCATCGCGCCCACCCCGGCTTCCACCACCGCCAGTGCCTCCGCAGCGGCGGTGGCGGACAGCACGTTGGACTCCTGTCCGCCGGTGAGGAACACGGACCCCGCTCGCCGTGCCACCCTCAGAAAGACCGTCTTGGCGGGGTCGGTCTGCACGTCTTCGCCCCAGACCCCTTGGGTGAGCGGGCGGAACACCTTCTCCGAACCCTGCATCTTCAGCAATGCCGGTCGGACGAAGTTCTCGAACGCCACCACGACCGACACCGGGTTGCCGGGCAAACCGAACAGCGGTCGCCCGTCGATCGACCCGAACGCGAACGGCTTGGCCGGCTGCATCGCCACCTTCCACAGTTCGACGGTGCCCAGTTCGGTCAGCACCTGCTTGACGAGGTCGTAGTCCCCCATCGACACCCCGCCCGAGGTCACGATGGCGTCGCACTCGGAAGCTGCACCGTACAGGCTGGACCGCAGGAGGTCGGGGTCGTCGCCGATGATTCCGTAGTCCCGGACCTCGAGTCCCACGTCGGCCAGGAGGCCGCGGAGGAGCGGACGGTTGGCGTCCCGGATCTTCCCCGGCTCGAGCGCCTCCGTGTCGGGGGGGACGACCTCGTCGCCGGTGGACATCAACCCGACGACGGGGCGGCGGACCACGCGCGGAGCGGCCACCCCGACCGTGGCCAGGACCCCGAGGTGGAGAGGAGTGAGCTCGGTGCCCGCTCCGAACACGAGGGCACCTGAGCGCAGATCACCGCCTGCCGGCCGCACCGCCGTCCCGACGTCGGTCGGAACGAGGATCGTCACCACGGAGTCGACGGCCCGCGTGTCCTCCACTCGCACGACGGTGTCGGCTCCCTCCGGCAGCGGCGCGCCCGTCATGATGCGGATGGCCGTGCCAGGGCGGACCGCGGCAGTGGCGACGTGGCCGGCCGCCACGTCCTCCACGATCCGAAGGTCCACCGGGGCAGTGGCCACATCGGCTCCGATCACGGCGAAACCGTCCATCGCCGAGTTGGCGAAAGGCGGTACGTCGTTCCCGGCCGTCACGTCCTCCGCCAGGACCGCCCCGCGGGCACGATCGAGCCCGACGGTGACCGACTCGAGCACCGACACCCCAGCGAGGACCTCGCGCTGCGCCTGGGGAAGGGGCCTCATTCCAGCAACGCGCGGATTCGCTTCTCGAAGTCCGACCCGAAACGATCGAGACCCAGAACCATCGAGGCGTGCAGCAGCCCGACCGGATTGCCGATGTCGAGGAGATCGACCTCGTCGATGTACCCCTTCAGACGGCCGCGGCGACCGAGTTCGTCGATGGCGTCGGTGAGCTGGATCTCCCCGCCGTGGCCGGGCTCGAGCGTCGCCAGGATCGAGAAGATCTCCGACGTGAAGAGGTAACGGCCGATGAGAGCCAGATCCGAGGGGGCGTCCTCCAGCGACGGTTTCTCCACCGATCCCGACAGCGAGAGCACGTTGTCGACCACCTCCGACGAGGGGATGGCGATGCCCTTGGTCGGGATGACCTCCGGTGGGACCGGCCGCAGATACATCACCGAGTCGTAGGAGTCCCCGGCGGCTGCTGCCAGCTTGGGAAGAATGTCCTTGCCTGGAGGGACGATGTCGTCGGCCAGGATGCAGAAGAACGGCCGGCCGGCGACCATCTCCTGGGCCTCGAACACGGCGTGTCCGAGTCCGAGGGGCTCCTCCTGCACGACCGGACGCACCCGGATGTCCTCGAGGCCAGGCAGGCGGCCCTCGGACACGAAGTGCTGATGGATCAGGTGGCCCACGTCGAGGTCCACCACCAGGATCGCCTCGGTTGCCCCTGCCCTGGCCGCCTCCTCCACGGCGTACTGGATCGCCGGGCGATCCACCACCGTGAGCAGGGCCTTGGGAACGACCCGGGTGGCGGGACGCATTCGGGTACCGCGCCCGGCGGCGGGGATGACTGCGACGTCGACTTTCACGTTGGAACCTTCTCTTCCGAACCGGAGATCATGCGCCTGATATTCGGCAGATGTCGCCAGAGGATCAAGGCGATGATCACTCCGAGCCACACCAGCGACCAGCCGCGGGCGCCGAACGCGTACGCCAGGGGAAGCGTGCCGGCCACCGCCACGAGGGAGGCGACCGACGCCACCTTGAGGAGCCGAGCCACGACGAACCACGCCACCGCCAGGCTGAGTGCCGCCCAGGGGATCGTGAAGAGCAGCACTCCGCCGCCGGTGGCGACTCCCTTGCCTCCCCGGAAACGGTGGAACACGGGGAACACGTGGCCGGTCACCGCCAGCAGGCCGGCGGCATAGGCCAGCGGTTCGTCCGCCAGGGGGGTGAGGCCCGATGACGAGCCGGCGTTGGCGGCGACGTATCCGAGGGCGGCGGCGATGACACCCTTCATCATGTCGCCCACGAGCACCATGGCCGCCGGGCCGCGACCGAGCGTGCGGAGCACGTTCGACATCCCCGGGTTGCCGGAGCCGACCGACCGGATGTCGACCCCGCGGCTCCTCGCCACCACCACTGCGAAGTCGAGGGAACCGATCACGTAGGCGCCCACCAGGGCGAGCCAGACAGGCATCGGGGAAAGTGTAGGAGCGGCAGGTCGTCAGTCGCCCGACCGGCGTCGCAGCATGTGCTTCTGGATCTTGCCCGTCGACGTGCGGGGCAACGCCCCGAACTCGACCCGCCGCGGCGCCTTGAATCGGGCGAGCTTGCCGCGAACGAACTCGATCAGGTCCTCCTCGGAGACGTGGGCGCCCTGCTTCACCTCGACCACCGCCACGGGCACCTCACCCCACTTGGGATCCGGCTCACCGATCACCGCCGCCTCGTAGACGGCGGGGTGCGCCGCCAGCACCCGCTCGATCTCGACCGACGAGATGTTCTCGCCGCCGGAGATGATGATGTCCTTCTTGCGGTCCCGGATCTCCACGTATCCGTCCGGGTGCTTCACGGCCAGGTCGCCGGTGCGGAACCAGCCATCGGGGATGGCGGCGGCGGTGGCGTCCGGATCGCGGTAGTAGCCGGCCATCACGTTGTTGCCGCTGATCGCGATCTCGCCGATCGTCTCGCCATCGTGAGGTACGTCGGTTCCCTCGAGGTCCACCACCCTCACCTCACCCGAAATCACGTTGCCGACCCCCTGCCGCGCCTTGATGCGCGCCTGTTCGGCCACCGGCAACTCCGACCACTCGGGGCGCCAGTCGCAGATGGCGGCGGGACCGAACGTCTCGGTCAGCCCGTAGAGATGGACGACGTCGATACCGAGTGAGGCCAATCGTTCCAGCAGTGCCGGAGTGGGCGGGGCACCGCCGGTCATGACCGAGATCGGCCGCGGCGCACCACCGGCGGCGTCCGGATGATCGGCGAGCATGATGAGCACCGTTGGCGCGGCGCACAGGTGAGTCACGCCCTCAGTCCGGATGGCACGCCAGATCTCGCCCGGATCGACCCGATGGAGGCACCGGTGCCTGGCTCCGGCTGCGGTCACCGCCCACGGGAAGCACCAGCCGTTGGTGTGGAACATCGGCAGCGTCCAGAGGTACACCGAGTCGAGGCCCAGGCGGGCGTGGTAGGCCATCGCCAAAGCCTGCAGGAACGCCCCGCGGTGGTGGTAGACCACGCCCTTGGGCAGTCCCGTGGTCCCGCTCGTGTAGTTGATCGAGAGCGCCGACGTCTCCGAGTCGGGCATGAGCCACAGGGAATCGGCCTGATCGAGCAACCGTTCGTACTCGGATCCGGGGCCCCCCGACTCGATGAGGCGTACGCCCGTCCCGGCGATCTCTGCGGCGCGGTGCGCCTCGCCGGCGAGGGACTGGTCGAAGACCAGCACGTCTGCGCCCGAGTGCTCGAGGATGTGGCCGAACTCCGCCGGGGCGAGCCTGGTGTTCATCGCCACCAACAGCGCCCCTGCCGCGGGCACGCCGTAGTGCGCCTCGAGCAGCGCGTGCGTGTTGGGTGAGAGAAACGCAACCCGCCCACCCGGCTCGACACCCAGTCCGGCCAGCCCTCCCGCCAGACGCTTGGTCCGTTCGTGGAGCTGGCGGTACGTGAGGCGGACGTCGCCGTCGACCACGGCCTGGCGATCTCCGTAGACCGTCGCCGAGCGCTCCAGGTACGACAACGGCGTCAAGGGGGTGAGATGGTCCAGGTTCAGTTCGTCCACGGGGTCACCTCCTGAGGCTCAGAGGCCAGGCGGGATCACGCCCCGGTCACCTTATCGACCTGAAGTCGCCGGACCCGTCGGTGGGAATGTCCATGCCCTCTACACTGTTGCATTCCCGCGAACACCGACGAGATGGTTCTCCATGCCCACCTATGAATACCTGTGCAAGAACTGCGGCGAGCGCTTCGAGAAGGTGCAGTCGTTCTCGGCGCGCCCACTGAAGACCCACGACGTGTGCGGAGGAGACCTCCAGAAGGTCTTCCACCCCAGCGGTGTCGTCTTCAAGGGTCCGGGGTTCTACGCCACCGACAGCCGCCCGGCGGCCCGCTCGGGGTCGGATTCCAACGGGTCGAGGGACCCGGCGCAGAAGGACGCCGCCAAGTCCGACTCCAAGGCCGATTCCAAGTCCGACCCCGGCACGAAGGCGCCGAAGAAGGACACCGCCCCCAAGGCGGCAGCCAGCGCCGCCGACTGAGCCTCTTCCTCGACGCGCCGGGGAACGATACGTTCGCCGGCGTGTTCTGGCTCTCGCGTCCCCCGTACCTCCGCTGGCTGCTGGCCGCTACGGTGGTGGTGGGCGGGATCGCCGTCGAGTTGCTCCCCTCCGGAACCGTCCGTCACCCTTTCACCCTCGAGTACGTGGCGATCGGGCAGACGGTCGACGAACCCGACGTCGTCTGGCGCGAGGTTCCCCGCGGGCTCCTGGCTCCGGTTGCCCTGCCGCACGTCGTCACCAGGGCGCTTCACCCCGGCGAGCCGCTGCTGGCGAGCGTGACCACGGGCGCCGGCGGCGAAGACATCCCTGCGGGCTGGTGGGCGCTGGAGATGGACGTCCCGCTAGGGGCGCGACCCGGCATGGCGGTGAGACTCGTCACCGGGGCCGGTACCGCCGACGGGATCGTGGCCGAGGTGCGGGCCGGTGACTTCGGGGAACGGTCCGGGCTGGTGGCCCTGCCCGGCGACCAGGCGGACCGGGTCGCACCGTCCGTACTCGACCGCAACGTGGTGGTGCTGCTCGGTGGGTAGGGTGGCGGCGTGCTCCACCTCGGAACGTTGCCGGCCGTCCTGGTGTACCACCGCAGGCCTGGACTGGCACCTGACGTCACATGAAGGAACGCATCGCGATAGTCACCGGAGGGGCCAATGGCATAGGGGCTGCCACGGCCCAACGGCTGGCCGAAGACGGCCTTCACGTCTTCGTCGCCGACGTCGCCGTGGAGGTGGGCGATGAACTGTGCGCCTCCATCCGCGCCGACGGTCAACACGCCACCTTCGTCGAGTCCGACCTCTTCGCTGCCGGTAGCCCGGAAGCCACGGTCGGGCAGATCCTGGCGCACACCGACGGATCGCTCGATGTCCTCGTCAACAACGCATTCGCCTACGAACGTGGCGGGGAACTGGCGGACGTCACACCTGAGAGCCTCGGCGCCGACCTCGACCAACTCGTGATCTCCTATCACTCGATGATCCGTGCATCACGTCACGCACTGGCCCGTTCGGAAACGGCAGCGATCGTCAACCTCGCCTCGGTCCGGGGGTTCTACACCGGCGTCGGGTTCGGGCCGTACTCGATCGCCAAAGCGGCGGTAGCCCAGCTGACGAGGGTCTATGCACACGAGCTCGGGGGTGAGGGAATCCGCGTGAATGCCGTCGCCCCCGGGGTGATCGGGACCGCCAGGACGATGGCGCAGCCGCAGAGGAACAGGGACCGGATCGCCAGCTACACCCCACTCGGTCGGATCGGTCGACCGGACGACGTGGCACGGGCAATCGCCTTTCTCGCCTCGCCAGCCGCGGACTACATCACCGGGCAGGTACTCGGCATCGACGGCGGCCTGACACTCCCCCTCCACACCGACTCGGTGAAGTTGGGGATCGCATTCGAGGCCGAGTCCGACTGAGGCATGCCCGGACGAGCCAGGATGCCCGTCACTGTTTCCTCGGTGTGCGGCGTCGATGCGCCGTTCCAGGTTCGCCAGATCGACGAGGGTCCAAGCGCTTCCGGACGCGCCGGAACCGGCTACCTGGGCACGCTGGAACACCGACGATCTCGAGAAGCACCATCTGACCGACGGACGGCCAATCGGCCAGCGGGCGACCAGGCGGACCGGGTCGCACCGTCCGTACTCGACCGCACCGTGGTGGTGCTGCTCGGTGGGTAGGGTGGCGGCGTGCTCGACGCCGTCGTGTGGGGGCTCGTCCAGGGTCTGACCGAGTTCCTTCCCATCTCCTCGTCCGGTCATCTCGCCCTCGTGCCCGCTTTCCTGGCGAAGGCCGGCATCGACATCGGCGACACCGACCTCGCCACCACCGCCGTGCTCCACCTCGGAACACTGCTGGCGGTCCTCGTCTACTACCGAGAGGACGTCGTGCGGGTGGTCACCAGACCCCGAGATCCGCGCAGCCGCAGGCTGATGCTGCTCGTGGCGGTCGGCACCATCCCGGCCCTCATCGGCTTCCCGCTGCGCGACGCGCTCGACGACTTCGAAAGCAGCCCGCGGCTGGTTGGTGGCGCCCTCCTCGCCACCGCCGTCATCCTGGCCATCGGCAACCGCCGCGCCGGCGGCGACCGGCGACTCGAGGGCGGGACGCCAATCGACGCCGTCCTGATCGGCCTCTCCCAGGCACTCGCTCTGGTCCCGGGCATCTCCCGGTCCGGATCCACCATCACGGCCGGCTTGCTGCGCGGCTTCGACCGAGCGGAAGCGGCACGCTTCTCGTTCCTGCTCGCCGTCCCCGCCATCGCCGGAGGCGGACTCCTGTCGTTGTTCGACGTGGCGGGGGCCTCGCTCGACGTGGGCGCCCTGCTCGTCGGACTGGTGGTGGCGGCGGTGTCGGGATATCTGGCGATCGCCACCCTCATTCGGATCCTGGTGTCCCGAGGCTTCGGGGTGTTCGTCGTCTACTGCACGGTCGTGGGATTGGCTGCGATCTTCCTGCTGTGACCGTTCACTGGCTGTAGTTGGAGGACATGCGCATCGTCTCGGCGATTGCGACGTTGACCAGCGCGGGCTTGCCCGATGCCTCGGCCCGCTTCAGCGCAGGGAGGAGCTCGGCCGGCTCGGTGACGAACTCCCCATGACCGCCCAGCGCCTCCACCATGGCGTGGTACGGGCGAACGCCGAGATCGGTCGCCACCAGGCGCTCCGGATAGAACATCCGGTGCACCGTCTTGATGTTCGACCACACGCCGTCGTTCCCGATCACGCCGAGAACCGGGAGACCGAGTCTCACCATCGTGTCGTATTCCATTCCGTGGAACCCGAATCCCCCGTCCCCGAAGACGATTCCCACCCGCGCATCGGGGAAGACCACTTTGGCGGCGATGGCGTAGCCCGGCCCGGTCCCCAGGCTGCCGAACGGCCCGGGGTCCAGGACGTGGCCGGGTGTCGACACCTGCAGCCATCGTGCCGTCGTCGAGACGATGTCGCCACCGTCGACGGCCACGATCGAGTCACGCCCGAAGAAGTGGGCGACATCCCGTGCGAAGCGCTGGGGCAGCACCGGGACGTCCTCGGCGGCGGCCTCCAGTTCGGCCGCCTCGCGACGGGTCGCCTCCAGTTCCAGGATGGTGCGGGTGAACTCACCGTCCTCCGATCGGGCGAACTCCGCCGCCCGATCGACGAGTTGGTCCACTGCCGTCATGGGATCGGCCACGGCACCGATGGTCACGGGACGGTTCCAGCCGATCCGGGTGGGCTCGGCGTCGATCTGCACGACACTGCAGCCGTCTCCGAGCTTGCGGCCGTACCCCGTGCGAAAGTCCCAGTCGACCCCCAGCGCCAGCACGAGGTCTGCCCCGGCGAATGCCTCCGACCTGGCGTGATTCCCGGCCATCGGATGACCGTGAGGTAGGGAGCCTCTCGCCCGGCCGTTGGTGAACGTCGGTGCCCGCAGGGCCTCGGCGAGTTCGGCCAGGCGGTTGGACCCACCGGGTGATCCTGCTCCGGCGAAGATCATCGGGCGCTGCGACCCGGCCAGGGCGGCCACCACCCGCTCCAGTTCGTCGTTGTCGAGTCCCCCCAGGCGGGCTGCGGGGACGGCGGGTATCGGCGCGGCGTCCTCGTCGACCACGTCCAACTGCACGTCCATCGGAATGTCGAGGAACACGGGTCCGCCACGTCCCGAGAAGGCGTGCCGGGCGGCCGTCATCACGTAGTCCGCCAGCCGGGCGGTCTCCCAGGCGGTGCCCGCCCACTTGGTGATCCCCTCGAACAGCGCCGGGTGGTCCATCTCCTGCAGGCCGCCCATCAACTCCTGACGAAGGAGGTGGCGTCCGCCGATGAGAAGCATGGGGGTCCCGGCGGAGTGGGCGGTCGCCACTCCGGTGATGGCATCGGTCACGCCCGGACCGGCGGTGACCGCCGCCACACCCAACCGCCCGGTGAGGCGCGTGTATGCCTCGGCTGCGTGGGTGGCGGTCTGCTCGTGGCGGACGTCGACCACGCGGATGCCCTCCTGCACGCAGCCGTCGAGGATCGCCAGAATGTGGCCGCCCGTCAGCGTGAAGATGGCGTCCGTGCCGAGTGCCCGCAGCGCCCGGGCGACGAGCTGGCCACCGTGGATCTTCGCCATCCCCCGACGCTATCAGACGCTCGCGTCCGGCCCCGGCGTGTCGTCCACCTGCTGTTCCGCCTCCCAAACCAGCAGTGTGGCCACACCCCGCCCGGCAGTCCCGACCACGTAGTTGGGGAGGAGGCCCCGGACGACGAAACCGTTGGACAGTTGGAAGGAGAGCGTCGGATCACGCCTCTCCCCCGCCACCACCTGGGCGACGTACTCGGCCGGGCTGAGTTCGTGCTGCACCGCCCGGTATCCGGGGATCATTCCCCCCGCCAGCATCCCCCGACGCCGAGTACGACGGATGAACGCCTTCCTGGCGTCGTACAACCTGCGCCCGATCCCGAGTCCCCGCGCCTCCGGGTGGACCGAGATGTCGAGTCCGTAGTACCAGGCTCCGTGCGGGTCGTGGCAGTCCGGCTCCATCACGTCGTGCAGGCGGTGCATGGGATCGTCGAGGTCGAAGTCCATGGTCCACCCGACCGCGACCCCGACGAGCCGACCGTCGAGTTCGGCGGCGAACGCACCCTCGGGGAACACCGCGACGTGCTCGTCGACGTCCTCCTCCGACAACCGCAGCGAAGGATCGAGGAACGGGTACGACAAGACGGCGATCTCGGCGGCGGCCTCACGGTCCGAGACGGCGAGTCGGCGGATGTCGACGCTCATCGCCGGAGGAACTTCCAGACGAGCTGCGCCTCGCGGGCCGGCGCATCCGTTCGCACTTCGCGTCGGTCGGCGAGATCGAACAACCACGTCCCGGCAGTGATGCCCAGCCACCGCATCGGCTCGACCGGCCAGCGCCGGGACGGGCGACGCACCCACGGCAGCGTGGTCAGCTCGTCACCCGTCCCCGCGATGAGGTGGGCCAGGCACCGGCCGGCGAGGTTGGATGCCGCCACCCCCTCGCCCACGTACCCACCCGCCCGATAGACACCGGTGCGATCGGGGCCGACGAAGGGAGTCCAGTTGCGGGGAACCCCGAGGACACCGCCCCAGCGATGGGTGATCTGTACGTCCGCCAGGAAGGGGAACAGTTCCAGGAGCGTCCGTTGTACGAGTCGGTGGGCGTCGGGATCCTGCTCCACCGTCCGATCGATCCTCGAACCGAAGCGATAGGCGGCGGCTCGCCCCCCGAACGCGATCCGCCCGTCTGCGGTTCGTTGCCCGTAGATCACCCGGTATCGACCATCTGCGAAAGCGGGCCGGTCCACCATCCCCAGGCGGGCCAGGAGGTCGTCCGACAGCGGCTCGGTCGCCACCATCAGCGAGTAGAACGGGACGAGGTCGCGGGTATGGCCGGGGAGTCTCGTGGTGTATGCCTCCGTCGCCAGGACGACGTGGTCGGCGAAGACCGTGCCTCGGTCCGTGACGACCTGGCCGGCGGAAACGGATCGGGCCGGTGTGCCTTCGTGGATCACCGTCCCGGAACGCTCCACCGCCTCGGCCAGACCCTCGACCAGACGACCAGGATGCAGGGTGGCGACATGGGGGTCGAAGAGAGCGCCCCTCACTCCCACCGCCCCGACCCGCTCGGAGGCCTCCTGCGCTCCGAGCCATCGCAGCTGGCTCCCCGCCTGCTCGCGGAGCCGTGCCTCCTGCCCGCCGTTGCGGGCCAGGTACAGCGCGCCGGATCTGGCCCAATCGCACTCGATCGCCAGCTGCTGGATCGCCGCGGTCATCTCGTCGAGCGTGTCGACCATCGCCTGGTGCATGCGATGAGCCCCGTCCTCGCC
>DATHWB010000272.1:0-7892 GCA_035460965.1 Acidimicrobiia bacterium
GGCACTGCTCGCCAGTGGCCTGGAGATACTGGCGTCCTGGTACGCCGACGCCGCCTCGCTCCAGTTCGGCGGCCCGGTGCGGAACACCGACCTCGACGTGACCGACCTGACCTTGGTGTCGGCGGCGAGGGCGATACGCAATGCCGACCTGGCCCTCGACGCCGTGCTCGACCTGCAGGCGAATCTCCGACCGCAGTTGGTGCTGGCCAACCTCTTCACGTCCCTGGCGGCCGACTGATCGGTCGATCGGGCGCCGACGGCGGCGCCGCCGCCTCTCCCGGATCTCGGCGCTCCCGCACGTCTAGGGACTTTCGGCCCTATGGCCCGGCGAGGGGCCCTACCTACATTGTGAAGCGTCGGACTTATAGATCGGCCGGGGTCGACCGATCGATGATCACAGGAGGTTGGGACATGAATCGCCGTGGCGGTCTTCTGATCATCGGAGCCCTCGTGCTCGGGTTGATCGTCGGAGTGCTCGGATCTCGAATCGGCTTCGGCACGGCGGCGGGAGGGAACCTGGCCGACGTCGCTGCCGAGCGCGGTCTCACCGGCGCAGAAGCGGAGGCGGCGCTCGCCACCTACGTCGCCCCCGGAGCCCACGACGAGTACCTGATGTTCGCGTCCGGGGGTCACAGTGGCCAGATCCACGTGATCGGGGTGCCATCGATGCGACTCCTCAAGACGGTCCCCGTGTTCGCCCCCGACGCCTGGTCCGGCTACGGATTCGGCGCCGACTGGAGCATGGAGTTGCTGGAAGCCGGAACGGACCCTGCTCAGAGCGCTCCATTGACCTGGGGAGATACCCACCACCCGGCGCTCTCGGAATCCGGCGGTGACTACGACGGGCGTTACCTGTACATCAACGATCGCGCCAACGGCCGTATCGCCATGGTCGACCTCCGCGACTTCAAGACCAAGCAGATCCTCGACGTCCCCAACATGCAGAGCTCGCACGGTGGCGTCTTCGCCACCCCCGACACCGAGTACGTGCACATCTCCGCCAAGACCCCGTCCCCGATCTTCGTCGAGAGCGGCTACGCCCCGCTGGAGGAGTACGCCGAGCACTACCGGGGCGTCTCCGGGTTCCTGGCGGTCGATCAGGCCACAGGTCGCATGGACCTGGAGCGCAGCTTCCAGATCGAATTGCCGCCCTACAACCAGGATCTGGCCGACTCGGGCAAGCTGGCGAGCGCCGGATGGGCGTTCATCAACTCCTACAACGCAGAGATGGCGACCGGCGGGATCTGGGATGGCAATCCCCCACTGGAGGCGGGTGCGATCCAGTTCGACTTCGACTACATGCACATCATCAACTGGGAGTTGGCCGAGCAGGTCGTGGCCGACGGGAAGTACGAGATGGTCGAGGGCGTGAGGATGATCCGCCTGCAGACCGCCATCGACGAGGGGATCCTTCACCTCGCCCCCGAACCCCGCAACCCGCACGGCGTCGACGTGTCGCCCGACGGCAACTACATCGTCGTCTCGGGCAAGCTCGATCCCAACGCCACCGTCTACTCGATCGATCGGATCAAGGCGGCGATCGAGGCCCGCGACTTCGAAGGGACCGATCCCTTCGGGGTGCCGGTGCTGCGCTTCGAGGCCGTGATGGAGGCGCAGGTCGAAGTGGGTGGAGGGCCGCTGCACACCCAGTTCGACAATCGTGGCAACGCCTACACCAGTCTCTTCGTCGAGTCGGGGGTGGCACGGTGGACTCTGGGGCCCGAGGCCGGCGTGGAGGAGGGTGACGCCTTCCAGCTCGTCGACAAGATCCCGGTCCACTACAACATCGGCCACCTCGTCACCGCCCACGGCGACACCGTCGATCCGCACGGTCGCTACTTGGTGGCGCTCAACAAGTGGTCGATCGATCGCCACCCGGCGATCGGCACCCTGCATCCTCAGAACTTCCAACTGGTCGACATCGACTCACCCGAGTTGCGCATCCTCAAGGACATGCCGATCGGTTTCGGGGAGCCCCACTACGTGCAGATGATGGCCGTGGACCGGCTGGCCGATCCATGGACCGTGTACCCGGTGGGGACCGACCCGCTGACCATGGCCGCCTCTCCGGTGGCGATCGCCGCCGGTGACGAGCGGGAGGTGCGGGAGGGGGACACCCTCACCGTGTACATGACGGCGCGGCGCAGCACCTTCACGCCCGATGTGGTGAGGGCGAAGCAGGGCGAGCGGGTGGTGATGCACATCACCAACATCGAGACGGCCCGAGACGCCACCCACGGGTTCGCCATCCCCGGATACAACATCCAGGCGAGCCTCGACCCGGGCGAGGTGGTGACGATCGAGTTCGTCGCCGACCGCTCCGGCTCCTTCGCCTTCTACTGCACCGAGTTCTGCTCCGCCCTCCACCTGGAGATGCAGGGCTGGCTCCTGATCGAACCCTGAACCCCTCCCGGGGGCACGTCCCATGTACGTGCCCCCGGGCCCGACGACACCCAGGAGATTCACGAAATGAGCACACGCACGATCGCAGCACTGTTCGCAGCCTTGGTCCTCGTGGGCTGCGGCGGTGGCGACGGCGGTGACGCAGCCGCCACCACCACCACGATCGACGCCGCCCCGGTGGACGTCGTGACGGTTTCGGCCACCGAGTTCAGTTACGACCCGGCGACGATCGAGGTCGGGGCCGGAATGACGGTGAGTCTCACCCTCGTCAACAACGGGGTGGTGGAACACGACATCACCATCGATGATCTCGGCGTCGTCGTCCACGCCAACCCCGGTGAGACGGTGAGCGAGACCATCACCGTCCCGGCCGGCGAGTACGAGGTCCACTGCTCCATCCCCGGCCACCGTGAGGCGGGTATGGAGGGCGTGTTGGTGGCGCGGTAGGACGGAGGCGAGGGCGACGACGGTTGGCAGACGCCAGGAGATTCACGAAATGAGCACACGCACGATCGCAGCACTGTTCACAGCCCTGGTCCTCGCGGGATGTGGTGGGGGCGACAGCGGTTCCGCCACCACCACCACGGAGGCCGCCGCACCGGACGTCCCGAGCATGGAAGTGACGGTGTCGGCGACCGAGTTCAGCTACAGCCCTGAGACGATCGAGGTCGAGGCCGGAACACCCGTGACCCTCACCCTGATCAACAACGGGGTGGTGGAACACGACATCACGATCGACGATCTCGGCGTCGTCGTCCACGCCAACCCCGGTGAGACGGTGAGCGAGACCATCACCGTCCCGGCCGGCGAGTACCACGTCCACTGCTCCATCCCCGGTCACCACGAGGCGGGGATGATGGGCCTGCTGGTAGCGCGGTAGGCATGGCGATCACGGCGGCAGCCCACGGCGAGGGCGGGCAACGGGCTTCGAGCCCCGATCCGGCAGCGGTCGGCGCCGTGCCGGCCACCCGACGCTGGGTTCTCGGCATCTTGGCTCTCGCCCTCGTGGGTGCGGCTGCCGTGCTGCCGTTATGGCACTCCTTCCTCACTGCCCCCCAGTACCCGGACGGTCTCGAGTTCGTCGCCTATGGCACGAAGGTGACAGGAGACCTCACCGAGATCGACTCGCTCAACCACTACGTCGGGATGCGACCGTTCCGCCCCGACGACCTACCGGAGATGGCGCTGTGGCCCGTCGGACTCGGTCTCGCCGTCCTGGCCGTGGCCGTGGCCACCCTCGCTCGCCACCGCCTGGCCGGCCGCCTCGCGTGCTTCTACCTGTGGTCGTTCCCGCTGGGCATCCTGGCGGTGATCCAGATCCGGCTCTACCAGTTCGGTCACGACCTCGACCCCGCTGCCGCTTTCCGCATGGACGGGTTCACGCCGCTGGCGGTTGGACCGACCACGGTGTGGAACTTCACGGCCTGGTCGGTTCCAGGGCTGGGGGTGTTCTCGCTGCTGGCGGCTGCCGCCCTCGTGACGTTCGGCCCCGGCCTCGGCGGCCGCCGGCGTCGGCGCGGTGTTCCGGCGGCAGCCGTCCTCGCGGCGGCGATGGCGATGTCGCTCTCGCTCCCTGCTCTCGCCGCGGAGTCCGGTGACCTGCAGGCCATGCTGGATGCCACACCGGACGGTGGCACCCTCATCCTGCGTCCCGGGACATACCGAGGAGACGTGGTCGTCGACCGTCCGGTGACCATCCGTGGAGTCGACAACCCTCGGATCCAGGGAAGCGGCACGGGAACGGTGATCACCGTGCAGGCGGCGGGCACGGTGATCCTTGGCGTGACCGTGGCCGGCAGTGGCCCCGGCCCCGCCGGCAGTCCTGCAGGAATACGCATCGAAGCCGACGACGTGCGGGTCGAGGGGGTCCTGGTCCAGGAGTCGTACATGGGAATCACGGTGGTCGGGGCCGACCGCATCCATCTGGTCGGGAACGTGATCCGTGGTCGGTCGGATGCCGCCGTGGGTGGTGAGTCGCACGCGGTGGAGGGGGGCGCAGACGGTGTCGCCGCCGGTGGCCGCGGAGACGGCATCTCGCTGTGGGAGGTCGAGGGCGTGCTGGTCCGAGGCAACCTGATCGAGGATGCCCGCGACGGCGTCTACCTGTCTTTCGGGTCCGGGGCCTTGATCGACTCGAACGAGATCCGGACCAGCCGGTACGGCATCCACTCGATGTTCGCCGCCGACCTGGCGCTCGCCGAGAACTTCATCGCCGAGAACCTCTCCGGGGCTGTCCTCATGTACGGCGGACCCGCCCTCGTCTTGCGGAACACCTTCGTCGACAACACCTCACCTTCGACGGGGTTCGGCATGCTGCTCAAGGACGTGGCGGACGTGGAGGCGGTGCAGAACGTCATCGCCGGGAACCGCACCGGCATCCACATCGACGGTCCGGCGGGAGCCGAGAACCCCTCCCGCCTGACCGCCAACACCGTGGCATCGAACCAGATCGGGGTCACGCTGTACCCGTCAGTGGTGGCGGTCTTCCACCTGAACAGCTTCGCCGACAACGTGGTCCAGGTCCTGCAGCAGGGTCGGGGCGGCACCGGGGAAGTGGCCTGGAACGATCGCGGTCACGGCAACTTCTGGAGCACCTACCAGGGCTACGACAACGGTCGGGGCAAGGGAATGACCGCCCACCGGGAGGGGAGTTCGGTGGAGCGGCTCTTGGTGCGGAACCCGATGTTGCTGCCCCTCGCCTCCAGTCCCGCCATGCGCTTGGTCCGGGCCGTCGAGGAGAAGTGGGCGATGTATCGCCCGGTTCTCACTGATCCGCTGCCGCTCATGGAGCCGATGTCGCCGCCGCTCGCCATCCGAACGCCCGAAACGGCGGCCGGGGTGGTGGTGGGGGTGACAGGAGCCGCCGCCGTCATCGTCGCACTGGGCATGTTCGTCACGTTGCGGCCACGCCGGGCCTCCGGGGTCGGCGCGTGGCGGAGGGAGGCTCCAGCATGAGCGCCGACGGGCTCGTCGTCACCGGCCTCTCCAAGTCCTACGACGGCCGGGTCGTCCTCGACGGGATCGACTTCACCGTTCGGGCCGGTTCGATCACCGCCGTGACCGGAGTGAACGGCTGTGGCAAGAGCACGCTCTTCCGCTGCGTGGCGGGACTCGCCTCCCACACCGGCACGGTCACCCACCGTGGTGCGCCCATCGTCCCGGGCGATCTCGGCTACCTGCCCCAGTCCGTGGGGTTGGCGCCCTGGGCGACGGTCGCCGAAACCATCGCCTTCTTCGCCAGGCTGCGGAGCGTCGATCCGGACTCGGTGCAGTTGCCCGACGGCTTCCTGCCGGATGGTGATCGCCGTGTCGGAATCCTCTCCGGAGGTCAGCGGCAACGGGTAGCCCTGGCCATTGCATTCCTCGGGACACCGTCGTTGCTGCTGTTGGACGAGCCGTTCGCCAACCTCGACGACGACAGCCAGTCGATGGTGTGGGCGACGCTGACCGACATGGCCGCAGCCGGGTCCATCGTGCTGGTCGCCACCCCGACCGACGCCGGAGCGCCGGCTGGTCGCGTCGTACGCATCACGGACGGCAAGGTCACCGCGGCTGAGACTCGCTGGAGCAAGCCGTTCGGCGGGACTCGCCTGACGGTCGTTGGGGAGGCGGGGCGATGACTTCCCGCACCCTCGCCGTTCGAGTGATCGCCGGTTGGGAGATGCGGGGAGCGGCCCGCACCCGCTGGGTGGTCGGAGCAGCCGTCCTGTACGGCGCGGGCGCCATCGCCCTCAGTCTCGTGGGACTTCGGTCCCTGCGAGAGCTCGGCCTGAGCGGGGCGGGCGCAGTCGTCGACGGCCTCGTCGCCCTGGGGGTCCTCTTCCCACCCCTCATCGGCCTCCTGCTCGGCGCCGGGTCCGTGGCCGGGAGCCGCGAACAGGGGACGCTGCCACTCATGTCGACTCAGCCGATTCGACGCTCTGCCATCCCCTGGGGGATGGCGCTGGGGTTGACCGCCACCGTGTGGGCGGCGGTGGGGATCGGACTCGGCCTGGCGGCGGTGGTACTGGCGCCGGTCGTCTCGACGGCGGATCTCCCGGGGTTGGCGATGGCAGCCGCCGTCAGCCTGGCCTCGGCCGCGGTGGGGGTGTCCCTCGGGGTGATGATCTCGTCGTGGTCGGCCACACGCAGCCAGGCCACGGCGGTGGCCGCCGCCGTCTGGTTCGCGGCCGCACTCGGCATGGACCTGCTGCTGGCCGCCGTCGCCCCAGGTGTGCGGTTGGGTCCGGTCGGGCTGCTGTGGGCGATCCTCCTCAACCCGCTGGAGGGGATCCGCCTGCTGGCGACGATGGTCACGGACCCCGCCGCGCTCGGGCCATTTGGGGTGTACATGTTCGACCGCCTGGGTCGAGGCGTCTCGATGCTGCTGCTCGGCGGAGCGGCGGCGGCGTGGACGGTGATACCCGTTGTCGTAGCATCCCGGATCCTTCGGCGAAGAGACGTCTGATGCAGATGAGCCTCGGCAAGCGTGCCGACTATGCGGTGCGTGCCGTCCTCGACATGACCAAGCACTGGCAGGGTGGGACGCGTCGCAAATCGCGTCTGATCGCTCAAGACATGGACATACCCGCCAAGTACCTTCCACAGGTCCTGGCCGCCCTGGTGAAGGCGGGACTGGTGGAGTCCGAGACCGGACCGGAGGGCGGATACCGCCTGACGTCCGCGCCCGAACGGCTGACGCTCCTCGAGGTGATCGAGGCCGTGGAGGGTCCGCTCGAGTCCTCCGAGTGTGTCCTGCGCGGCGGACCGTGCCATTGGGACGACAGTTGCGCCATCCACGAGTCGTGGAGCGGAGCGCAGGACGCGATGCGGCAGCGATTGCAGGAGACGACCTTCGGTCATCTGCTGCGGGTCGACGAGGGGCTGGAGTCACGTCGGCGCTGACCGGGCGATGACGCATGTGGCCCGGTCGGGGGGCCGACGGACTTCGGGGTTGTGTCAGCTGGAGCCGGAGCGGGGATTTGAACCCCGGACCTACGCATTACGAGTGCGTTGCTCTACCCCTGAGCTACCCCGGCTGGGGAATCCCGTACTGTGTAGGGGATTGGCGGGTATGTCACCCGATTCGGCTATAGTACAACGCTGTGACAGCGGAACACTGTTCAGGTTGGATTGGAGCCGATATCGGATGACGAACCCACGGCCGGGGAGTATAGAAGCCCTCCTCATTTCATGGTCGATCCACCTTCGGGCGGCGAATCTTGCCCCCAGGACGATCGACAACTACATGCTCGGCGGGCAGCAGCTCGCTGCGCACCTTGGGGCGGGTACCCCGGTGTCGGAGATCGAGCGGGCCGATATCGAGGGCTACATCATCGCCAAGACGGCCGAGACCACGGCATCCACCGCAGCGACCCGCTACAGGGGTTTGCAGCAGTTTTTCCGGTGGCTCACCGATGAGGGTGAGATCACGTCGGACCCGTTTGCCCGGATGCGTCCACCGAAGGTTGAGGAGCGGGAGATCCCGGTGATCGGTGTCGCCGACCTTG
>DATHWB010000273.1:0-3393 GCA_035460965.1 Acidimicrobiia bacterium
TCCACGAATGGGTGCGCGAGGCGCGTCCGCAGCTCCTCGGGAACTGGAAGCGATGGATCATCGTGTCGGCCACGTTGGTGGTACTGGCCGGTGTCGGCCTGGTGGTCTCGGGCGCGAACCTCGGACTCGAGTTCGTCGGAGGGCGCCTGGTCGAGTACTCGACGGACGAGCGGGTGGACATCGACGAGCTACGGACGGTGCTCACCGAAGGGGGACTCCCGCGGGCCTTGATACAGGAGACCGGCGACGGCCATGTGATCATCCGGACCGAGTCGCTCGACGACGCTCAGGAGCAGTTCGTCCTGGATTCGGTGGCCGCCGCCGGCGGCAGCGCCGCCATGGTGCGGGACCAATTCATCGGCCCGACGCTCGGAGTCGAGTTGCGGAACCGCGCCTTGACCGCGCTGGGCATCGCCGTGCTCGTCCAGCTCGCCTACTTGGCGATTCGATTCCGCTGGACGATCGCACTGTCTTCCGTGCTGGCGATGGTGCACGACGTGGCGATACTCGTCGGCGTCTTCGCCGTGTTCGGCAAGACCTTCGACGGAGTGTTCCTGGCTGCGCTGCTCACGGTCATCGGTTACTCGGTGAACGACTCGGTCGTCATCTTCGACCGAATCCGGGAGACGATGGCGGCGCGTCCGGACGACGATGTCCAGGAGGTCGTCAACGACGCCTGTCTGCAGACCCTGCCACGGACGATCAATACCGGTATGGGCGCCATGCTCATCCTCGTCAGCCTCTACGTCCTGGGCGGGGACACCCTGGCGGACTTCGCGCTCGCCCTGCTGATCGGCACGGTCGTGGGGTCGTACTCCTCGATCTTCACCGCATCGCCGATCGCCATCGCTCTCGAGAAGCGTTTCCCCCGTCCCGAGCCCGAGCCGGAACCCAAGAAGAAGCGCCGCGCCGACGGCGCCGTCGTCTGACCCTGGACCTCTTCCTCTAGCGGCTCGGTCTCGACACGGCGAGACTGGCTGGAGGAGGTGACCGATGTTCGACGACCGGATACAGGCAGGACGGCGGCTGGCCCGTCGATTGACCCATCTGGCCGGTCGGGACGTCGTGGTGCTGGGTCTGCCCCGTGGGGGCGTTCCCGTTGCCCACGAGGTGGCGAAGGCGCTCGGCGCGCCGCTCGACGTGATCGTGGTGCGCAAGCTCGGTGTTCCGTCCCAGCCGGAACTGGCGATGGGGGCGATCGGCGAGGGTGGGGTCCGTTTGGTCGATCCGGCCACGGTGCGGCTCGCGGGTGTCAGTGAACGGGCGTTGGCGTCCGTCGAGGAGCGCGAGCGGGCGGAACTGGATCGTCGCGCCCGGTTGTTCCGAGGCGACCGGCCCCCGGTGTCCCTCGACGGGAAGATCGCGGTGATCGTCGACGACGGGATCGCTACGGGGTCTACTGCCAGGGCGGCGGCCCGAGTCGCCCGGGCGCTCGGTGCCAGCCGAGTGGTGGTCGCCACCCCGGTGGCGCCGAGGGAGGTGATGAACCGGCTGGGCGGCGATGCGGACGAGGTGGTCGTCGTCGAGACCCCGGAGCCGTTCTACGCCATCGGGCAGTTCTACCGGGACTTCACCCAGACCTCGGACAGGGAGGTGACCGAGCTGCTGCGCGAGGGGGCGAAACCCCGGCCGGCGAGCGTCGACGACGAGATCGAGGTGGCCGTCGACGGTCACCGACTCGGCGGTCGCGTGACGGTGCCGAGCGCATGGAAGGGCATCGTGATCTTCGCCCACGGTTCGGGAAGCAGCCGGCACAGTCCCCGCAATCGTCGGGTGGCGGATGCGTTGAACCGGGCGGGCTTCGGGACGCTGCTGTTCGATCTCCTCTCGCCGGAGGAGGAGCACGATCGGCATAACGTCTTCGACATCGACTTGCTCGGTCGAAGGCTCGTCGCAGCCACCCGATGGATGTCGGCGTCGATCCCGTCCGCACACGGTCGACTGTGCTTCTTCGGGGCATCGACGGGGGCGGCGGCGGCACTGTGGGCGGCGGCAGAACTGGGTGGGGAGGTGGCGGCGGTTGTCTCTCGAGGCGGGCGTCCGGATCTCGCCGCCGGCAGGCTCGACCGGGTCGAGGCGCCGACCCTGCTGATCGTGGGAGCGGCCGACCGAGCCGTACTCGAACTGAACCGGGAGGCGGCCAGGCATCTCCGCTGCGAGCACCACCTGGAGGTGGTGCCCGGCGCCGGTCATCTGTTCGAGGAGCCGGGTGCACTGGAAACGGTGGCCGACCTGGCCGCCGACTGGTTCGCTCGGCACGTCCCTCCACGGGATCTCAGCCCTTGACCACTCCGACCGGGCGCAGCTTGGCCACCCGGGCGGCGAGACCCGCCCTGGCGCACACGTCGGCGACCTCGTCGACGTCCTTGTAGGCGTAGTCGGCCTCCTCGGACAGCAGGCGGACGTTGCCCGGTCGCACGGAGATCCCCGCCGACTCCAGCTGGTCGCGCACGGCGGTGCCGACCGCCTGCTTCTTCGCCTTGGTCCGGCTCATCACCCTCCCGGCTCCGTGGGCCGCCGACCCGAAGGCAGGATTGTCGGCCACGCCGCGCATCACCCAGGAGGACGTTCCCATCGAGCCGGGTATGAGGACCGGTTGACCGATCGGGCGCAAGTCGTTCGGCAGGTCGGGGTGGCCGGGCCCGAAGGCGCGTGTCGCTCCCTTGCGGTGCACACAGACAACGGTCGGCTCTCCGTCCACCTCGTGGGTCTCGATCTTCGCCAGATTGTGGGCGAGGTCGTAGACGAGTCGCATCCCCGTTTCTTCCGCGCCGACACCGAACGCGACTGCGAACGCCTGCCGGGCGGCATGGGCGAGAACGTGGCGGTTCGCCCAGGCGTAGTTGGCCGCAGCGGCCATCGCCGCCAGATACGACTCGCCTTCGGGGGAACGTACCGGAACGCAGGCGAGTTGGCGGTCGGGTACGGAGATCCCGTGCCGAACCATCGCCGGCCCCATCGTCCGCAGGTGGTCGGTGCAGGTCTGATGCCCCAGGCCGCGTGAACCGCAGTGGATCATGATCGCCAGGTTGCCTTCGATCAGTCCGAACACCTCGGCCGCGGCAGCATCGTGGATCTCCTCGACCACCTGGACCTCCAGGAAGTGGTTCCCGGATCCGAGCGAACCCAGTTGCTGCCCTCCTCGGAGCTTGGCTCGCTCGCTGATCGCCGACGGGTCCGCTCCGGCCGAGGTCCCTCCTTCCTCGCACCGCAACAGATCTTCCGGCCAGCCGAATCCGGCATCGAGTGCGGCCGCCGCCCCGCGTTCGAGTACGTCGGGAAGCAGGGACTTCGGGGCGAGCGCTCCCGCCCCCATCCCGCGTGGGATCCGATCGTCGAGACCGTCCATGATCGCCTCCCGCCGATGTTCGAAGTCGGCGAGCGTGAAGGCCG
>DATHWB010000274.1:0-8695 GCA_035460965.1 Acidimicrobiia bacterium
CCCCCCGAGTTCGGCGATCACGTCGTCGATGTAGTACGGATCGTCGTTGGCGGGTGCGGTCAGGATCCGTACGCCAGTTCCGGCGAGCTTCTCCTCGGCATGCCGGATCCAGCGGGTCAGCCGCTCGACCATCAGTCGTTCGAACAGTGCATCGATCCGTTGCGGCTCTCGCTCGACCTCACCGAACTCCTCGGGGTCCATCTCGATCGGGTAGAAGCCGGAGTCGGACACACGCCGCTCGAACCCTGTCAGGTCGTCGGCCTCGAGGTGATGCTCCTTACCCAGAAAGCGGGCCCGGAACCGACCAGCACCCGCCCGGATGATGGGAATGACGAGCTTGCCGGTGAAGTCACCCCCGAGGACGAGAACGTCCGCCCCGTAGAACGAGCCGGCGGCGACGAACTTCCGCCAGCACACGTCGGAACCATGGATGTCCGTTGCGAAATAGAGAGTGACGGTCGACTCCCGTTGCCGGGCACGTCGCTTGAAAACGCCCATCAGTAGGTGTCCCTCGGCACGTCGACATCGCTCCACCACTGCGAGCGCTCGCCGACCACCGACCGGGCCTTCCACTTGACGGACTTGGGATGCGAACCGATCGCCTGCTCGAGCCGCTCGATCCGGTCCATGACATCCGCGGACTGGCCCTCCTTGATGGACCTGAGGTTTCCTGTCACGGTCCTCCAGTAGCCCCAGTCGGTCGCCAGCACCCCGGCTACATACTCGAGATCGATGACCTCGGGGTCGCCCGGTGCCCCGACCTCGTGGGTTCCGAGGATCACGGCCAGGTCGTGCCGATCGTTGTCGGTGAGTTCGACGATCTGCAGCTTGGACAGGAGCAGATCCTCGATCGGAAGGCTCGGCCCGCTTCCCATCCGAGCACGGACATCGTGTTTGTGGCAGAAGTCGAGCACGTCGACCCACAGGTCGATGTCGATACCGCTCGGATGACGGAACAGATACCTCGTCCCCTCCATCGCCACGAGCATGTCCCGGTCCGCCTCGTATCCCTGGTCTTCGAAGAAGGACCGCATGGCCTTGCGGTCCTGTTTGCGAGTCACCAGATCGATGTCCTTCGGCGAGCGACCGCGACTCTCGAGCTCGGACGAGGCAGACGCACAGTGCATCTTCACGCCCACCGACCCCAGAGCGCGCAGCACCATGGACTGACGGGCAGCACCGGAGATGAGGCGTACCGCCTCGGCCATCAGACGGTCCGTCTCGGTCACTCGATCGGGATCTGCTTGAACGCCAGCGAGATGTCGATGCCCTGGCGCTTGCGATACGCCTTCATCCCCAGGTACCAGGCGATGCCGAACACGACCACGGCCAGTAGGAGCCAGAACTCACCACGCACACCGTCGGCGCTGATGAGCGGACCCGCGGCATCGGCGTCGTTCCACAGCATCACGAGAACCATCGCCAAGAACGCGGCCCCGACGACGCCGGTGACGGACATGAGCGGGAGACCGAACAGACGCTGCTCGGAAGCAGGCGACACCTCGAACAGGCGTTTCCGAATCCATGGGAACACCACAGCGGAGACCATCGCCGTCCCCCACACGATCGTCAACGCCTCGATCAGCGTCAGCAGTGCGATCGCCTCGTAGGCGATGAACCACATGAACACGATCGAAACGACTGCCGACAGCCAGATACCGACCGTCGGCGTGTTGAAGCGGCGACTCACCTCTCCGAGCTTGTCCGGAGCGATCCGATCGAACGACCAAGCGATCATCGTCCTCGTGGTGTACGCCAGTTCAGCCGGGATCCAGAACCAGATCCACGCCACGAACGTGAACATCACGACTGCGGCGAGCAGCAAATTGTCCGCCAGGATGCCCACCAGGACCGTGAACCAGGGGCTCGCCCCGATCGTGGCCTCCGTGGAGAAGGCCCACGCGTTCGTGTCCGGCTCGAAGAGTCCGACGATCGAGTTGAAACCGATCGCGCCCTGAAAGTCGTACGTGAATACCTTGGTCGCGAGCAGGTCGAAGGCCGCGATGACGAGGGCCGTGCTCGCCAGAGCTCCGAGGATGCCGTAGAGCTGCGTCTTCCGCACGGACTTGATCTCTCCACCGATCCCGACCGACTGCACGGAGCCGAGCAGCGGCAGAAGTGGCCAGACGAGGAACGCCCAGGACATTCCGAAATCGATCGGCGCGGACGCCCACCCGAGATCCCTGGCCGCCGCGATCACCTCGTCGCCAGTCAGCCCGGTGAGCCGCTCGAAGTTGGCGAAGAAAGTGTCCGAGCTGCCGAACAGCAGCACTGCCGCGATGACCAGGGTGCCGGCGACGGCGATCACGAAGAGAACCTTCTGCACTGCGAAGTACCGACGGGTCCCGGACGTGAGGAGAGCTGCTGCGAGCACGAGGACCGAGGACCCGATCCAGAAGATCCCGTTCGCAGAGGCGGTCGCCGATGCCCAGGAGGTCAGCGTTTCGTTGTCACCGATGAACCCGACGACACCGAAGAACGAGGACAGTCCCACCGTCACGATCAGGGAAGCCGCGAGCGCCGCGTAGTACATCAGAATCATCGTCTCGACGAGCGAGAGCACGAACCCGACGCCGGGACTGATCGAGCGTGAAAGGGATACGTACACCCCTCCTGAGCGAGGAAAGGTGATCGACCACGAGTAGAAAGTGACGGCAACGAACGCCATTCCTGCTGCCGCGAGCAAGGTGGAGAGCCAAGGTGCGGCACCCGGATAGAGGCTGGGGCCGTACAACTGGTTGAAAGCGACGGCGATGCCGATGGACACCAGTCCGACGTTGAAGATGAAGACATCCGATGATCCGGCGACTCGGACCAGGCCGGATGCGGGCCTGGAGAACACTCCCACGCCGGCTCCTGGCTCGCTCTCACTTGCCACGGTCAACCCTCCTCGCTTCGCGACCCGGCGCAGCGTAGGGACCGCGAAACTGCGCGTGTCGTCAATCTCGGGACATTTTTCTACGCAAAGTGACTTTTCGTGGGACACTTGATGCGCAAATGAAACAGAGGGCAATGAGGCCTGGCCAACTCGACCAAATCGACCGGGCGATCGTCGGGATCCTGCAACGCAACGGCAGGACCTCCAACCGCGAGATCGCCAGGACGCTGGACGTGAGTGAAGCGACGATCCGCAACCGGGTGACGCGCCTCATCGACGACGGGCTCATCAACATCGTCGCCGTGCCCACCCCGAAGGCCGTCGGATTGTCGATGTCCGCGATCATCGGAGTGTCGGTGGAGATGCGGAGGCTGGACGACGTCGTCGATACCGTCGTCGGGTACGACGAGGTCCGATACGTGGGCCTGTCGACGGGCCGACACGACATCATCATCGAGGCCTTCTTCGAAGATCAGGAGCACATGCTTCGCTTCGTGACCAAGAAGCTGGGACACCTCGAAGGGGTGATCAACGTCGACACATCGGTGATCCTGAAGGTGGGCAAGTTCTCCTACGAGTGGGAGATCCCCCAGGCGTGATATCAGCGGTCCGGCTCGATCTTCAGGATCGTGGTCGTGGTCAGGACGTACATCTCACCCGTGTGGTCGACACCGAAGGAAACCACCCGGCCGGGCACTCCGACCTGATCGGTCCAGTCCCGATGATCGATGGCCTCCCCGTCCCCGTACACGAAACTCCGCAGCCATCCGCCGCAGTAGTCCGAGTAGAAGTACACGCCGTCGAGATCGGGCATCGCCGTTCCGCGGTAGACGACGCCGCCGGTCACCGAGCAGGTCCCGGCGTCGCCGTGGGCGATCTCGACGACCGGCAGGGTGAGCCCGTCGGTCTCGCATCCCGATCGCGGTGCGAAGCAGTGGAGCCCCTCGGTGATCGGCCAGCCGAAGTTGTACCCGTCGGGCGAGAACTCGACGACATCGATCTCCTCGTAGGCGTTCTGACCGACGTCTCCGATGTAGAGCACGTCACCGTCGAACCAGAACCGGTACGGGTTACGGAGGCCGTACGACCAGAGTTCGGCGGCCCCGGTTTCCGGATCGAGGCGGACGATTCCGCCCAGCAACGACTCGGTGTTCTGACCGTGCCCGAACTGGTCGTTGGCGCCACCGCCGTCCCCCAGCCCGAGGTACAGCATCCCGTCGGGTCCGAACTGGAGCATGCCCCCGTTGTGGTTGCCCGCCGGTTGCGCCAGTTCGAAGAGAACCCTCTGCTCGCCCGTCTCGAGAGCGAGTTCCGCCACAACCGTGTGACCGCGCCGATCGGAGTAGTGGGCGAACACCCCTTCCTCGGACACGGCGAGACCGAGCAATCCGCGCTCCCCGTCGGTGGAGACGTCCAGATACATGAGGGCCACCGAGTCCACCTCCGATCCGTCGAACGAGTGGATCCGCCCGCTGCGATACGCGACCAGCGACGCGTCCTCCGTCCAAGGCACGACGATCATCGGGAACCCGAGGGGACCGGGCACCGCCCGATATGCGAGCCCCTGCAGGGCCGGAACCGTCGTGGTAGGCGTCGTGGTCGGGGTGGTGGGAACGGTGGTCGTACTGGTCGTGGCAGGCAGGGTCGTGGTCGATGCCGTCGAGGTCGGAGCGGTGGTGACGACCTGCTCGCCGTCCGACCCCGAGCAGGCGACCAACAAGACCACGGGGAGGAACCAGACGGCGATGAACCAGACGGGGCGGCGCATGGTCCGACGCTACGTCGGCCGGCGCGGTACCGGAACCGACTCACACCTCAGGGCTACAACTGACGCACGATCTCGTGGTCGTAACACCACGCCCACGAATCGCCCGGCTCCTTGGATCGGACCACGGGATGTCCGGTTTCGTTCCAGTGGGCACGGGCATGACGGTTGGGCGACGAGTCGCAACACCGGGTGGTCTCACAGGTGACGCAGAACCGCAGGCTGACCCATCTCCCCCCGATCGCCAGACAGTCGATGCAACCCCCCTCCGGCATCTCCACGATCGGCACGTCCTCCAGGTGCTCACAGATCTCGCTCATTTCGACCCCTCCTTTCGCCGAGACTCCAACATACGCTCCGCCGCCGCCGCGAAGCGTGCCGCCTCGGGGGCGTCGAGTGAGTCGACGCACCGGGCGAGATGGTCGGCGGCGGAAGTCAGATGTCCCTCGCCCCCACCGACGCCGACTGCAGCCAGGTGCAGCCGCCATGCCATCGGCACCATGCCCCAACGCTCCGCTGCCGCTGCGCCGAGTTCGAATTGGGAGAGCGCGGTCGCACTGTCGCCGGACTGCCGGGCAGCCGTGCCCCGGATGTACGCCAACAAAGGAGACGATTCCCCGAGGCCTTCGAGAACGGAGAGAGCCCGACGCCCTTCCCCCCGTGCGGCGGCCGCCCACGCCCGCATGGCGACGCAATTGCGCCGCGCGCCGAACCGCTCGACCCCGTGGCGACCGAGAGCGCCGGCGAGGACCTCCTCGGCGTCGGCCGCTCTCCCGGCCTCGATGGCCGATCGTGCGGCGACGGCTGCCGCCGCGAGGACCCAGTTCAGGGAGCCGACCCCGTCGGCCCTGGCCACGGCGTCCGCTGCCGCGGCGCGAGCCGCTTCTGCGTCGAGAGCGTCACCCGCCGCCGCGCTCAGGCACATGAGCGCGGCGACCTCCCACTGGTGGTGGCCGATCCGGCGAGCAGTCTCCAAGGCGGTCCTGGCATCGGCCAGGCCCGCCCCCAGTGACCCGGTCGACGCCCGCACCTGCGAACGCATGAACAGCGCGAACGTCTCGCCCGCCGCCCAGCCGATGGAGCCCGCCATCGCCACCGCTTCGTCCAGTCGCCGCAGGGCATCGGAGGGTTCCACGAACGGGACGTCGATGTTCTGGTACGTCGGCGCTCCGATCGCCGCTCCCACCAGCGCCCCGATCGTCCCCCTGACGTCCTCGATCTCCCGGAACTCCTGAACCGCCGTCATGAAGTTGCTGTGAGCCTGCTGGAAGTCACCACCGATCAGGCTGGCCATCCCCAGCAGGTCGTGGGTCGCAGCCCTGCCCGCCGCCGAGTCGATACGTTCGAACAGAACCAGTGCCTCGGTGTGCAGGCCGATGGCCTCCGCCGGATCGACGGCGTTGGCGTACCAGTTGCCGAGCCGGTTGAGACTCGTGCCGACCATGGGAGCGACGCCGGTGCGGCGGGCGACTTCGAGGGCGGCGGCGAACTGGTCGCCGGTCTGGTGATAGTCCCGCGCCGCCCATGCCTCGCCCAGCGCCACCCGGATGCGCCACTCCAACTCGTCATCACCCGATAGGACACTGAGAGCCTGCTCCAGGTCTGAGATCGCCCCGTCGATGTCACCCGTGATGTCCCGACTACGTCCCCGACCCAGCAGAAGGCGGACGACGATCGGATCCCCCTCGGGCGCGATCGCCAGTGCATCGTCGTAGTGGCGGCAGGCATCCACGAACGCCCCGAGTCGTGATGCCTCCTCGGCTGCCTCGAGCCCGTACCGGAGCGCCTTGTGCGTGTCCCCCGCCTCCCGGAACTGAAACGAGAGCAGGGCGGGGGCGACGTCTCCCTCCCGCTCGAGAACCGCGCCCACGGACCCGTGCATCTCCCGTCTGCGGCGTCGCGGAATCGACTGATACGCCGACTCACGAGCGAGGCTGTGCACGAACCGGTACGTGCGATGCGCCCCAGAATCACGTGTCAGAAGCCTTTCCCTCATCAGTTCGTGCAGGTCGTCGTCCACCGAACGCCCCGTGGTCTCCTCCAGCATGCGTTCGGTCACCCGCTCGCCCGCCACCGCCGCGATCTCGAGTGTGAGGCGGGCGGCAGCCGGAATCCGGTCGAAGCGAGCCTGCATGAGGCGCTGCAGGGTGGCGGGCACCTGGCTCTTCTCACCGGTCTCCTCCTTCAGGTCCCGGGCGAGTTCCTCGAGGAAGAACGGGTTGCCGGCCGCTCGTTCCACCACTGTCGCCACCAACTCCCCAGGAGCCCCCATCGACCGAATCACGAGGCGTGCGTCCGTCTCGGTGAGCGGCCCCACGCGCAGATCGGTGTGCCGGTGCGGGAATTCGGTCTCGGCGTGGTGACGAGTCCGCCACGCCGCGGACGAAGGTTCGGGACGCATCACCAGCACGACCGACAGGGGATGGCGCTCGGTCAGGGGAAAGGCGGCCGAGACCAGGTCGACGCTGGCCGCATCGGCCCAGTGCAGGTCGTCGAGCACCACCAGGAGCGCAGCGTGAACCCGGAGCACCGCCCCGACCGACTCGGCCAGCGCGATCCGCATCGACTCCGCGTCGGTCGCTCCCGCACCCTCCTGCTCGAGAGCCGCCATGGCTTCTCGCACGAGTGCGGTCCGTTCGGCGGGGACGGACATGAGGTGAGCGTCGAGGTCACCGAGCGCTGCCAGTTGCTCGAGGATGCGCCTGATCGGGGCGTAGGCGACACCCGACTCGTACGGCGACACGGAGGTGCGCGCCACCGCCAGATCCTGGAAGCGCGAGGCAGACACCGCCACGACCTCGTCCATCAGGCGCGACTTGCCGATGCCTGCCTCTCCCAACACCGTGGCGATCGAACCACGGCCGAGTACGGCCTGGTCGACCAACCCGACGAGAAGAGCCACCTCCTCCTCCCGGCCGACGAACGTTCCCGGCGCTGCCGGGCGATCCACGGTGTCGAGCACCCGCTCCACCAGATACGCGTCCACGGTGTGCTGTTTGCCCTTCACGAGCAGACCAGGAAGCGCTTCGACGTCGAGCTTGTCTCCCACGGTGTGCCGGGTGACCGGACCGATCAGCACCCGTCCGGGTGGCGCCAGCTTCTCCAGCCGCGCCGCCAGATTGGCGGCGTCTCCCAGCACGGTGTACTCGGACGCCCGGGCTGAGCCCACCGTCCCCGCAACCACGTAGCCGGTGGCGATCCCAACCCGCACCTGCAGCTGATCGGGTTGCAGGGACACGCCGATCGAGGCGGCGCGTGTCCTCAGTTCCGATCCGAGGCGAGCCATGTCCAAGCCGGCACGTACCGCACGCTCGGCGTCGTCCTCACTCGCCACCGGCGCACCGAAGAGTGACAGGATCCCGTCACCCATCAGGCGAGCGACCGTCCCGCCATAGCGCTCCGTGGCGGCGGACATGGCACCGAGGGCCGCGCCGGCCAACTCGGCCCAGTCCTCGGGATCGAGTCCCTCGGCGACCGCGGTGGAGTCGACCAGGTCGGCGAACAACACCGTGACGATTCGTCTCTCGGAGTGGCCGGACGGGGGTACGTCCACCGGCCGAGTCTACGGACGACCCGGCCGCCGTGCCGAGAACCCCGGTTCCATGAGGTGCCGGGAGGGAACCTCCGGTTACTGTCGCCGGCGATGAAGAACGACCGCCGCACGATCTTCGGCTGGGCGATGTACGACTGGGCGAACTCGGCGTACTCCACCGTGATCGCCGGCGCCGTCCTGCCGGCATACTTCGTCAGCGAGGTCGTCGGCGAGTCGGGATGGAACGGCCGGTCGGGCGAGTCGCTGTTCGGGTTGACGGTGGCACTGGGGACGCTCCTCCTGTTCCTGGCGATGCCGGTACTGGGGGCGATCGCCGATTTCTCGGCTTCCAAGCGGCGCTTCCTGCGGGTCTTCGCCTACGGCGGGTCGCTGTTCACGGCCGCCCTCTTCATGGCCACCAGCGGCAACGTCCTGGCCACCCTCGGGTTGTTCCTCCTCGCCCAGGTGGGCTTCGTGGGCGCCAACGTCTTCTACGACGGGTTCCTGCCGGACATCTCCA
>DATHWB010000275.1:0-3970 GCA_035460965.1 Acidimicrobiia bacterium
ACCTCGCTGCGACCCGGAGCACCGCGTGGGCCGGTGACCTCGATGAGGCGGCCGGGAGGCGTCTCGTCGATCAGGAGGAGCGACAGCATCCCGGCGGGGGGAGTGGAGGCGTCGATGACCTCGCCGGCGCCGGCAGTCCGCAGGAGTCTCCGGCCGGGATCGTCGGACGCCACACCGATCACCCGGGTGTAGGAAGCGAGAGCGGACAGGTCTGTGCTCGCCAGCCACGGAGATTCGGATCCGACGAACACGGCATCGCAGCGCTCGGCGAGGACGGTCAAGTCCGCCGGGTCACAGCATCGTCCGATCAGTCGGGCGAGGCCGCTGCGACGGGCGTGGGCGACGAGCCTGGGCTCCCAGTCGGGGCCGACGACGGTGGCGATCGCGGGTCTCACAACCGCCGGACCGAGGAGATCGAGTTCAGAGGAACGAGGACGACGCCGGATGCGGAGGCCAGCTCGATGTGGTCCGCCCCGACGTTGTCGAGGACCCCGGCGACCTCGCCCGCCGGGAGGACGACGATCACGCTGTCCGCTGCCTCTTCGAGGTCGATGAGGCGATCTCGTAGGGTGGCGATGCGACGGCGCACGAGGTCGGCCGCCAACTGCTCCGCCCGAAGCACCCGGTCGAGATGGGTGCGGATGTGCTGGTCGATCTCCACGAGGTCCGGGTGTTCCGGTTGCATGCCCTACTCCGTTCTCTTGGCATCGTGGGACTTTCTAATAGAACGTAGAACAACGTCAACCATCTTCAGGGAGAAGGAGGGACGAGGAGCCGGACGGGATTCGCCTGGTGTGCATCCCGGTAACACGACCTACCATCGAGTTCGGATGACGATCCCGCAGCACGCCATGCCCCAGGCGCCATCGGTGGTGCCCGACACGGACGAGTCGACCGACCTCACCTGGAAGGTCGTGGTCTGGAACGATCCCGTGAACCTGTTCGATTACGTCATCTGGGTGCTGATGGAGCTGTTCGGCCACTCCAAGCAGAAGGCCGAGAAGCTCACGTCGCAGATCCACCACGAGGGCCGGGCGATCGTTCATGACGGCCCGCGTGAACAGGCCGAGATGGACTGCTACCGGCTCCACCGGCAGGGGCTGTGGGCGACGCTCGAGAAGTGAACGACTTCTTCGTCCGAACCGGGTCCGGTGTCCGGGTCACGCTCCCCGGCGGTCTGGTGGAGTTCCTGCAGGATGTGCCGACCGCTCTCGACCTGGTCGGCAAGCAGGACGACGATCCGGCGGCCACCCGCTTCAAGCTGCCGATCTATCTCGACGACTCCGACGCCAACGACGAGTACTGGCGATGGATGGGGTCCGAGTTGGACGAAGCGCGGGCGGCGGACCGCTCCGCGTTCGGGCTGATCCTCGAAGAGGCCGCCCAGGGGGTCGAGGTCAGCATGGCCGAGGCACATGGCCTCCTCCGAGTGTTCGTGGAGATCCGGCTGGCCTTGGCGGCTCGGCTCGGGGTGACGGTCGAGGAGGACTACTCCTCGCTCGACCACACCGACGCCGTGGTACTCGACACACTGGCCGAGCTTCAGCTGCTCCTCCTCACGGCCCTCCGATCGTGATCGAGGTCACGATCGATGCGGTCGCCGCCGGTGGCGACGGGATAGGACGTCTCGACGGCAAAGCCGTGTTCGTGGCCGGGGCGGTCCCTGGCGACGTCGTGACGGCCGACGTGGTGGTGGACAAGCCGCGCTTTACTCGGGCGAGACTCGACGACCTCATCACCCCGTCCCCGCTGCGCCGCTCCATGCCGTGTCCGCACGCCGCAGAGTGCGGAGGATGTTCATGGCAGATGGTCGAGCGAACCGTCCAGGCGGGGTGGAAACAGGAGGCGGTCGTCGCGGCACTGGCGCGAATCGGGAGATTCGACCAGGTCACGGTACGCCCGATCCTCACACCTGGACCCGAGTTCGGCTACCGGAATCGGCTCGACCTGCATCCGTCGCCCGGTGGCCCTGGGTTCCACCGGGCAGGGAGCCACGATGTCGTCGCCATCGGTCTCTGCCTGCTCGCCGCTCCGGCGGTGGCGGCCCTGGTGGACGAGGTCGTCGGCCGGGCGGGCGAGGGGGACCTCACCCTGCGGGCCGGTACCCGGACCGGCGAGGCCGTGATCATCGGCCCTGGGCACGCGGCACCCGGGGAAGCGGTGATCACCGAGATCGTCGACGGCGTCAGGTTCCAGGTGTCGGGACGCGCGTTCTTCCAGCCGAACACGGACGGAGCCGAGACACTGGTGGAGCTCGTACGCCAGGCGGCCGGAGAACCCGGCGGGGTCCTCGTCGACGCCTACGCCGGAGTGGGTCTGTTCTCGGCCACCGTGGGGGAGCCGTTCGAGCGGGTGGTGGCCATCGAGTCGAGCCGTCGCGCCGTCGGAGACCTGCGCCGCAACGTCCCGACCGCCGAGGTGCTCGCCCTGCCCGCCCATCTCGGTCTCCCGCGACTCGACGGCGACGTGGACGTGGCGGTGGTCGATCCGCCCCGGGACGGAATGGACGGCGCCGCGCTGGCCGCACTGATCGCAGCGCGCCCACGGGTCGTGGTGTCGGTGTCGTGTGACGTCGCCACATTCGCCCGCGACGCCAGGCTGATGGCCGACTCCGGCTACGAGCTGGAGTGGGTGCAGCCGGTCGACCAGTTCCCGCACACCCCCCACGTGGAGACGGTGGCGAGGCTCGTCCGTCAGGACACGTGAGCCGCCATGTCCACCAGCCGAGCCGAGTAGCCCCACTCGTTGTCGTACCAGGAAACGATCTTCACGACGTTCCCCGCGAGGATCATCGTCGACTCCGAGTCGACGATCGACGAGTGTGGATCGCCGATGATGTCGCGTGACACCAGGGCCTCGTCCGTCACACGCAGTACGCCACGCATCCTGCCTGCGGCCGCCTCCTCCAGGACGCCGTGCACCTCGTCGGTGGTCACATCGCGCTGCAGGGTGGCCGTCAGGTCCACCACCGATCCGTTCTCGACGGGGACGCGGAAGGCCATCCCGTCGACCCTGCCTGCCAGCTCCGGGATGACGAGGGCGGTGGCCTTGGCGGCACCGGTCGTGGTGGGAACGATCGACAGGGCGGCGGCACGGCCCCTCCGCCGCTTCCGTGTCGGCTGATCCATCAACGACTGGCTGCTGGTGTAGGCGTGGATCGTCGACATCATCAGGTGCTCGATCCCGAACGAGTCCTGGAGCACCTTGGCGACGGGGGCCAGGCAGTTGGTGGTGCACGACGCGTTGCTGATCAGGAAGTGGTGCTCGGGATCGAACGTCTCCTCGTTGACGCCCAGCACGAGCGTGGCGTCGACGTCGTCGGACGGGGCGGAGATGATGACCCTGCGGGCCCCGGCTTGCAGGTGACCCCCGGCCGCCTCGCGGGATCGCAGGGCCCCGGTGGCCTCGATGACGACGTCGACGCCGTCCCAGGGGAGCTTGCTGGGGTCGCGCTCGGAGCTGAACCCCACCCGATGCTCGTCGACGACCAGCACCCCGTCATCCACCGAGACCTTGCGTGGATACCAACCGTGGACCGAGTCGTACTTGAGGAGATAGGCGAGCTCGTCCAGCGGTGCCAGGTCGTTGATCGCCACCACCTCGAACCGGCCGTCCGCCACCAGTTGCTTGAACGTACAGCGTCCGATTCGCCCGAATCCGTTGATCCCGATGCGCGTGGTCATGAGTGGTTCCCGTGGTCGACTGCCATGAACGTATCAGGCGGGCAACCGTAAGGAGGGTCCACGAGTTCGCTCCGCTCACTGCCCCCCTCGGCCCGGCATTCGCCGGGCCGGTCCCCCCAACACGACGCCTTCGGCGTCGCGAGGGGGACAAACCCGTGGAAGACCCCAAGACGCGAAATGCGACGATCCCGCAGGGATCGAGCGTTGGGGGTGCCGGGGGGCTCGCGCCCCCTGCACAATCAAGCTGTAAACCTCGCGGTGGGGTTCGGGGTGTGGATGATGTGGAC
>DATHWB010000276.1:0-2353 GCA_035460965.1 Acidimicrobiia bacterium
CAAGTGCGTAGACGAAGAGCAGGAGGAGGACGACAGGGACGGCCACTACCGACATGAGAGCGATCGGGGAACGGGTCATGCGGCGCATGTTGCGACGCAACATCGTCGTCGAGTCTTTGAAGGCGTGTGTGGCTGTGGTCACGATGCGGTTCTACTTTCTGTGTCGCGCCGACCGGTCAGGGCAAAGAAGACATCGTCGAGGTCGGGGGTGTGGACGGTCAGCGAATCCACCTCGACCTCCCGGCGATCGAGACGGTCGAGAACACTGCGAAGCGTCCCGATCCCACCGTCGGCCGGAATCTGCAGGGTGAGTTGGCTGGAGTCGCTTTCTGTCGTGTCCAGGACCCTCGCCGCCGCCTCCATCTGGGCCGGGTCGCTGAAGTGCAGGCTGATGTGCCCGCCGGGGACGAGCCGTTTCAACTCGGCGGGGGTCCCCTCGGCCACGATCACGCCACCATCGAGAAGGGCGATCCGGTCGGCCAGCCGGTCCGCTTCCTCCAGATACTGGGTGGTGAGAAAGACAGTCACCTGGTCCGAGGCGAGCTTGCGGATGCTTTCCCACACCGTGTGCCGACCCCGTGGGTCGAGACCGGTGGTCGGCTCGTCCAGGAATACGATCTGCGGGGAGCCGACCAGGCCCATAGCGAGGTCGAGACGCCGCTGCATCCCGCCGGAGTAGGTGGCCGGGATCTGGGTGGCCGCGTCGACCAGGTCGAAGCGCTCCAGCAGCTCGTCCACGCGCCGGCGCCCCTCTGCCTTGGGGAGATGGAAGAGGTCGGCCATGAGCATCAAGTTCTCCTCGCCGGTGAGGAGGTTGTCGATCGCCGAGAACTGACCGGTGACACCGATGGCGGCGCGCACCTCATCCGGCTCGCTGATTAGATCGTGTCCGGCGACCTGGACGCGACCCTCATCGAAGCCGATGAGAGTGGACAGGATGTTCACCATCGTCGTCTTGCCGGCTCCGTTGGGACCGAGCAGGGCGAAGACCGTTCCTGTTGCCACGTTGAGGTCGATTCCGTTGAGGACCACCTTGTCCCCGTAGGACTTGCACAGCCCGGTGACTGCGACTGCTGAAGTGTTCATTTCTCTCCTGTTTCTTCGTTGCTCGGCGACCTGTGGATCTGGATGTCGCCGAACGAGGTTCGGGCGCGAACGGCGACCCGACCTCTTGCTTCATCCGGACTTCCGGTGGCTTCGAGGCTGTTGTGCACCCGCCCGAACTTGGTACTGACGTCGAGCCAGGCCACGGCCCCCTGCTCGATGCCGACCTCGAGCCCGCCCGACGCGGACTCGAGGCTGACTTCACCGGAGCCGACCTCACCGACGACGATGCTCCCGTTTGCGGTCCTGGCAGACACGTGTGAGCGGGCCCGGTCGATGCCGATGTCTCCGTTGGCCGACGTGACACTGATGCCGCCACCCACCTCGCCGATCCGGGTTTTCCCGTTGAGGTTCTTGATCTCGGCCCCCCCGCCGATGTGCCCAATGGACATCTCGCCGGCAGTGGTGGCCTGGGCGTCTCCACGACAATGGTTGACGCTCAGGCTTCCCGCCCCGCTCTTGAGTTGTACCGCCGCTGCCTGGTCGATATGGATGGCGCCGGCCCCGCTCTTCACCGTGGCGTCGCCGAACACGCCGTTGGCGTTCACGTCGCCCATCCCCGTCGTCAACTCCAGCGAGGATTTCTCCGGTAGCTCGATGGTCACGTCCACAAAGCCAGGTTTGGTGAGCCCGACGAGGCTTCCGATCCCCCTTTTCGGTGTCTTGACGACCAGCTTCCGTCCCGCCATATCGACCGTTGTCCTCTCTACTGCCTCGACATCGGCCTTCTCCGACGGGTCCCTGGGATTCACCACGACCGTGGTGTCGCTTCGTTCGCTCGCGATCGCGTGCACGGAGCCGGCGACAACGTCGACGTCGACCGAGATCGGGTGCGGGGTTTCGAACCTCTGCATCAGCGCACCCACCCTGTGTACCGGTCGCCTCCGATAGGCCGGGACCCGCTCAGACGGGGCCGCGAGTGCAGAGCCGCGGTGGCGGCGCGCACCAGCCAGGCGTTCAGGGAGAGACCTTCGGCCCCGGCGGCTTCCTCGATGCGTTGTTTCAGTGTCTCCGGTAGCCGCAGGTTGAGCCGGGCCGTGCCGCCATCCTCGATGTCCCGAGCCTCGAGCTCGGTTCCACCGACGGGGACGACCTCTTCGAATTCCTCCTCCGCCGGAGACGGGATGACCACGAACTCCGGTTCTCCTCCTCGGAGCCGCACCTCGACGGCGCCCGGCGCGATCTCGCGGGTGATCTCGTCGGCGGCTGCCGACAAGGCCTCCAGCAGGACGAGACGCAAAGCCGAGTC
>DATHWB010000277.1:0-2362 GCA_035460965.1 Acidimicrobiia bacterium
CAAGTGCGTAGACGAAGAGCAGGAGGAGGACGACAGGGACGGCCACTACCGACATGAGAGCGATCGGGGAACGGGTCATGCGGCGCATGTTGCGACGCAACATCGTCGTCGAGTCTTTGAAGGCGTGTGTGGCTGTGGTCATGATGCGGTTCTACTTTCTGTGTCGCGCCGACCGGTCAGGGCAAAGAAGACATCGTCGAGATCGGGGGTGTGGACGGTCAGCGAATCCACCTCGACCTCCCGGCGGTCGAGACGGTCGAGAACACTGCGAAGCGTCCCGATCCCGCCATCGGCCGGAATCTGCAGGGTGAGCTGGCTGGAGTCGCTTTCCGCCGTCTCCAGAACCTTTGCCGCCGTCTCCATCTGGGCCGGATCGCTGAAGCGAAGACTGATGTGCCCGCCGGGGACGAGTCGTTTCAACTCGGCGGGGGTCCCCTCGGCCACGATCTCGCCGCGATCGAGGAGGGCGATCCGGTCGGCCAGCCGGTCGGCTTCCTCCAGATACTGGGTGGTGAGAAGGACCGTCACCTGGTCCGAGGCGAGTTTGCGGATGCTCTCCCACACCGTGTGCCGACCCCGTGGGTCGAGCCCGGTGGTCGGCTCGTCCAGGAAGACGATCCGCGGGGAGCCGACCAGGCCCATGGCGAGGTCGAGGCGACGCTGCATCCCGCCGGAGTAGGTGGCCGGGATCTGGGTGCCCGCGTCGACCAGGTCGAAGCGCTCCAGCAGCTCGTCCACGCGCCGACGCCCCTCTGCTTTGGGGAGATGGAAGAGGTCGGCCATGAGCATCAGGTTCTCCTCACCGGTGAGGAGGTTGTCGATCGCCGAGAACTGACCGGTGACACCGATGGCGGCGCGCACCGCGTCCGGGTCGCTGATGACATCGTGTCCGGCGACCTGGACGTGGCCCTCATCGAAGCCGATGAGAGTGGACAGGATGTTCACCATCGTCGTCTTGCCGGCTCCGTTGGGACCGAGCAGGGCGAAGATGGTTCCTGTTGCCACGTTCAGGTCGATTCCGTCGAGGACCACCTTGTCCCCGTAGGACTTGCGCAACCCGGTGACGGCGATTGCTGATGTTGGGTTGGTGTTCATTTCTCTCCTGTTTCTTGGTTGCTCGGCGACCTGTGGATGTGGATGTCGCCAAACGAGGTGCGGGCGCGAACGGCGACCCGACCTCTTGCTTCGCCCGGACTCTCGGTGGCTTCGAGGCTGTTGTGCACCCGTCCGAACTTGGTGCTCACGTCGAGCCAGGCCACAGCTTCCTGCTCGATGCCGACTTCGAGGCCACCCGACGCGGACTCGAGGCTGACTTCACCGGAGCCGACCTCGCCGACGACGATGTTCCCGTTTGCGGTCCTGGCAGACACATGTGAGCGAGCCCGGTCGATGCCGATGTCTCCGTTGGCCGACGTGACACTGATGCGGCCACCCACCTCGCCGATCCGGGTTCTTCCGTTGAGGTTCTTGATCTCGGCGTCCCCTCCGATGTGCCCGATGGACATCTCGCCGGCGGTGGTGGCCTGAGCGTCGCCACGACAATGGTTGACACTGAGGCTTCCCGCACCGCTCTTGAGTCGTATGGCCGCTGCCCGGTCGACGTGGATCGCACCGGCCCCGCTCTTCACCGTGGCGTTGCCGAACACGCCGTCGGCGTTCACGTCGCCCATCCCCGTAGTCACCTCGAGCGAGGACTTCTCCGGGAGCTCGATGGTCACGTCCACAGATCCGGGTTTGGTGAGCCCGACGAGGCTTCCGATCCCCCGCTTCGGCGTCTTGACGACCAGGTTCCGTCCCGTCATGTCGACCGTTGTCCTCCCCACTGCCTCGACATCGGCTTTCTCAGACGGGTCCCTGGGATTCACCACGACTGTGGTGTCGCTTTGCTCGCTGGCGATCACATGGACGGAGCCGGCGACAACGTCGACGTCGACCGAGATCGGGTGGGGAGTTTCGAACCTCTGCATCAGCGCACCCACCCGGTGTACCGGTCGCCTCCGACAAACCGGGACCCGCTGAGACCGGGTCGCGAGTGCAGCGCCGCGTTGGCGGCACGCACCAGCCAGGCGTTCAGAGAGAGACCCTCGGCCCCGGCGGCTTCCTCGATGCGTTGTTTCAGTGTCTCCGGTAGCCGCAGGTTGAGCCGGGCCGTGCCGCCATCCTCGATGTCCCGAGCCTCGAGCTCGGTTCCACCGACGGGGACGACCTCTTCGAAGTCCTGCTCCGCCGGAGACGGGATGACCACGAACTCCGGTTCTCCTCCTCGGAGCCGCACCTCGACGGCGCCCGGCGCGATCTCGCGGGTGATCTCGTCGGCGGCTGCCGACAAGGCCTCCAGCAGGACGAGACGCAAAGCCGAGTC
>DATHWB010000278.1:0-2547 GCA_035460965.1 Acidimicrobiia bacterium
TCGACGACGACCATCTAGCGGTCGGCACCCAGCAGGGTCTCGTGGCTGTCCTCACCCTGGACATCGACGAGTTGGCGACGATCGCCGAGAGCCGTCTCACACGCGGGTTCACCCAGTCGGAGTGCCTCACGTATCTACGTCTCGACGTCTGCCCGTCCCCCGGGGATGGCTGACGGCCTCGGCGTCGCGGGCAGCGAGTTGGCTCAGACGGATCCAGGGTGTCGAGCGGCGGTGCGCCGCAGGACCCGCCCCAGCGACGTGTCGACGGCGGCGCCGTCCGCGAACGCCAGTTCGCCGCTCACGAACACCTTCGAGACGCCCGCCGCGAGCTGCGTGGGGAGGGCGAAGGTGGCGTTGTCCTGGACGGTGGCGGGGTCGAAGATCACGAGATCGGCGACCTGCCCCGGGCGGATGAACCCGCGGTCGGACATACCGAGGCGACGGGCGGTTCGCCCGGTGGCACGGGACACGAGGTCGGCGAGGGCGGAGTCACCCCGATCGGCAGCCCTCCGCAACACCCGGGCGAACGTCCCGTAGGCACGAGGGTGCACGCGCGCCTCCCTGCTCACGACTCCCAGCAGGTCGGATCCGATCACGGTGGCGTCGTGATCGAGGACCTGATCGACGTCCCGTTGGTCCATCACGAACAGGATCATCGTCATCCGCGCCCGGTCTTCGACCATCAGGTCGAACAGGAACTCGAACTCGTCCTTGCCCTCCGAGGCGGCCACCTCGGGCAGCATGCGGCCCTCGTAGTGCCGGAAGCGGTCGTCGCCGACCGCCGCCACCATCACGTTGCCCCAGCCTCCGGAGTGGTTCAGGTAGGCGGTGGGGTCCGCCGCCACCTCACGACGAATACGTTCCCTGATCTCGGGTGACGTGAGCCGTTCGATGGCTGCAGCCGCACCACCCACCATCGTCCAGGGCGGGAGGAGTTGCGTCATCGCAGTGCTGCTGGCGATGTACGGATAGGCGTCGCAGCCGACCCGCAGCCCGGTTGCCCGTGCCTCCTCGATGGCAGCCAGGGCGGAGGACACCTTGCCGTGGTTGGCCGGTCCGGCAGACTTGAGGTGCGAGATCTCGACCCGAACGCCGGTCTGGCGCCCGACGTCGAGCGCCTCGGCCACGGAGGCCTCCAGCCGGGCGCCCTCGTCCCGCATGTGGGTCGAGTACAGCCCGCCGCGAGCGGCGACCACGTCCGCCAACCGACGGATCTCGGCCGGCTCGGCGAACCGTCCCGGCGGGTACACCAGGCCGGTGCTCATGCCCCATGCGCCTGCGTCGAGTGCCGCCTCCACCAGGCCGCACATCGCGTCGAGTTCCGGCGCCGTCGGAGCACGATCCTCCACCCCGAAGACCGCGGAGCGGACTGCACCGTGACCCACCAGCGGTGCGACGTTGACCGGGGGAGTGCCGAAGGCGTCGAGATACTCCCCGAAAGTGGTCCAATCCCAAGTGAGATGCTTGCCCACGGCGCGGCTCGACGTCCAGGCGTTCCGCTCGGCCGAGCCGGGAGGGGCGAGGGGAGCCGGGGACGATCCGCAGTTGCCCACCACCTCGGTCGTCACGCCCTGACTGAGCGAATTGACTGCGTCCGAATACGCGGGGAGTGTGAAATCCGAGTGGGAGTGCATGTCGATGAACCCCGGGCAGAGAGCCAGTCCGGTGGCATCGATCCGGGTGGCATCGTGTGCGGCGATGGCGGCGCCGACCTCGGCGACGTACCCGCCGTCGACCAGCACATCGGCCTGCCGGGGTTCCGAGCCGGCTCCATCGAACACCGTTGCCCCCGAGATCAGGGTCCTGCTCACTGAGCCTCTCTCCTTGGTCGATCCGACGCATCTTGGCCGACCTGGACCGACGGGAGGAAACCGGGCAGGGGAGCAGGCTCTGGCGAGTGCACTGCGGCGGTCGCTCCCGTCGAGACAAACCCTTGCGGGTGGTCATCCGTGCGGTGATACTGCTGCGGAGGAATCTCGACCGGTGGAGCAGGTCGGGGGTGGGTGACCGGACGGGGCAACGTCCCGGTCAGACAATGGGAGGCAGACCTCATGGGTCGTGCAAGGGGCAGGCATCTCGCGCCGCGTCGTCGGCGCCGTTTCGGACCGACCGTCTCGCTGACGCTGGCATTCATGCTGGTGACGGCAGGGGTGGCACTGGCGGATCAGCTGAGTGTGGACGGAGACACTCTGGCGGCTCCGGGCAACTTCATCGTGAAGGAGTGTGAGCTTCCGCAATCGACCACGAGCCGGGCGACACTCAGAAACCAGGGCAACACGAACTACAACGTGGGGTCGGGCGTGACGGTCACGTTGAGCACGGCGGCGGCAGGCATCGTGTTCTCCGGGCCGGTGACTGAGAATCTCACCTCGTGGGAAAACAATGACGAGGTCGACTTCGACTTCACGACCACAGTTCAAGCCGGTACATCTGCGGGTACCTACAAGGTGACGGCCACGTCCACAGGTGTCGGAACAGAAAAGACTGGGCAGTCAACCACTCCGAAAGACCCCTATGTGCTGTCCGCCGACTTCAACGTCATCGTGC
>DATHWB010000279.1:0-14190 GCA_035460965.1 Acidimicrobiia bacterium
ACTCCCCGTTCTATCGCGTGGTCGTCATCGACGGTCGTGCACCCCGTGATGGCAGATACATCGACCTGCTCGGTCGCTACGACCCCCGGGAGGAGCCGTCTGTGATCGAGATCGACACCGACAAGGCGATCGACTGGTTGAAGAAGGGCGCCCAGCCCACCGAGGCTGTCCGCAAGCTGCTCGAGATCTCCGGGGCGATGTCCCGCTACAAGGTGGCCGCCGGCAAGATCCACACCGTCGCCGCCAAGGCTCCTGCCGCACCCGCCCCGGAACCCGTCGAGGATGCACCCACCGAGGAACAGGCCGCGCCCGCGGGGGAGGCCGAGGAGCCGACCGCCGAGGAGACGCAGGCGGACGTCGGCGATGACGCCGCCACGGAGGAGGAGTGACCGTGGCCGAAGGCAAAGGCGCCATCGTCGAGAACGTCGTGACGTTTCTGGTGAAGGAGATCGTGTCCCAGCCGGAAGAGGTCGACGTGACCCTGGTCGAACAAGGTCCCGACGACGTCGTCGCCGAGGTCAGGACGGCAAAAGGCGACCTCGGTCGGGTCATCGGACGCCGCGGTCGGGTGGCGCGTGCCATCCGCACGGTGGCGCAGGCGGCGGCCGACGAGGAGGGCCTCTCTGCAGGCGTCGAGTTCATCGACTGACGAGCCCGTTCTCGTCGGTCGAGTCGGCCGACCCCACGGACTCCAGGGTTACGTCGTCGTACACCCTGACACCGACAATCCCGACCGTTTCGCCCCCGGAAGCGTGTTCGACACCGCCTCCGGGACGTCCCTGACCGTCGAACGCTCCCAGTGGACGCCCAACTCGTTGCTGGTTCGGTTCCGGGACGTCACCGACCGGACGGCCGCCGAACGGATCGGCGGCGAGCACCTGTACATCCCGCCTGACGCCAGGCGCCCCCTCGACGAGGACGAGTACTGGCCCGACGACCTGATCGGGCTGCGCGCCGTTTCCACCGAGGGGGCCGCCCTGGGTGTCGTCGACTCGGTGATCGAGGGAGCTGCTCAGTACCGGCTGTCGATTCGCGGGGAAGCCGGACTGTTCGAGGTGCCGTTCGTCGCCGCCCTGATACCGAAGGTGGATCTCGAGGCGGGGGAGGTGCACGTCACCGTGCTTCCCGGCCTCCTGCCCGAGGACTGATCACGACAGATCGATCGAGAAGGGCAGTCGACCCCCGACGATCATCGATGCCGGCCCGACCGGGCCGTCGGGAACGAGCACGGTGAACGCCCCCCATGTGTCGCCAACCGGGCCGACGGCGCCCGTGTGGTCCTCCGAGACGGTGCCTGTGGCAAGACTGACCGTCATCTCTCCGTCCGCCCGCCGGGTGTAGCCGTTGACGGTGAAGGGATACACGATCTCGCCACCCACCGGGTCGACGATGACGATGTCGCCGGTCCGGAAGGCTGGAGCAGGGTACGGGTCGCCCCCCGGCACCACATCCACCACGATCCGGGCCGGACCCGAGGCAACGCTCACCCTCACCGCCGCCGGGGCGGCGAGATGGAGATCCACGAAGAGATCCTGAGTGGGACGGCGCACGACGTAGGCCGCCGCCACCAGTTCCGTGTCGACGACCTGATCGAGCATCGCAGATGCCGTCACGTTCTCGTCCAGCTGCAACCTGACGACACCTGCCGATCGGATGAAGAGGGGCCCGACCCCGGGAGGCGACACCGCCGGCGCGCCGCTGGCGGCGGTGAACTCCACGACGATCCGCTCGCAGCCCTCGTGAGTGGTCCATCGGATGCCGGACACGGTGTCTGCATCGCTGTCGGATCGTTCGATGAGGCCCGCCCCTCCGCTCTCGACGTAGGGCTGCGTCCCCGACAGACATGGCGGTGGGGCGAGCGTGGTCGTGGGGTTCGGTTCCGTGGTGGTGGTCGACGTCGTCGTCGTCGACACCTCGTCGACGACGCTCGTGGTGGTCGTCGTGGCGCCTGACGTGCAGGCGGCCGTGACGAGGCCGACTGCAACCAGCAAGGAGAGCCGCGGCCGGCGGACATGCATGGGAAAGAGGCTAACGGTGGGTCCGTGGCCCGTAGCCTCCCGAGGATGACGTCACCCCCGCCGGACGACCTCGACCGGATCCTGCTCAGGATCGCCGCCGGAGCCCGGGTGGTGGCGGCGGCATGGGTGGGGATCCTCGTCATCGCCTCGTACCTGGTCACCCGTGAAGAGATGATCCGTCCGTGGCTCCCGATCGCCACCGCCACTGCCGTGGGAATCTGGTCGATGATCTCGGTCGGGTGGACCACATCACGTCCTGGCCGGCTGGTGGCACGTGGGTCGATCGCAGTCGACGTGCTGCTCGCATCCGGGGCGCTGTTCGCTTCCGCCACCACCGGGTCGGGAGTACTGACCTACTCGGGTGGGCTGCCGCTCATCGCAGTGGCCATCGCTGCCATACGGGGCCGGCGGGAGGCCTGGGTGGCCGCTGCCCTCATGACCGGTGTCACTCTGGTGGCGAGCCCGAGCGGAACGGCCGAGGCTGTGGGCTCGATCGTGTTCTATGCAGCCGGTGCCGGGATCTTCACCTGGGTGGTGCGGGTGCTGCGCACTTCCGAGCATCGCCGGCGTGATGCCGACGAACGCCGACGTGCCGCCGAAGCCATCACCGCTCGCACCCAGGAACGGATCGAGATCTCGCGCCACTTGCACGATTCGGTGCTCCAGACGCTGGCCCTGATCCAGCGTCGCAGCGACGCTCCACCGGAGATCACCGTGCTCGCTCGCACCCAGGAACGCGAACTCCGCCAATGGCTCTTCGATGCCACGCCGCCGGAGGGCACATTCGTCGCCGCCCTCACCGGGATCGCTGCCGAAGTCGAGGCTCGTCACTCGGTACCGATCGAGGTGGTGACGTCCGGGGACGGCGAGTTGAACGAGGCGGTGAACGCGGTCATCGCTGCGGCGGGCGAGGCGATGACGAACGCCGCCACCCATTCCGGTGCGGACCTCGTCACCGTGTTCGGTGAGGTCACGCCCTCCGCCTTCCGGGTGTTCGTACGCGACCGGGGACGAGGATTCGATCCCGCCCGGGTGTCAGACGACCGGCACGGTGTGAAGCAGTCGATCGTGGGCCGCCTGACCGGTCGGGGAGGCTCGGCCGACGTACGATCCGAGCCCGGGTGGGGTACGGAGTGGCGACTGGAGGTTCCGCGATGACGATCCGCGTGTTCATCGTCGACGATCACGATCTCTTCCGTTCGGGAGTGCGAGCGGAACTGCCGGACGACCTGGAGGTGGTGGGGGAGGCGTCGGACGTCGATGCCGCCATCGAACTGATCGTCGAGCGGCAGCCCGACGTCGTCCTGCTCGACGTCCATCTCCCCGGCGGCGGTGGCGCCCAGGTGGTCACGGCGGTTCGCAAGAGGCTCGAAGAACAGGTGTTCCTCGCCCTGTCCGCCTCGGACTCGGCCGAGGACGTCGTCTCGGTGGTGCGAGCGGGCGCCCGCGGCTACATCACCAAGACCGCCTCCCCGTCCGAGGTGGCGGACGCCATCCGCTCGGTGGCGGCAGGCGATGCCGTGTTCTCGCCGCGTCTGGCGGGCTTCGTGCTCGACGCCTTCAGCTCGATCCCGGTGGGCCAGGTCGATCCCGAACTCGACCTCCTGACAGACCGCGAGCGGGAGGTGCTCCGCCTGATCGCCCGCGGCTACACCTATCGGGAGACAGGCGAGGAGCTGTACATCTCGGTCAAGACGGTCGAGACCCATGTCTCGAACGTGCTCCGCAAACTCCACCTCTCCAACCGCAACGAACTCACCCGCTGGGCCGCCGAACGCCGATTGATCTGATAGTGCAGGGGGCGCGAGCAGCTTGATTTGTGCAGGGGGCGCGAGCCCCCCGGCACCCCCCAGCGCTCGATCCCTCTCGGGATCATCGCAATTCGCGTCTTGGGGTCTTCCACGGGTTTGTCCCCCTCGCGACGCCGTAGGCGTCGTTTTGGGGGACCGGCCCGGCGAATGCCGGGCCGAGGGGGGGCGGTGAGCGAAGCGAACTCGTGGCCCCCCGATCTCCCGGGAGGGCCCCCCTTGCCTCGCCTGGCGGCGAGGCTGCTCCCCCCAATGTCGCTTCGCTCCTGGGGGGAGACACCCTGGGTCGGGGTCTGTCCCCCCTCGGCCGGAGGCCGTTTGGGGGGACCGGCCCGGCGGAGCCGGGCCGAGGGGGGCAGTGAGCGAAGCGAACTCGTGGACCACTTCCGGGATGGCCCCCCTCGCCTCGCCTGGCGGCGAGGCTGCTCCCCCCCACGTCGCTTCGCTCCTGGGGAGAACCTGAGTGGATGTGAGCGGAGCGGGACTCGTCTGCCACATCGGGCGGTCCTCCGCGCCGTCACCCTGGTTTCCGGAGTGTTTTGTTCCGTCTACCTCCGCTCCGTAATCTCCGGAGTCGGCAATCGGACCACGAACGGCGACGGGTAGATGGACCTCATCGACTTCCTGATCATTCTCGGGCGCGTCCTGGCGACGTTCGTGCTCTTGCTGGTGGTCACCGTCCTCAACGTCTGGATCGAACGCAAGGTCCTGTCCGACATGCAGAGCCGGATCGGGCCGAACCGCGCCGGGCCCTGGGGGATCCTGCAGACGGTGGCAGACGGGCTCAAGTTGTTCTTCAAGGAGCAGATCAACCCACGCCGTGCCGAGATGGGGGCATTCATGCTGGCTCCCTTCCTGGCGGTCATCCCGGCGTTCCTGCTCTTCATGGTGATCCCGTGGGGTGCGCCGTTCCAGATCGGCGAGCGGACCGTCACCCTGCAGGGGACCGACCTGAACGTCGGCGTGCTGTTCGTCATCGCCATGTCTTCGCTGGCCGTCTACGCGGTCGTGTTGGCCGGGTGGTCGTCGGGTTCGAAGTATCCGCTGCTGGGCGGGGTTCGGGCGACGGCACAGGCGATCTCGTACGAGGCCGCCCTCGGGTTGTCGATCGTGGCCGTCGTGATGTGGTCTGCCACGGCCGGGGGGACCGGGGGCGGATCGTTGTCTCTCGCCGAACTCGTGGCTCGCCAGTCGGGCACGCTCGACGAGGTGATCCCCCAGCTCGGGTTCATCACCCAGTACCTGCCCCGGTGGAACGTGTTCCCCCAGATCGTGGCGTTCGTGATCTTCGTGATCGCTGCCGTCGCCGAGACCAACCGGGCTCCTTTCGATCTGGTCGAAGCCGAGCAGGAGATCGTCGGCGGGTTCCACACCGAGTACTCGGGCATGCGGTTCGCCATGTACTTCCTGGCGGAGTACGTGAACATCTTCTCGATGTCCGCCCTGGCCGCCACGCTCTTCCTGGGCGGGTGGAACGGCCCGACGTTCGAAGGGTCCGTTCCCGCCATCGTGTCGGCGGCGCTGCCGACCGTCTGGTTCCTGATGAAGACGTACGCCGTGTTCTTCATCTTCATATGGATCCGGGCGACTCTCCCCCGTATGCGCTACGACCAATTGATGACCCTCGGGTGGAAGCGACTCATCCCGGGCGCGCTCGGATGGCTGCTGCTGTCTACGGTCGTCATCGGTGTGCGACGATTCGGCCTGCCATGGGCGTGAGGTGAGACGATGGGTGTGATCGGCGAACTGTTGAAGGGCCTGCGTGTCACCGGACGTCACATGTTCCAGCCGCGGGTCACAGGCGAGTACCCGAAGGACTTCCGGGAGAAGCCTCAGCGCTTCCACGGTCGGCATGTTCTCAACCGCTATCCGGACGGCATGGAGAAGTGCATCGGGTGCGAGTTGTGCGCCGGAGCCTGTCCCGCCCGCTGCATCTACGTGCGGGGAGCGGACAATCCGGCTGATGCTCCGGTCAGCCCGGGCGAGCGATTCGGTTTCGTCTACGAGATCAACATGCTGCGATGCATCTTCTGCGCGCTGTGCGTCGAGGCGTGTCCCACCGAGGCCATAACCATGACGCACCTGTTCGAGATGTCGACGACGAACCGGTCGGACGCCATCTACACCAAGGGCGAGTTGTTGATGGACCGCGACGGGGCGGTTCCCCACATGTTCCCCGATGACGCCTTGGCGAACCACGACGAACTGAGCGTGGCGGACGGTTGGTTGCGGGCGACTGCCCCATCCGGGAACGCCGCCTATGAGGGTGTGCAGCAGTGGCAGGGCACCCCGGGCCCGGCGAACTGGGATCCGGAGCCCGACCAGGAGACCCGCGACGCATGATCGAACTGGCGATCTTCATCCTCATGGGCGGGGCAGCCATCGTCGGGGCGCTCGCCGTGGTCTTCGCCAGGAATCCGGTCTACGGGGCCCTCGGCCTGCTGGGCACGCTCTTTTCGCTGGCCGTGCTGTACGTGGTGAACATGGCGCATCTCATCGCTGCGGTGCAGGTGATCGTCTACGCCGGGGCAGTGCTCACGCTCTTCCTGTTCGTGATCATGCTGATCGGCGTGGACAAGGACGAGGACATGAGCGAGCGGCTGCCGTTCCATCGACCCTTGATCGCCGGTCTGGGCGTCATCGCCTTGCTGATCGCGGGCGGGCTCGTCGTCGGTGGCCGGTTCACGTGGGTGCCGGGTGCCACGGGCGCCGAGGTGGCCCCCAACGGCACGGTTGAGGCCCTGGCCGGCCGGCTCTTCACCGACTGGGTGCTGGCCTTCGAGGTGACGGCGCTGCTACTGACCGTCGCAGCGGCGGGAGCCATCGCCCTGGCGTACTTTCGCCGTGACGGCTCGGAGCCGAACGAATGATCGAGGTCACCGCCGGTTGGTACATGTCCCTGGCGGCCGTCCTGTTCTCCATCGGCCTGCTGGGCATCCTGGTCCGGCGCAATGCCCTGATCATGTTCATGTGCGTCGAGTTGATGCTCAACGCCGTGAACCTGACGTTCGTGGCCGCCGGCCGAGCGCTCGGTTCGCTCGAGGGGCAGGTGTCGGTGTTCTTCGTCCTCGTCGTGGCCGCTGCCGAGGTGGTGGTGGGTCTGGCGATCATCGTCGCCATCTTCCGGCGTCGTGAGACCGCGTCCGTCGACGAGCTGGCGGAGTTGCGAGGATGAACGTCGACCTCTTCGTCCCCCTCGTCATCCTGCTGCCACTGCTGGGGGCCATCCTGCTCCACTTCGTCGGCCGTCGGATCGGTGAACCGCTGGCCGGCTGGGTCGCCACCGCCGCCATCGGCGGTGCGTTCGTGCTGGCGGCGGTGTCGTCGTTGGACTTCATCCGTGGCACGGGGCACGGCAGTCGGATCATGCTGTGGGAGTGGATGCCCGCCATCGGGGCGGCCTTCGAGATCCAATGGGATCCGTTGGCTGCGCTGATGACGCTGGTGGTCACCGGGGTCGGGACCCTGATCCACGTGTTCGCCATCGGCTACATGCACGGCGACGAGCGGTTCTCCAGGTTCTTCACCTACCTGAACCTGTTCGCGGCGTCGATGCTGTCCCTCGTCCTCGCCGGCAACTACGCCATGTTGTTCCTCGGTTGGGAGCTCGTCGGCCTGTGTTCCTACCTGTTGATCAGCTTCTGGTACACGCGACCGTCCGCTGCCGCCGCCGGCAAGAAGGCCTTCATCGTGAACCGGATCGGCGACTTCGGCTTCATGGTGGGGCTGATGCTCGTGTTCGTGCACTTCGGCACTCTCTCGTTCGGAGGGATCTTCGAGCGGGCCGGAGACGTGCTCAGCACCGGCTCTGCCACCGCTATCGGACTCCTGTTCCTGGTGGGGGCGGCAGGCAAGTCGGCTCAGATCCCCCTCTACGTCTGGCTGCCGGACGCGATGGAGGGTCCGACCCCGGTGTCGGCCCTCATCCACGCCGCCACCATGGTCACGGCCGGTGTGTACGTCGTGGCTCGTTCCGCCTCGATCTTCGAGCTGGCGCCCGCCGCCGGAATGGCGGTGGCCACGGTGGGTGCCCTCACCGCGCTGTGGGCGGCGACGATCGCCATCGCCCAGACCGACATCAAGAAGGTGCTGGCCTACTCGACGGTGTCCCAACTCGGGTTCATGTTCCTGGCGGTCGGGCTGGGCGGATACGTCGCCGGGGTGTTCCATCTGATGACCCACGCCTTCTTCAAGGCGTTGCTCTTCCTCGGGGCAGGGTCGGTCATCCACGGGATGGCCGACGAACAGGACATGCGCAAGATGGGTGGTCTGCGGAGACACATGCCGGTGACGGCGGCGACGATGGGCGTCGCCACTCTGGCCATCTCGGGATTCCCCCTGCTCGCGGGTTTCTGGTCCAAGGACGAGATCCTGGCGGTGGCGTTCGCCGCAGGGGGGTTCGCCTCGGTCTTGTACGTGATCGGACTCGTCACCGCCCTGCTCACCGCGTTCTACATGACCCGGTTGTGGGTGCTGGTCTTCGTCGGGGAGTCACGGTGGGACGAGGGCGTCCATCCGCACGAGTCGCCGCGGGTGATGACTGCGCCGCTCGTCGTCCTCGCCGCGCTCAGCGTGGTGGGCGGCCTCGTCAACACCCCGTTCCGGCTGGGGCTGGAGCACTTCCTGGAGCCGGCGTTCGAGGGCATCTCCATGGCGCACCCGCCGGAGGGCATCGGCATGTTCCTCCTGCTGGCCGCCGTCTCGGTCGGCGCCGGCCTGGCCGGCATCGCCATGGGCGGTTTCGTCTACAGCCGACCGCGTGAGGTGTGGACCCGGTTCCAGGAGGGCTTCGGACGACTGTGGGAGGCGTGGTCGAGCGCCTACCGGGTCGACGACCTCTACGGTGCGGTCCTCGTCACTCCGGGCCGCAAGGCGGCCGAGGCGGCGGCGTTCCGGTTCGACCTGCCCATCGTGGACGGGATCGTCAACGGGGTGGGCCGGTTGGTCAAGGAGACCGGGACCCGCGGACGTGTCATCCAGACCGGGTACGTTCGCAACTACGGGGCGGCGTTCGTGGGCGGCCTGCTCCTGGTCGTCATCTGGCTGCTCGTGACGGGAGGGGCGTGATGCTCGCCTGGCTCATCGCCGCCCCCGCTCTCGCAGCCGTCGTCGTCGGCCTCCTCCCCAAGAGCCGCAGGGAACTGATCCTCCCGGTCGGGTTCCTGCTCTCGTTCGTCCCGCTGGCGTTGGCCGGTTACACGTTCGTGCAGTTCCGCGCCGGCGAGGCGTCGTTCCAGTTCACCCAGCGGGTGGCGTGGTACGAGCCGTGGGGCATCGAGTGGAACATCGGGATCGACGGCATCTCGCTCGGAATGGTGGTGCTGACCACGATCCTGTTCCCCATCTCGCTCGCCGCCAGCACCGCCATCGATCGGAAGGTGAAGGAGTTCGTGGTCCTCGTCCTCCTGCTGGAGGCCGGCCTGATCGGGACTTTCCTGGCCCTCGACCTCTTCCTGTTCTTCGTGTTCTTCGAGGCGATCCTCGTCCCGATGTACTTCATCATCGGGATCTGGGGCTCCGAGCGTCGGATCTATGCCGCGATCAAGTTCTTCCTCTACACGGCGTTGGGTTCCGCCCTGATGCTGGCCGGGATCATCGCCCTCGCCTTCCTCCATGCCGACCAGGCGGGTGTCCCCAGCTTCGCCTACCAGGACCTGCTGGGCCTGGAACTCGGGACCACCACCGAGCGGCTGCTCTTCGCCGCCTTCGGTTTGGCCTTCGCGATCAAGGTGCCGATGTTCCCGCTGCACACGTGGCTCCCCGACGCCCACGTGGAGGCGCCGACCGCCGGATCGGTGTTGTTGGCGGGCGTCATGCTGAAGCTCGGAACCTACGGGCTGCTCCGCTTCAATCTCGGTCTGTTCCCGCAGGCTTCGGTGGACGCGGTCCCGATCATGGCGACGCTGGCGGTGATCGGCATCGTGTATGGGGCGGTGGTGGCCATCGTGCAGCCCGACCTCAAGAAGCTGGTGGCCTACTCGTCCGTCAGCCATCTCGGTTTCATCGTCCTCGGTACGTTCGCGCTCACCTCGGCCGGGCTGCAGGGGGCGGTCATCCAGAACGTCAACCACGGCCTGACCACCGGTGCGCTCTTCCTGCTGGTCGGGATGATCTACGAACGCCGGCACACCAAGAGGATCGCCGACTTCGGGGGGTTGTGGAAGGTGATGCCGATCTACTCCGGGCTGTTCCTGTTCGCGGCGTTCGCTTCGATCGGCCTGCCGGGACTCAACGGCTTCGTGGGCGAGTTCCTCGTGCTGGTCGGTGCGTACGCCACGCTCCCGGGCTTCGCCGTCATCGCCGCCTCGGGCGTCGTGCTCGCCGCCATCTACCTGCTGTGGGCCTACGAACGGGTCTTCACGGGGGAGCCCGACAAGCCGGAGAACCGGGCGCTGTCCGACGTGAACGGCCGCGAGATCGCCTTGATGGCACCGCTCGTGGTCTTGATCCTGGTTCTCGGCCTCTATCCGCAGGTGCTGCTCGAGAAGACCGAGGCGTCGACCGAGGCGATCCTCGACCGGATCGAGGCGGTGACCGACTTCGAGGTGCCCGCCCCGGGCCGACTGGCCGACCTGTACGTCGTGGGCGGAGGTGACGACTGATGTTCGCCCAGGTCCCGCTCTCCCTTCCGGACGTGTCATGGCTGGCGATCGCTCCCGAAGTCGTGCTGGGCGTGGGCGCCGCCGTGGTCCTCCTGGTGGAGGTGCAGTTCCTGCCTTCCATCCGTCGGCTGGGGGCGCTGGTCGGGGCCATCCTGGCGGTGGCGTTCGGATTCGCGGTGTGGCAGTGGTTCCGGATCGGCGAACTCCTGCAGTCCACCGATCAGGCCGAGTTCCTGGCCGGATTCCTCCCGTTCGGCCAGATGGTGGTGATGGACCATGCCTCGGTGCTCGCTCGCTTCGCCATGCTGGCGGTGGCCGCGCTGGGGATCGCCGCCGGATGGCAGTTGTTCGAGCGACTGGGCCGGCGGGGGGCAGAGGCGTTGGCCCTGGTGCTCCTGGCGACGTCAGGCTTCACGCTGATGGCATCGTCGGTCCACCTCATGATGATGTTCCTGGGCCTCGAGGTCGGCTCGATCGCGTTGTACATCCTCGCCGGCATCACCCGGGACCGGCTCAGCTCGGACGAGGCTGCCATCAAGTACTTCCTGCTCGGATCGGTGGCGTCGGCGGTGTTCGTGTACGGGGTGGCGCTCGTGTTCGCCGGGACCGGCGAGCTGAGTCTGTTGGCAGCCCGGGAGTACCTGGCCGGCACGATCGTCACCCGACCGGCGGTGCTCCTCATCGGACTGGCGATGCTGGTGGTGGGACTGGCGTTCAAGATCTCCGCCGCCCCGTTCCACTCGTGGGCGCCGGACGTGTACCAGGGCGCTCCCGCCGGAATCGTCGGGTACATGGCCGCGGCCGCCAAGATCGGCGGGTTCGCCGCCTTGATCCGGGTGCTCCACACCGGCTTCCCGTCCCTCCAGGACGAGTGGGCTCCGCTGGTGGCCGGGATCGCGACGCTGTCGATGGTGGTCGGGGGAGTGCTCGCCCTCGTCCAGGACGACGTCCGTCGTCTGCTGGCCTACTCCGGTGTGACCCACGCCGGGTTCATCCTCGCCGGGATGGTGGGCGGCTTCGAGGGTGCACCCGACATCTGGTTCTACCTCGGGGTGTACACGCTCCAGTTGGTGGGGGCGTTCGCGGTCGTGGCCGTCGTGGCGGGGGCGACAGGAGGTCCCACTCCCATTTCCTCCTTCGCGGGGCTCGGTCGACGGCAGCCGTTGCTGGCGCTCTCCTTCACCGTGCTGCTCCTCGGGATGGCGGGTATCCCGCTCACGTCCGGATTCGTGGCCAAGTTCGGCGTCTTCCAGTCGGCATGGCAGGCGGGATTCGAGTGGCTGGTGGTGGTGGGGGTCGTGGCGTCCGTCGTGGGGTTCGCCTTCTACCTCCGGGTGATCGTCGCCATGTACATGCAGGACGAAGACGGAGCCGGGGCGGATGTACCCGCCCCGTTCCACAGCCGCGCGGTGGTGGTCGTGACGGCGCTGGCGACCGTGCTCCTGGGCCTGCTTCCCGCTGCACTGCTCGAGCTCACCGCCCGCGCCATCCCGCTGTAGGAGGGCGCGATGTCGTCCCGTCGGCGTGCCGTCTGTCTCCTGGTCATCGCCGGCGCGTTGACCGTGACGTTCCCGATTCCCGCTGTCGCCCAGCGCGTCCAGAGCAGTGTGGTGCTCGTTCGGGCCGACGACGTCATCGCCGAGGACCTCTACGCGGCCGGGAACACGATCGTCGTCTCCGGACTGATCGAGGGGGACCTCGTGGCGGTGGCGTTCGACGCCATACGCATCGACGGGACGGTGCGGGGCGACGTCGTCGCCGTGGCCAACCGGGTGGAGATCACCGGGACGGTGGAGGGCTCGGTGCGTGCTGCCGGCCGCGAGGTGATCGTGGACGGTGAGGTCGGCGACGACCTCTTCGTCGGGGCGTTGACCTTACGGACCGGCTCGACGTCGGCGGTGTCGCGTGACGTCCTCGTGTGGGCCCGCACCGTCGAGCTACTCGGCGAGGTCGGTCGCAACGTGGAAGGGACCCAGCGGCGGACATCGATCGGAGGTCGGGTCGAGCGCACCGTCGACGTGACCACCGGCGTGCTCACCTTGCTGCCGGGGCTGCGGGTCGGGGGAGACGTTCGCTACACGGCAGATCGTGACGCCACCGTCGCCGCCACCGCCACCGTCGAGGGCACGTTCGTGCGGGCGGAGGCCCTCCCGCCGAACCTGCGGGTGAGGGGTATCGCCCTTCTGGCCCGGGTGATGACCGTACTCGGTGGGCTGGCGCTCGGCCTGGGGATCCTGTGGGCGGTGCCTGCGCGTTCGTTGGCGGCGTCACGGGCACTGTCCCGGCGTCCGCTGCTCGCCCTGTCCTGGGGTGTGGGGGTGGCGTCGGTGCCGCTGGCGCTCGTCATCGTGACGGTGGGCATCGTGTCGCTGACCTCGTTGTCGAGCAGCGGTCCGCTGGTGCTCGTGCTGGTTCCGCTCGCCCTCGGCCTGGCGGCCATGGTGGGCCTCGCCCTGCTCACCGCACCCGTGCCGGTTGCTCTGGCGGTCGGGGGCAGGCTGGGGGCGGAGTGGACGTCCTATGCCCGCTTCGTGGCGGGATTCGCCGTGCTGGTCCTCTTGTGGCTCGTCCCGTGGGTGGGAACGATCGTCATCGCCGTGGCCGCCCTCGCCGGATTGGGTTCGTGGCTCGTCGTGGAGGACGAGCCGTCAGGCCCGGAGCTGCGGCCGTGACCGGGGCAGGCCGGCGACACCGCCGGTGGTGACCGTGACGGGCGTACGACCGGATCGGGTGACGATCCCGGCGGCGATGGCGGCCCGGAATCCCGATGCGCAGACCAACCAGACGTCGTCTCCGGGAGCGCCCGGGATCTCGTGTCGCAGATCGGGGACGTAACGGTGGACACTGCCATCGGCGTGTGACGTCTCCCATTCGTTGGGATCCCGCACGTCGACGACCAGCTCTCCGGACTCCAATGCCTCCGCCAGATCCTTCAGGTCGGCGGTGCGGCCGGTGACGAGCTCGGCACCTTCCAGCTCCGTGGTGACGCCGATCACCGAATAGCCGATTCGGCCCAGTTCCACCACCGCCGCCACCGGATCCTGGTCCGGATCCATGACGAGGTGCACCGACTCGCCGAACGGGACGAGCCATCCCACCCAAGGGGCGAAAGACGAACCCCACTCGATGTTGATCGACCCGGGCAAGTGGCCGGCGAAGTGGCGGTGTCGTGTGCGGGCGTCGATGATCCAGGCCGATCCGTCGATGGCTGCCGCAGCGACGGATCGGACGGTCGGGTCCTCGATCACCCCGGGGTGGCGCCGGTTGATCGGCGCCATGGCGGCGTAGTAGTCGGGGTACGGGAGCAGGCCGTCTAGTTCCCCGGCGACGAACGCCTCGACGTCCGGATACTGCAGGACGGGGTTCGATCGGAGTTCCGCCGCGACGGTGGACGCCCCGCCGCCGGTCGACGCCGAAGAGGTGCAGAAGGACCCTGCCCCGTGGGTGGGGAGCACGTCGACGTGGTCCGGAAGTTCGGCCAGACGGTGCACCGACAGATATTGCAGGCGGGCGAGGGACTCCGCGAACTCCGGTCCCAGCAGGTCACTCCGTCCCGCCGAACCGACCAGCAGGCTGCCGCCCGTGAACACGGCGGCCGGGATACCGTCGATCAGGGCGAGGTAGGACGTGTGTTCCGGGGTGTGGCCGGGGGTGTGGATCGGACGGATGCTCAGCCCCCCGCCACCCTTCAGGTCCTCGAGGTGAAAGGCAGGGACGAACGTGAAGCCCGCCCCGGCCCCGGCGGGCATCACCAGATCGGCG
>DATHWB010000280.1:0-4791 GCA_035460965.1 Acidimicrobiia bacterium
CTGGAAGCGTTCGAGGTGGCGAGGCGGGGCGGCCTCGGGGTCACCATCCACGCCGGCGAGGCGTTCGGCCTGGCGTCGATCGCCGAGGCGCTCCACCTGTGCGAAGCCGACCGCCTCGGCCATGGCGTGCGCATCGTCGACGACCTGGAGGGGGACGATCTCGGTCCGCTCGCCACGGAGATCCGGGATCGGGGCGTGGTCCTGGAGATGTGCCCTCGGTCGAACGTCGACACCGGGGCGGTGGCCACACTCGCCGCTCACCCGATCGATCGTCTCCTCCGTCTCGGCTTCGCCGTGACGGTGAACAGCGACAATCGCCTCATGAGTGGCACCAGCCCGGTGGCGGAGTTGCGGGGGATGGTCGAGACGTTCGGGTGGGGCATCGAAGAGCTACGCGCCGTCAACGTCACCGCCGCCCACGGGGCCTTCGTGTCCGAACGGCGTCGACGGGAACTCGCGTCCCGGGTGGTACGGTTCGATCCCGGGTCCGTTAACGCCTGATCGAGCGTAGGGTCCCTCGCATGGGACGCCCACCCTCCACGATCGCACAGCTCCGGTCGTCCGGTTGGACGGACCGCAGTGTCAAGGACGAGCTGCGGGGCAACCTCGTCGCTCGGATGCGACAGGGCGGCGACATCTTCCCGGGCATCGTCGGCTACGACGACACTGTGCTCCCGGCGCTGGAGCGAGCCATCCTCGCCGGGCACGACATGATCCTGCTCGGTGAGCGGGGCCAGGGAAAGACGCGACTGATTCGTCGTCTCGTCGACCTGCTCGACGAAGAGATCCCCGCAATCGAGGGATGTGAGATCAACGACTCGCCGTACTCCCCGGTCTGTGCCGGCTGCCGGGAGCGGGTCGCCGAGCACGGCGACGACGTTCCCGTGGTCTGGATCGGGCGCGAGGACCGGTTCGGGGAGAAGCTGGCCACCCCCGACACCGCGGTGGCCGATCTCATCGGAGACGTCGACCCCATCAGGGTGGCGGAGGGAAGGTACCTGTCCGACGAGATGGTCATCCACTACGGCCTGGTTCCCCGCACTCATCGCGGCATCTTCTCGATCAACGAACTCCCCGATCTCCCGCCGCGCATCCAGGTCTCGCTGCTGAACATCCTGGAGGAGAGGGACATCCAGATCCGGGGGTTCACCGTTCGACTGCCGTTGGACGTGTTGCTGGTGGCCACGGCGAATCCGGAGGACTACACGAATCGCGGCCGCATCATCACTCCGTTGAAGGATCGGTTCGGATCCGAACTGCGCACGCACTATCCGCTGGATCGCCTGACCGAGATCGCGATCATGCGGCAGGAGTCGACCCCGCCGGTCGTCGACGTCGACGTCCGCGTGCCCGACTTCCTCGAGGATGTCATCGCCGAGTACACCCACCAGATCCGCAAGTCGGGACACGTCAATCAGCGTTCCGGCGTGTCGGTGCGGCTCTCGATCGCCAACCTGGAGACTTTGCAGGCGGCGGCCGTGCGGCGAGCCGTCCGCACCGGCGCGGGGACGGCGATCCCCCGAGTCTCCGATCTGGCCGGGTTGGCGCAGTCGTCCATGGGCCGCGTCGAGTTCGAGGGCTTCGAGGAAGGGCGAGAGGCTGAGATCCTCCGGCGGCTGTTGAGCCAGGCGATTCTCGAAGTCTTCCGCGAGCAGCTCATGGGGTTCGACTTCGCTCCCATCCTGGCGGCGTTCGACGCCGGACTCGAAGTGGAGATCGACGACCTCACCCCTCCAGACGAGATCCTGGGGCGCTTCGCCGAGTTCGACCCGGGGCCGCTGCTGCTCAGGCTAGGCATCGTGGGAGCGGACACCGCCGAGACCGCATCCGCCATCGAGTTCGCCCTCGAGGGGTTGCACTTGACGAGGCGTCTGAACAAGCACGAGGGGATCTACACCGCCTGATGCCGCCACCTGCCCGCTACAGCCGTTGGGATGGAACACAGAACCCACTGGGAGCAGAGCTCCCGGTCGACGAGCTCGCCGACCGGCTGGCCGAGGACGTGCTCGACGGGTGGGGGATCGACAACGCCCTTCGGCGGATGCTGCAGTCGGGCATGTCGGGTCGGTTCGACGGTCTCCGCGAGCTGCGGGAAAGGGTCAGCCGACTGCGGGAGGCCCAGGCGGACCGGACCGGCCGGCCCGACCCCCTCGGGGAGTTCCGAGACCAGCTCGAAGCGGTCAAGGCACTGGAGCGGGAGGTCCTGGAGGCAGATCCCTCCGAGGAGGCCCGCTTCGCAGAGCTCGAACTCGACACCCTTCCCGACAATCTGGCATCCCAGCTCCGGCACCTGCGCGAGTACGACTGGCGCTCCGGGGAGGCACGGGAGGGCTTCGAGGCGCTCCTCGACGAGGTGCGCCGGCAGATGCTCGACTCGTCTTTCCGCCAGGTCTCTCAGGCGATGCAAGACCTCAGTCCCGAACAGCTCGCTCGGCTCAAGGACATGATGGCCGACCTGAACGGGTTGCTCGAGGCCAGGGCGCAGGGTCTCGGTCCCGGTCAGGACGAGTTCGAGGAGTTCATGCGGCGTCATGGCGACTTCTTCCCGGAGAACCCTGGGACGTTCGACGAGCTGCTCGAGGTCCTGGCGCGCAGGGCGGCTGCGATGTCTCGCTACATGGCGTCGCTCACGTCGGAACAGCGGGCCGAACTCCAGGCGCTCATGGAAGATCTGATGGGCGACATGGACCTGGCGTTCCAGATGGACCGGCTGGGCAGGAACCTTAGGACACTGGCGCCGGAGCTGAGTTGGGACAGGGCGATGGAGGGCACCGGCGAACCGATGGGGCTCGCCGAGGGACTCGACGCCATCGACCAGGCGTCGCAGCTCGAGGAGCTCGAGCGGGCGCTCTCCCAGGACTACGCCGGGGCGCGACTGGAGGATGTCGACGAAGAGCGCTTGCGGGAGGCACTCGGAGAGGGTGCCGCTCGCGACCTGCAGCGGTTGCGGGCGATAGAGAAGATGCTCGAGGACGCCGGTGTGATCGTGCGTTCCGAGGGCCGCCTCGAGCTCACCCCGCGCGGTGTGCGCAAGTTGGGGGAACGGGCGCTCACGCGGGTCTTCGAGCGGTTGCGGATCGCCCAGCCGGGGTCACACGAAGTGGCGGATGCCGGCGGTTCGGACGAGCCCACCGGGTCGAGCCGCCCGTGGCGGTTCGGCGACCCGATGCGGTTGGATCTCTCGCGCACCGTTCACAACGCCGTGCTGCGTTCGGGCCCGGGACGACACGTCGAGCTGGTCCCGGACGACTTCGAGATCGCCGAGCACGAACACCGGACGCGGACCGCCACGGTTCTCCTGCTCGACATGTCCCGGTCGATGCCACTGCGCGGTCACTGGCTCCCCGCCAAGCGGATGGCGCTGGCGCTGCACACCCTGATCACGACCTCCTATCCGGAGGATCATCTCGAGATCATCGGGTTCAGTGACTACGCCCGTGCGATGACGCCCCGCGACCTCGCCGAAGTGGACTGGGAGCCGGTGTACGGGACGAACATGGAGCACGCGTTCAACCTGGCCGGCCGATCCTTGGCCAAGCAGCGGGATGCGGCGAAGCAGGTGCTGCTGGTGACCGACGGTGAACCCACCGCCCATCTGGAAGGCGAGCACGTCTACTTCAACTGGCCACCGGTGCGCGAGACGCTGGAGAAGACGTACCTCGAGGCGATGCGGCTGGCGCGTGCCGGCGTGACGATGAACATCTTCATGCTCGAGCAGTCGCCTGGTCTGGTCGGTTTCATCGAGCGACTCGCCCGCCTGGTGCAGGGCCGCGTGTTCTCCACCAGCGGCGAAGAGATCGGCGATCTGGTCGTGTCGGACTACGTCCGGACCCGCTGACGCCAGACCGCCCGCCACAGGACTCCGGCCGCGATCACCGCCAGACTGACGACGACCACCACGGGGTCCAGCCACGCAGCCAGGAAGACACACGACGCCAGTCCGGCCCATGCCGTCCACCGCGGGAACCGGCGCTCGGCGGGACCCAGTCGCAGGGCGGCGGCGTTGGTGAAGGCGTAGTAGAGCAACACGGAGAAGGCCGAGAACGACCAGGCGACCCGGAGGTCGCCGATCAGGGTCAGCCCGGCGATCACGGCGCCCGTGACCGCCACCGCCACCCTCGGGGAGCCGTTGACGACGCGTCCGAGCACACCGGGCATGTCACCCCGTCGTCCCATCGCCAGCCACACCCGGGACAGTCCGAGCAGCAGATTCAGGAGGACCCCGGCCATGGCCGCGGCCGCTGCCACCGTCACGAGTCCGGCGCCCGTGAGCCCGTCGACGATATCCGCCAGCGTCTCGCCTTGGCGCCCGGCCCCGACGAACCTGTCGACCCCCCAGGCGATCGACGTGTAGAGCAGGGCGGTGACCGCCAGGGTGACGATCACCGCTCGAGGGATCGTCCGGGCCGGATCACGCACCTCTTCCCCGAGAGTGGCGATTCGCCCGTAGCCGGTGTACGCCACGAAGAGGAAGGCGACGGCCTCCAGGAACGAGGGCCAGCCTGCGAATGGCCCCGGCCCGGTCGCGGAAGTCGAGGCGCCGGCAGCGAGGACGACGAAGGTCACCAGTCCGGTGATCGTGACCGTGATCAGGGCGAGGTTGACGGCGGCGGTACGTCGGATACCGGCGGCCACCAGTCCGGTCATCAGCGCCACGATCACGACAGGGGCGAACGAGCGTCCAACCAGCCTGCCGAGGGCCAATGCGGCGGTGGCGGCCGACGCCGATTTTGCGATGAGGAAGAGCCAGCCGGCGAGGAAGCCCGCCCACGGACCGAGGTACTTCGTGCC
>DATHWB010000281.1:0-2116 GCA_035460965.1 Acidimicrobiia bacterium
ATACCTGGTCCCTTCACTGCGTTTCTCGGATGTTTCGTAGCGGGGGCAGGATTTGAACCTGCGACCTTCGGGTTATGAGCCCGACGAGCTACCAGACTGCTCCACCCCGCGTCGTTGTGTTCCCCAAGGGTAGATGCCCCCGGGAACGTAGGCAAAGTGCAGCCTGCCTGTCAGCCGCCCGCTCCGAGGTCGACGCTGTAGGCCTCGTAGACCAGGTCGGAGCCGCGCTGGCGATGGTCGACCAGGTGCCCTAAGAGCCGGATCACCCGGCGACGGATCGCCCGCACCTCCGAGGGCCGCTGCAGACTCACCCGCACACGTTCGATCGCCCGCTCCAGGTCCTCGTGCTCGGCCTCGATGGCGGCGACCTCGGCCGTCAGCCGGGGCGCTCCCTCCAAGACCTCCTCCAGCAGGCCGCCCTTTCCTTCGGTGGCCGCGATGTGCCTCCCGAGGGCGTCGGCCACGGCCTCTACCGCCAGACCGACTCCGTCGGCCCAGCCCGGTGCCGAACCGGGTCGTGCCGCCGCCGCCTCCAGTCGCTGTATCGCCGACAGCAGCGGTTCCCGCTGCTGCAGAGCCGCACCCAGTCTGGACGTGACCGGGTCCTCTCGCTCCGGGATCCAGCCGGACGCCTCCGCCTGGTCACGGGCTTTCTCGAGCAGGAGGTCGTCTCCAGGGGGACGGAAGAGGTCGACACCCTCCGCGGACTCCTCCAACTCCAGGACTCGCTCGGCATCGTTGGTGCTCATGCATCCACCTTGCGTCATCCCACCGGGCGGCGGTACGGGCAAAGGTCCCTGTCGGCGGACTATTCCGACCCGGACAGCCCCAACTCCTCGGACCGTTGCACCCACCGGGCGACGTCGCGCGGGGTGATGATTCCCACCACCTCCCCACCGTCGACCACGAGCAGGCGTTGATCGTCGGTGAGGTTCTTGAGCGCCTCGTCCATCGGGGTATCGGCGGGAACGGAAGGTGCGTCGGCGAGACGGGTCATCGCCGACCACGCATGACGCACGGTCCACTGATCTCTGGGCACCTGGCGCACGGCCCGCAGAGTCAGAATCCCGAGCGTGTCCCCTCGGGCGTCGCGCACCGGAAATGCCGTGTGGTCATACCGCAGGAAGTAGTCGTCGACCGCCTCCTGCAGGGTCGTGTCGTCCGGCATGGTCACCAGCCGAGGTGACATCACGTCCGCCGCGGTGAGTCCTTCGAACAAGCGCCGGACGACCGCTTGCTGTCCGTAGGCGGAGGCCGCCTGGAAGAGGAACCAGCCGATGGCCGCGTACCAGAGCCCTCCGAGGTTCCCGAACAGGACTATGACCAGCCCCACGCCGATCAGGATCGACGCCACCAGCTTCCCCCCATTCGACGCGGTCCTGGTGGCACGGTCGAGGTCGCCGGTGGCGCGCCACACCGCCGCCCGCAGGACGCGCCCTCCGTCGAGCGGGAAGCCCGGCAGCAGGTTGAACGCCCCCAGCGCCAGGTTCAGCCATCCCAGATGACCGAAGCCGTAGCGCACCGGTGCCGGGAACAGGTTCCCGGTCAGGTTGACCAGCGCCCAGAACACGCCGGCGAGGGCGAAGCTGGAGAGTGGGCCGACGACGGCGATGGCGAATTCGTCCCCGGCGGTCTTGGCCTCCTGTCCGGTGCGGGTCACACCCCCGAAGATGAAGAGCGTGATGCCCTCGACCGGAACCCCCAACCTGCGGGCCATCACCGAGTGGCTCAACTCGTGGACGAGGACCGACAGGAAGAACAGGATCGCCGTCGCCACTCCGAGCACAACCGACACGCCCTGGGTCAGATCCTCGAACAGGGTGCGGTAGAGCAGGTAGAACGACCACCCGATCAGGAAGGCGATCACGAACCACGACGTGTCGATCGTGACCTCGATGCCGACCCATCGACCCAATCGGATGCGCCCGCCCCGCGTCGTCTCGTCGTCCGGTGCCGTCATGTCAGTGCTTCACCTCAAGTGCTCCGAACAGCACGGTGGCGTCGATCTCCAGCCGCGGTGCGTCAGGAGCCGCCCTCCCTCGGGTCGTGGCGTTCTCGAAGCCCCCGAAGATCGGCAGCCCTCGGATGTCGACCACCCATCCCTCCGGCACCTTCA
>DATHWB010000282.1:0-6061 GCA_035460965.1 Acidimicrobiia bacterium
GAGCAGGACGACCCCAACCACGGCGAGAGCCAGCCCTCCACGCTTGCGCAGGCTGTGCGCGCCGAGGGCGGCGACCGCGACCGGGCCGATGAATTCGATGGCGACGGCGTTGCCGAGCGGGAGTCGGTCGATCGCCAGATAGAACGTGAGGTTCATCCCCGCCAGCACCGAACCGAACACGCCGGCTCGAATCAGCGTGTCCCGGTTCCAGTCCCGACGCCATGAGCGACGGACCAACACCAGGATCGAGCCGGCTCCGACCACACGCAGAAGCGCCACGGTTCCTGCGGGGATCGTCGCGAACAGTGTCACCGCGATGGCCGCTCCCAGGTATTGGCTGATCGCGCCGAGCGCGAAGAACGGCTCCGGTCGCCAATTGTCGGGGAGTCGCCACGCAGCAGGAACAGGACGCGGCTCTGCGGATTCAGTCATGGGTTGCGGAGGGGGTGGGATTTGAACCCACGGGACCCGAAAAGGGCCCAACGGTTTTCAAGACCGTCACCTTCGACCGCTCGGTCACCCCTCCTCGGCGGAGCACCGCCGGAAGGACATGCTACGACGCAGCGCGGTGTGCCTGGTCAGCGGAGTGTTGCGTGATGAATGGCGGAGGGGGAGGGATTCGAACCCTCGAAGAGCGTGAGCCCTTACGGCATTTCGAGTGCCGCGCACTAGACCGGACTATGCGACCCCTCCAGGGTCGGGCAGCGTACCGCCCCGCCGCAGGATTCCGGATCCGGACGGCGTCACGACCTCACGGCCGCGGATTGGCGGAGGGAGAGGGATTTGAACCCTCGAAGGGCGTGAACCCTTACAGCATTTCCAATGCTGCGCACTAGACCAGACTATGCGACCCCTCCGGGAACCGGTCAGGATACCGAGCCGGCGAGGACCCCACGCAATTCAGGAGCGACATGAGCGAACGTTGGGACGAGGCGATGCAGCGGGCACTCGACCAGGCCAGACGCGCCCCCGGACACGGCGACGTTCCGGTCGGTGCGGTGCTGGTCGATCCGGCCGGTCGGATCGTGGCCGAGGACCACAACCGGCGCGAAGCCAACGCCGATCCGACCGCTCACGCCGAGATCCTCGTGCTGCGGGCGGCGGCCACCGCGTCGTGGCGTCTGGACGGGCACACGCTGGTGGTGACACTAGAACCGTGTGCCATGTGTGCCGGCGCGGCCGTGCTGGCCCGCCTGGAGCGGATCGTGTACGGAGCGGCGGATCTGCGGGCGGGCGCATGCTGGAGCCTGTACAACATCCCCCAGGACGAACGCCTCAACCACCACGTCGACCTGGTCGCCGGAGTGGCCGACGAGGCCTGCCGATCCCTCCTCGACGACTTCTTCGCCGCCCGCCGTCTTGAGAACGGGACCGACAGGCCGTAGCGTCGCGGATCCGACCCTGGAGGGTGGGCGTTCGTCGGGTGCGGGACCCGCACGGCGAGACACGGTGAATCTGGTCAGATCCGGAAGGAAGCAGCCATAAGCCGTTGGATCGGGCGTTGCGGGGGTGCCTGGCCCAATGGCGGCGCCCACCCTCGAGGGGCGGACATTTCGCGCCGGAGGGCTCTCACTCCAGGAAGGCCGCCGCCTCCTGTGCCCTCTCGTCGTCGTCGCCCCCCAGCCCTCGGACGGCCAGGTGGAGACTCTCCAGCGGCGTGAGCCCCTGCTCGCTCCCCCACCTCACGAGGGCCGCGATCGCCTGATCGGAGACGTCGTCGTAGTCCGTGCCGACCACTTCCCCCCTGCCGTCGAGTGCGATGAGCGAGCCGACCAGGACCCGACCGCCAGGGGTGCGGTCGATGAGCGGGAGGACGACCGCGACGATCGTGTCCGCCGATGCCAACACGGTCTCCACTCCGCCGGCGCGCAAGGGGTCGCGCACAAAGGCGAATGGCTCGGGCACGGGCGTGGACGGGTGAATGGCCAGCACGGTGGCCCCCTCGCCGGGGACGATGACGTCGAGACGGTTCTCGTCGCCGGTGTTGGCGAACCGGTCGTTCCCCGCCACGACGACACCGCCGGCGGATGCCTCGACGAGGAACGTGGCGGCTGCCATCTCACCTTCGGCGCTTGCGCCGGAAGCGCCGCAGCCGGTCGCCACCAGCGCCACCCCGACGACCCAGCGTCTCACGTCTTCTCCAGCACGACCCCGTGGACGAACCCGAGCGGTCCCATGCGCCATGAGGCCGTCGTCACCATCCTGGGTGCCACGTACAGCAGCTCGGGTGGCGGGAGCTTGTCGAGTGACCGATGGAGGTACCAGTAGTCGGCGGGGGCACGGGCGATCAGACCGGCGAGGGGGAGGAAGACGGCGGACCCGGCGCGGTGCACCCCTGCCGCCCACCGCTGCCGTGGCCGTCCGAGGTCCACGATGACCGCACGCCCACCGGGCCGCAGCACCCGAGAAATCTCCCGCAACGTCTCCTGGACCGACGTCAGGTTGCGGAACACGTAGGCGCTGAACACCCCGTCCAGCGACTCGTCGCCGAATGGCAGGTGTTCGCCGACACCCACGACGCGGTGCGCGATCGGCGACAGCGCCAGCATCTCGTGAACGGGATCCAACGCCACGACCATCCGCTCGCCGAAGATCGGCGCCGCCGCACCCGTTCCGCTGCCGAGATCCACGACGATCCCGTCAGTGAGGTGTCGAGCGGCCCTTCGACGCCAGTTCTGCTCCTGTCCGAACGACAGGATGCGGTTGATCAGGTCGTAGCGGCGGGCGATCCGGGCGAAGATCGGATCGGACTCGGCGCTCACGGAGCTTCGATCGTCTCGAAACCCGTGTACGGGCGGAGAGCCTCCGGGATGACGACGCTGCCGTCCGCCTGCTGGTGGTTCTCGAGAATGGTGAGAATCGATCGACCGACGGCGACGGCCGTCCCGTTCAATGTGTGGACGTACTCGTTGGATCTCTCGCCGCGCATCCGGATTCTGAGCCGGCGGGACTGGAAGTCCGTCGTGTTGGAGCACGACGTCACCTCCCGGTACGCCTGCTGGGCTGGGAACCAGGCTTCGATGTCGTACTTCTTGGCAGCGGACGAACCCAGATCACCGGCGGCGACATTGACGATGCGATACGGCACCTCGTATGCGGAGACGATCTCCTCCTCGATGCCCAGCAGTCGCTCGTGCTCGTCCTTCGAGAGGTCCGGGGCGACGAAGGCGAACATCTCCACCTTGTCGAACTGGTGGACACGGAAGATGCCTCCGGTGTCTTTGCCGTACGTACCGGCCTCCCGCCGAAAGCAGGTCGAGAAGCCGGCGTAGCGGATCGGGAGGTCGCCGGGATCGAGGATTTCGTCCGAGTGGTAAGCGGCCATCGGCACCTCGGAGGTGCCGACCAGGAAGAGATCGTCACTCGGGACTGCGTAGACCTGCTCGCTGTCGGTCGGAAAGAAGCCCGTGCCGAAGAGTGCCTGCTCTCGGACCAGTACCGGTGGAGCCATCGGGGTGAATCCGGCCGCCTCCAGCTTCTCCAAGGCGAACCGAACGAGCGCAAACTCGAGCATGACCGCCTTGCCCTTGAGGAAGCCGAATCGACTGCCTGAGACCTTCGCACCCCGATCGGTGTCGATGACGCCGAGCAAGTCGCCCAGCGCGGCGTGGTCCCGCGGTTCGAAGTCGAAGGCCCGGGGCTCCCCGCGACGGGCGATCTCCACGTTGTCGGCGTCGGTGTGGCCGTCCGCAGCCGACTCGTCCACCAGGTTGGGGATCGTGATCCACAGCGCGTCGAAGCGCTCCTGAAGTTCGTCCGCCCTCGCCGTCAGGTCCTTGAACCGTTCGGAGACCCGGCCCATTTCGGCGATCGCCTCGGTCTTCTCCCCGCCGGACAGTTGGGCGATCCGGCGACCCGCCTCCTTCTGTTCGGACCGAACCGACTCCGCCTCGGAGCGGACGCGTCGGATCTCCTCGTCGAGGGAGGAGAGCGCCTCGAGATCCACGTCGAGGCCACGACGGGCGAGCGACCGTGCCAGGGCGGGTCGATCGTTGCGAAGCACTGCGATGTCGATCATGACCGGATCGATGGTACCGAGCCGACGCAGACCACCCGTCAGCCGCCTCCGGCAGTCGTCGTGGTGACCGAGCCTTCGTTGACACGGAACGACAGCGTGCGGCTGTTGTCCGCGGTCTGCCCCTCACCCGGCGCCAGCGCCAACCGCACGACCAGGGAGTAAGAGCGTCCAGGTGTGACCTGAAGTGGCTCGTACGTGATCGTCGTCTTCGCCCCCGCCGCCAGCGGAGGGACGTCGAGGGTGGCGGACTGCGCCGAACCGTCGCCTCCGACGACCTCTGCGGTGAGTGACGACCCTTCCGATGCCGCGTTGCCGGCATTCGTCACCACCACCCTCACGACCAGCTCTTCGGAGGCGTCCACGACCAGCGTGCCCTCGGTGTCCAGCACCCACTCCGGGACCGTCGTCACCTGTTCCACCGCCAGCGACGCCCTGAGCGCAAGCAGCGAACCCTCCACCCGGGCGTGGGCGAGCAGAGTCTGCACGGCCGGCACCAAGGGATACCCCTCGGGCAGGAAACGAACATCGGGCATCGCGGACACCGGCTGCGTCACGTCGGCCGCGCCGAGCAGAGCTACGGCCTCCCGGTACAGGCGATCCCCCGCCCGGAGTTCCAGCAGATCGTCGATGAGGGCATCGTTCAGTCCCAATGAGCCGTCACCGTCCGCCGCCGCCAACAGATGGCGGGTGAACCCCTCCATGCCGGCCTCCCACGACTCGTTCGCCAGCTCGAGCAGTGCGAGCACCCCCACAACCTCACCCGGTGGATCATCGAGTGCGGCGACGAACTCCCTCACTCCCACCATTCGCTTGATCGCCTCGTCGGTGACGGTCTGCAACTCCACCCGGTCGACCGAGCCCATCCTGGCCAGCATGTCCCGGAAGACGTCCGCCCGGCGCGACACCGGCATCACGGCCGACCGAATGTCCTCGGCGAGGAGCGGTGACGTCGGCGTGGCGGCCTGGCTGAGTGCGACGGCCCCCAGCAGCACGGTCGCCAACGCCAGTGGAAGAAGCCAGCGCCGCCGCCGGCGCGGGCGACTGAACGCATCGTTGATCAAGTCGGCGAAGATGGAGTCGACGACGGTGAGACGGACATCCGACCATCGTATGCGGCGTGCGGGGATGCGACGATCCCGGCACAGGGCGCCCGGCCGCCCGCAGCACCCGTCACCCGGCGGCGGCGCCCACGCTCTTCCTCGGGCGCTGGTCGCGTTCCGGGTACGAGGGAGCGTCTCCGAACGGTGCGTCGAATCCCGAAGCGAAGAGGGACAGAACCTCCCCGGGATCGGCGCACCCCTCGACGAATCCGTACTCGATCCACGCCCAACAGGGTGCCTCCCACATCGCCCACAAGGCGTGACGACCGGCAGGGAGACCGTCCGGGAACTCGTGGACGAACCATTCACAGGTGACTTCGTCCTCCTCGCTTCGGTAGGTGGGACCGCACCCGGCTGCCTCTCCGCGGACGATGTAGTCGGCATCGTGACGGATGGTGGGACCGGTGGCCGCACCGCCGAACTCACCCGGGTGGTCCATCGGCGTGACGTAGACGACGATGTCGAATCCCTGGCCGAGCGGTTCGTCCTTGAACACCGGGAACCCATGGCGGACGTGGAATGGCTCGTCCGCGGCAAAGGATCCCGATCCGAGACCGGTTCCTGCCGGGTCGATGAAGTGGGCGTCGCGGAAGCAGACTTCGGGCAGACAGAGCTCGAACAGGAAGTCGAGGCGAACGGTGCCGGGCAGCGTCTTGACCTCCCCGAGAGGGAGCGTCCGTCCCCCATCTTGCGTGGCAGTCAGAAGGTCGGGAACGGGGGTCCCTCCGGTGGGGGCCGCACCCGATGCATCGACGACCGGCAGTTGGACGAACGAACTCCGATCTCCGAGCAGGCCCTCGACACTGGGCGACCCGCCCCGGTCGATTTCATCGTACGAGGTCGCCCCGACCTCGAACGGCGCGTCGAACCCCGAGGTGAAGAGCGAGAGCACTCTCCCGGGATCGGCGCACTCCGCCACGAACCCGTACTCGATCCACGCTCG
>DATHWB010000283.1:0-10165 GCA_035460965.1 Acidimicrobiia bacterium
CAGCGAGTCGGTGGTGACGTCGGAGGCGGCGGTGGTGGAGGGGGCGACATCGGACGCTTCCTGTTCGGCTGTGCTGACGGTGGCTACCGGCGGGGCGGTGACCCCCGTCGTCGGAGCCTCCGTCCCCTGACCGAACCACCAGGCGGCGCCACCGCCGATCAGGACGGTGGCCACGACGGCGGCGACCAGGGCGGAACGGTTCATGACAGGATCCCTCTCGACGCGCCAAGGGTAGGAATCGGCCGCAAGTATCCCTCAGGATGCGGAACAGGTTGGCGATGAGGTACGTCTCGCACGAGCGCCACCCAATCGTCGGATGAGAAGGTGCGCCCCGCCCAAGTCTCGCGTTCAGGCGAGCTTCGTCCCCAGGTACTCGTCGAGGCGGTCGATCGACACGCGGTCCTGATCCATCGTGTCCCGGTCACGCACCGTCACCGCCTGGTCCTCGAGCGAATCGAAGTCGAAGGTGATGCAGTACGGCGTGCCGATCTCGTCCTGCCGGCGATAGCGGCGACCGATCGCCTGCGTCACGTCCATCTCGAGCATGTACTTCTTGCGCAGCGACTCGGCCAGTTTCGTCGCAGGCTCGATCAGCTCGGGCTTCTTGGAGAGGGGCAACACCGCCAACTGGTACGGAGCGAGGCGGTGGTCCAACTTCAGGACCGTGCGCGTCTCGTCCTTGACCGGCTCCTCGCGATACGCATCCATCAAGAACGCGAACATGGTGCGGGTGGCTCCCGCCGCCGGCTCGATCACATGGGGGAAGTACCGCTCGTCGGTCTCCTGGTCGAAGTAGCGCAGGTCCTCACCCGAGTGCTCGGCGTGTTGACGAAGGTCGAAGTCGGTGCGGTTGGCGATGCCCTCCAGTTCGTCCCAGCCCCACGGGAAGCGGAACTCGACGTCGACCGTCCCCGCCGAGTAGTGACTCAGTTCGTCGGCATCGTGCGGACGGATCCGGAGGTTCTCCGCGTTCATGCCCAGGTCGATGTACCACTGATGGCGCTGGTCCACCCAGTAGTGGAACCACTTCTGAGACTCATCCGGGTGACAGAAGAACTCCATCTCCATCTGCTCGAACTCCCGGGTGCGGAAAACGAACTGACCCGGCGTGATCTCGTTGCGGAACGACTTGCCGACCTGGGCGATGCCGAAAGGGAGCTTCAGTCGGTTGGTGCGCCGCACGTTCTCGAAGTTGATGAAGATCCCCTGGGCCGTCTCCGGACGCAGGTAGACCATGTTCTCGGCTGACTCCACGGGGCCCATGTGGGTGCGGAACATGAGATTGAACAGGCGTGGCTCGGTGAACGTCCCCGACTTCCCGCACGTCGGGCACTGGTCGGCATCGTCCAGCTTGTCCAGTCTGTGACGGCTGTTGCAGTTCGTGCACTCCACCAGCGGATCGGTGAACACGGCCTCATGACCGGACGCCACCCACACCTGGCGCGACTGCAGGATCGCCGAGTCGAGCCCGACGACGTCACCCCGGTGCTGCACCATCGCCTTCCACCACTGCTCCTTCACGTTGCGGAGCAGGAGCGTCCCCAGGGGCCCGTAGTCGTACGCGGAGCGCAATCCCCCGTAGATCTCGGAGGACTGGAAGACGAAACCACGACGTTTCGAGAGGTTGACGATGTCGTCGAACGAGGCCGGCATTGCATGCTCCAACAAGACTGGATGGGAGGGTCGAAGTGTAGGGGGGCGGGCGGGTCCGCCCGGTCGGTGGCCGTCAGCGACCGTCGACCACGTCGGCAGCTGCCCCGAACCGACGCTCCCGGCGCTGGTAGTCGAGCACGGCCTCGAGCAACTGCTCCTTCGAGAAGTCGGGAAAGAGGATGCCCGGGAACGAGAACTCGGCGTACGCCGCCTGCCAGAGAAGGAAGTTCGACAGGCGGTGCTCGCCCGACGAGCGGATGATGAGGTCGACGTCGGGCAGCTCCATCCGCTGGGAGATCGCCTGCTCGGTTACATCGTCCGGCGAGAGCCGCCCGTCGGCCACATCCGCCGCGATGGAACGCACCGCCCGGGTGATCTCCCAGCGCGCGCCGTAGTTGAACGCGAATGTCATCACCATCGTGCCGTTGCCGGCGGTGAGACGTTCGGTCTCCTCCATCAGCTCCCGATTCCGGTCGGGGACCCGCCGGTCGGTGAGATCCCCGCAGAAGGTGACTCGCACCCCTCGCTCGTGCAGTTCGTCCCGACGGCGCAGCAGCAAGGCTTCGTTGAAGCCCATCAGGAACGCCACCTCCGACTCGCTCCGAGACCAGTTCTCGGTCGAGAACGTGAAGGCTGTCAGGTGCCCGACCCCGATCTCGATCGCTCCCTCCACGCACTCGAACAGGACACGTTCGGCCGCCTCGTGGCCCGCCGTGCGGGGCAGCCCGCGCTGGTTCGCCCAGCGGCCGTTCCCGTCGAGGATCATGCCCACGTGGAACGGGACACGAGTGGGATCGAGCGCCGACAGGTCGAGGGCGGTCATCCGTCCAGGACCGCCAACGAGACGATGCGACGCTCGAGATGGAATTCGACGAACCGGCGGGTCACCCACATCGCATCCGAGCCGAGGTCGTCGTCCGGTTCGATCATCGCCAGGTCCAAGGTGGCGAGATCGGCCAGCCGGTCGACCAGACCCGGTCGCAACCGCACCGAGCCTTCGGGTCGGCAGTCTCCACAGAGGATTCCGCCAGCCGCGACGGAGAATCGGTCGAGCGACCGCGTCTGACCGCACGACGCGCACCGCGTGAGAGCCGGGGCGAGCCCCTGCACGGTCAACAACTGCAGGAGGAAGGCGGTCAACACATCCCGTGAAGTCAGACCTGCGTCGAGTGCCGCCAGGCCCCGGCGCAGCAGGGCGTAGAGAGCGATCGAGGGCTCGTTCTCCTGGGCAACCGCATCCACCACTTCCGCCATCGTCGACGCCGCAGCCACCGCCTCCAGATCCCGCCGGAGAGACGGGAACGACGACTTCATCTCTGCCTGAGTGATCAGATCGAGGTTGCGCCCCTCGTACAGCACGACGTCGACCTCCATGAACGACTCCAGGCGGCCGCCGAACCGACTCTTGGTCTTGCGGACGCCCTTGGCGACGGTGCGCAGTTTGCCGTGGAGGGGGCTCAGCAGGACGACGATCTTGTCCGCCTCGCCGAACGAGTACGAGCGGAGCACGATGCCGGAGTCGTGTCGGATCGCCATCGCAGCCACGGTACTGCCGGGTGCGCGATGGCAGCGGTCAGTCGCCGACCGCCCCGTCCCACGACTCCCTGAGCAGATCCAGGTGGCCGGCATGTCGGGCGGTCTCCTCGATCATGTGCACCAGGATCCAGCGAAGTGAGACCACCCGCGATCCGACAGTCGACTCCCGGTCCAGATCCGGCGACTCCGCCACGATCCGACGCGACTCGTCGCAGCACGCCTCGTAGAACTCGATGATCGACTCGGCCGTGGCACCTTCCGGGACTCTGAAGTCGGCATCCGGATCCTCCTCCGTCCACGGTGCGTCGATGTCCTGACCGCCGTGGACACGGTGGAACCACCAGCGCTCGACGTAGCCGAGATGCTGGACGATGCCCCCCAGCGTCGTGGCCTGGCTCGGCACGATCACCGCACGCAAGCCCGGCTCCTCCACGCCCTCGAGCTTCCTGACGACGACCCGGCGGAAGTAGTCGAGGAACTCCGTGAGAGTCGTGAACTCGTCGGCGGTGGTGGGCGGCTGCTTCATCAGGCGAGTATCGCCTGCGCTAGGTTCGGATGCATGGAGAAACTGGACGACGGTGCCCGCCGGAACCTTCCCGACTCCTTGCCCGACTGGACGATCGACGGCGAGATCCTGGAACGGACGTTCACGTTCCCCGACTTCGGGGCGTCGATCGGCTTCGTGACCAGGGTGGCGATCCTAGCGGAGAAGGCCAATCACCATCCGGACATCGACATCCGATGGAACCGGGTACGGCTGGCGCTCACCACCCACGACGCGGGCGGGCTCACCGACAACGACGTCTCACTGGCACGAGCGATCGACGAGCTCGGTTGACTCAACCGATGATCTCGAGGCAGGCTCCGACCCACTCGGAGTTGATCGGGTCGTCGCGGTAGACGTACTCGAGATTGCGGAGCATGCGCTGGATGATTCCCGGGGTGTCGACAGGGCTCAGCCAGCTGCGATCGAGGCGCGGCGACCCTCCCAGGGACGACGCCACCAGGCCGGCAGCCTCGTCGAAGCCGATCGCCTCGCCGTAGTGGAACGGATCCACCATCTGGCCCCCGGCGTACACCACGAAGTGGCCGGGTAGGCCGACCCCGACCATCTCGATGCCAGCCCGGCGGCCGACCTCGATCCACAGGACCGACAGGGAGATGGGGATGCCGCGTCGGGTCTCGAGCACACGGTGGAGGAAGGAGTTGGCCGGGTCGTGATAGTCGTCGACGTTCCCACCGATGCCGTCCTCGATGGCGATGACCCTCCGCAACGCCAGGTGCGTGTCGCCGCGAACCCGCGCGGCCATGGCGTCGAGGCGGGCGAGCGAGAGCGAGGGATCCAGGCCGGGAGTCACGAAACGTCCCAGTTCGAGGCTGGCGTCGGCGAGACGCCCCTCGAAGGCCAGAGTCGCCAGCCTTTCGGCACGATCCGTGAGCGTGGAGGCCACGGATCGGACCCTACCCAACCGCCGACCGGCGGAGGGTCATTGCCTCTCGAAACCGAGGCGATCGAGCGCGTCGGGGGTCGACTGCCAATCCGGATCGACCTTCACGCGCAGATCGAGATGGACCTTGGTCCCGAAAATGTTCTCGAGTTCGTGACGCGCATCGGTGCCGGCGTCGCGAAGCAACGTCCCACCCTTGCCGATCACGATCCCGCGCTGTGACCGCCTCTCGACCACCACCCGAGCCGTGATCCACACCAGGCCGTCGTCGCGGGTCTCCATCTCCTCGGTGACCACCACGAGCGAGTGCGGGAGCTCCTCGCGAAGACGCTCGAGGAACTTCTCCCTCACGATCTCAGCCGCCAGCAGTTGTTCGGGCTGATCGGTGACTTCACCGGCGGGGAAGTACATCGGCCCCTCAGGCAGGCGCGTCACCACCTCGTCGACCACCGGGGCCAGGTTCTCGCCCCGGCGAGCGCTCACCGGAACGTACGCCGCGAAATCCCAGCCACCCGCCTCGACGAGCTGGGCCAGGATCTGATCCGGCCCCGTGGCGTCTGTCTTGTTCACGACGACCACCACCGGGGCCCCCGACGACGACAGGCGATCGGCGATCCGCCGGTCTCCCGGTCCGATCGGCTGAGTCGCGTCGACGACGAAGAGCACGACGTCCGCCTCGGCCAACGTTCCGTAGACCAGTCCGTTGAGACGGTTGCCGAGTTCGGTCTTCGGCTTGTGCAGCCCCGGGGTGTCCACGAAGACGACTTGGGCAGTCGGTTCGTCACCGTCCAGCAGGGTGAGCACCCCCCGGATGGCGTTCCGCGTCGTCTGGGGACGCGACGAGGTGATCGCCACCTTCGAACCCACGAGTGCGTTGACGAGGGTCGACTTCCCGACGTTCGGGCGGCCGACGACCGGGACGATCCCCGATCTCACCGACTGTCCGGCGTGGACTCGGAGGTGACGAGGCGCCGAACGAGCACCTCCTGGACACGGCGCCCCTGAACACGACGCACCGTCAACGACACACCGGCTGTCTCGAAGGTCTCCCTCTCGCGCGGCACGCGGCCGGCGAGACCGAGCACGAGTCCTGCGACCGTGTCCCACTCGTCGTTCGGGAGTTCTCTGTCGATCATCTCCGACAAGTCGTGCACCGACAGGCGGCCGTCGACCTTCCACGACCCGTCTTCGAGCTCCTCGACCATGAGCTCGTCCTCGTCGTATTCGTCCACGATCTCGCCGACCAACTCCTCCAGCAGGTCTTCGATGGTGACGAGTCCTGCCGTGCCCCCGAACTCGTCGACGACGATGGCGAGGTGGGACTTCGCCACCTGCATGTCGCGCAGCAATTCCGGCACCCGCTTCGTCTCGGGGATGTGCTCCACCGGCCGCATCACCTCGGATATCGAAACCGGGCGCTCACCGTTCGCCAGGCGCGGCAGGAGATCCTTGGCGATCACCACGCCGACGATGTCGTCCAGTCCGCCCTCCCCGGCCACCGGGATCCGGGAGTACCCGTTCTCATCGATGACCGCCAGCAGGCTGTCGATATCGGCATCGATCGCGATGGTCACCATGTCCGTGCGAGGCACCATCACCTCCCGGACGATGGTCTCGGCGAAGATGAGCACCGACTCGATGAGCCCCACCTCTTCCTCGTCCTGGGCATCGTCGCCGTCGTCCTCGTCCGCGGCGTCGTCGGACAGGATCTCGACCACACTCGAGCCGAGCGCGATCGCCGCCCCCAACACACGACCGAACCGGTAGGCGATCACGCGTGGACGGGAGCGCCCTATCACCCTGGGAGCCAGGTCGGCGAAGACCGTCAGTCCGACCACGAGCCCGCCCAACAGCGCGGCCGTGGCGGTCCCGGCGGTTTCGACGGCGATCACCCAGGTGCTCGGAACTGCCGCCAGGACGAGCAGCAACGAATGCACGATGTTGATGGACGGGACGATCACCTCCGGGTGTTCGAGCAGCCGGGCGACCCGATCGGCGCCGCGCCGCCCCTCGGCGGCGTCGTGCAGGGCGTCGGCTCTCGGCGTCATGACCAGCGAGGCGGCACCGGTTCGCAACACCGCCGCGAGGGTGGCTGCGACCGCGGCGACAATCCATGCGAGCGTGATCATCGGCGCTCCACCCCGACGAGGGCGAGGATCTCGCGCTCCCGCCGTTCCATTGCCTCCGCCTCGTCATCCACGACGTGATCCCAACCCATCAGGTGGAGGATCCCATGCACCACCATCAACGAGAGCTCGGAGAGCTCCGACACGCCGTGATCCAACGCCTGACGGGCGATGTGTGACGGGGCGATCACGACGTCGCCCAGCATGACCGGCGGCCCGTCGGACTGGCGAATCGGCGCCTGGCCGGGCTCGAAGTCCTCGATCGGAAAGCTGAGGACGTCCGTCACCGCGCTCTCACCGAGGTACTCGCCCTTCATCGCGGCGATGACCTCATCCTCGACGGCCGTGATCGCCAGTTCCGTCGTAGCGGGGTAGCCCTCGTGACGAAGAACACGCTCGGCGAGATCCACGAGCGCGTCGCCATCGACCGCACGGGTCTGTTCGTCGGTGAAGGTGACGCTCACCGACGAACCTCGGTACTTCGAGGGTCGTCCATCTCAGGTGCCGGGAAAGTTCGGGTACTGGATACGACGATGGTAATGGCCCGAGAGCGCCTCGATGAATGCTCGCCTCACCCTCGTCATCTCGCCCATGGTGAGATCGCAGTCCTGGAGTTGACCGTCGGACACCTTCTCGTCGATCACCCGCGTGACGACCTTCTCGATCGCCTCCGTCGACGGTTCCTCGCGCTCGAAGACGGCCCGACAGGCTCCTTCCACCGCGTCCGCCATCATCACGATCGCCATTTCCTTGCTGCGCGGTTTGTGACCGGCATGCCGGAAGTCGTCCGGGTCGACGTTCTCCTCACCGCGCTGCGTCACCGCCCGGTCGTAGAAGTACCGCATGATCCCGTCCCCGTGATGGGTGACGATGCCTTCTGCCACCTCGGACGGGATCTTGTACTTCCGGGCGAGAACCATCCCGTCCAGCACATGGCGCCGGATGATCTCGGCCGACTCCTCGGGTTCGAGTTCGTCGTGCGGGTTCGAGATCCCGAACTGGTTCTCGATGAAGTACAAAGGGTTCTCGGTCTTGCCCAGGTCGTGGTAGTACGCCGCCGCTCGGGCGAGCAGGTTGTTGGCGTCGATGGCTCGCGCCGCCGCATCAGCCAAGGTCCCGACCATGAGCGAGTGGTTGAAGCTTCCGAATGCCCGCTCCTGCAGCAACTGCAGGCCTTCGTGGTTGCGATCGATCACCTCGAGCAGTCGCAGTGTGGTCGTGATGTCGAACATCGACTCGAAGAAGGGCATCACCGCGACGGCCACCAGGGACCCGATGAGTGCCGCTCCCACCGCCCACGCCACCGACATTCCGACCGTCTCCCACACCTCACCGGCGAGCGCGTCGACGGGCGTCACGAACAGCCAGGCCACCGCGGCGGCGATCACCCCCACCGCCAGCGCCGACGTCACCACCGAGTTGCGGAACGCCCGGCGACTGGACACCCGACTGACGAAACCGATGGGCGCCAGGGTGGCCAGCACGGCGAAGACGGTCAGACCCGGATTCCGGGTGGCGGTGGCGGCGAGGATCCCCATCGCGATCGACATCAGGGTTCCCATGCGGTTGTCGAACAGCACCGCCGCCAGGTAACCGAACGCCACCGCCGGGAGGATGAACCACGAGGACTGCTCCCGGAGTTCCACGGTGAGCCGAACCGCCCCGGCCGCCATCACGATGAGCAGGCAGAACAGGGCCACCATGCGCGGCGCCTCCCAGAACTGGCGCCGGAACCGGGAGAGGTAGAAGGCGAGCGAGGCCATCAGGACCGCCAGCATCGCGGCGACGGATGCCAGTCTCACCGGCTGGACGTCGGCGGCGTTCGTGGCGGCGATGGCGTCGATCGCCAGCCTGTCGAACGGCTCGCCCACCAGGATGATCGTCTGATCTGCGGCGTAGTCGCGCTGGAAGTCCTGCTGCGAAACCGCCTCCATCGCCTCTTCGCGCATCGCCTCGGTGGCGATCTGATCGACCTCGGTGTTCGGCCGGAGGAACGTGGCCACGATGTCACCCACGGCGGTTCTCGCCTCCTCGTGGATGGCCCCGTCGACGAGGACTATCGGCGGACTCGACGTCACCTCGTTCTGGGCGACTCGCAACTGATCGAGGCTCCGGATCTCGAGCGTGAATCGCCGGGCGATCTCCTCCTGGGTGCGCGACTCGATGACTCGCAGGGCGGGCGTGAGCCCCAGCGCCACGCGAGTCACGTCGTCGTTGGCGATCCGGACGAGTGTCTCGATCGTCGAGAGGTTGAGGACCCCGTACGTGGCGCTCAGCTCCGCGATCTGCACATCGAGCGGAGGAGTGGCCGCCCCCAAACCGATCGGGGCCGCTTCACAGGTGGCAGCCTCCTCACAGGCGACGGTCTGCACCGGTCGATCCGTGGTCACGGTCACCTGGTCCGGTATGTCGATGTCCGACATGAGCAGCCCGACGGAGTACTCGCCGGGTGGAAGCTCGACGCTGTAGGTGCCGTCCGACTGGGTGGTCGCCCCGTACACCTCGCCGGTGGCGGACCGGGCCAGAATGTCGATTCCCGCGATCGGGGCATCCGACAGGACGACGTTGGGGACGGGCTCGAACACCCCATCACGGTTGGCGTCCACGAACACCAGTCCCCGGAGGATGGCAGGTTCGACCTCCACCACCGGCTCCGACTCGCCCTCGGCCTCCGTCGTCGACGTGGTGGTGGTCGTGGTCGACGGCACCGGATCGACCGACGGGAGCTGGGGAAGGATGTCGAGCGTGGCGGCGGCCCGCACGTCACCGAACAACTGATCGAGTGCCAGGAGGGTCTCGCGCTCGGCCTCGCTGTTCCGGCGAACCTCGGGCTCCACCGCTGCGGCAGCCGCCTCCCGGGCCTGGTCGTAAGCGTCGACGTTGGTGACGGAGGCCCGGTTGCGGGCCGTATAGGTTCGCTCCGCGATCTCGCCGACCCCGAAGGAGACCACCGTGCCTTGGGCGCCGTACACGAGCACGCCCCAGGCGAGCGCCACTGTCGACACCAAGGCGACGATCCGGGTCACGGTGGCGTTCATGGCTTCTCCCCTTCGAAGCGCTGGTACGCCTCGACGATGGCAGCCACGATCCTATGCCGGACGACGTCGCGCGAGGACAATTCGACGAACGCCACCCCTGGAATCCCCTCGAGGATGCCGCGAACGATCCGCAGCCCGGATTGCTGCTGGCTCGGCAGATCGGTCTGGGTGACGTCGCCGGTGATGATCATCTTCGAGTTGAACCCGAGGCGCGTCAGGAACATCTTCATCTGCTCCGGCGACGTGTTCTGGGCCTCGTCGAGGATCACACACGCATCGTTGAGCGTTCGCCCGCGCATGTAGGCCAGCGGAGCGATCTCGATCGTTCCGCGTTCCATCAACCTGCCGGTCTCGTCGGGGCCGA
>DATHWB010000284.1:0-7525 GCA_035460965.1 Acidimicrobiia bacterium
CGCCCTGCTCAAGGTGGGCAACGTCCTGGTCGGGGTCTCCCGGTATCGGACGGGATCCGTCCTCAAGCCGCTCTTCTGGAAGCATCTCGGCATCGATGCCACCGACCGGGACGCGGTGCGAACGGTGGTGGTGAAGACCGCATCGAACTTCCAGTACTTCGCCGATTGGACCGAGGAGCTCATCCGTGTCGACACCGCCGGGCACACCCAGTCCCGGGTCTTGGAGTTCGACTGGGTCCGCTTGCCGCGTCCGGCCTTTCCGCTCGACGCAGACGCCGCGCTCGACTTCGAGTGATGCGGATCGGGATCGGTCGGTTCACCCAGGAGAGCAACACCTTCAGTCCGTCGGTGACCGGCCTGGATGCCTTCCAGCGTCAGGGCATGGCGTACGGCGACGAGTTCGACGTGCGCGAGCACCTGGTGCGCGGGGCCATCTGGACGTTCGCCGAGGTGGCCGATGCCCGCGGCGACGAGCTGGTGCCGTTGGTGAAGGCCTGGGCCGGTCCGAGCGGGCGGGTGACGAAGGAGGCGTTCGACCACATCACCGATCTCTACCGTCGCCGCCTCGCCGAGGTGGGTGAGCTGGATGCGGTGTATCTGTCGCTGCATGGGGCGATGGCAGCCGAGCATCACGACGATCCCGAAGGGCTGCTGCTCGAACTCGTTCGGCAGGCGGTCGGGCCGGAGGTGTGGGTGGTGGCTTCGACCGATCACCACGCCTGCGTGACCGAGCGGATGGTGCACAACGCAGATCTCATCGTCGGGCATCGCACCCAGCCGCACGACCCGCCGCACACCGGACGCGCCGCGGCCGAGGCGTTCTTCCGGGTGGTGGACGGGGACATGCGGCCGGTGGTGGCGATGCGCAAGGCGCCGATGATCACCCATCAGGAGCAGTATCGAACCCACCGGGCCCCGATGAAGACGTGGTTCGATCTGGCCCGTGAGATGGAGAGCCGGCCGGGAGTGATCTCGGTGTCGACGTATCCGATGCAGCCGTGGCTCGACGTGGAGGAGGGCGGTTGGGCGTCGACGGTCTACACCGACGCCGATCCCGAGTTGGCGGCCAGTCTGGCCAAGGAGCTGACACGAAAGGTGTGGGATCTCCGGCACGATCTCATGGTCCAGGAGAGCATCCCGGTGGCAGATGCCGTCGCTCGGGCGAACGCCGTCGAACGAGGGATCGTGGTCCTGTCCGATACCGGGGACAGTGCGGCGGGCGGTGCGACCGGCGATTCCAACGTGATCCTGGCGGAGATGCTGCGCCAGGGGGTCAAGGGCACCGCCCTCGTGCCGATGGTCGACGCCCCGGCGGCGTTGACTGCCGCCGCCGCGGGGGTCGGCTCGACCGTCGAGGTGCGGCTCGGGCGATCGCTCGACCCTGCGTGGGGCGATCCGTTGACGGTGTCGGCCGAGGTGGTGGCCGTCACCGACGGCTGGGTCGACACCGGCGGCTTCTACGAGCCCTACTCCCAGGGAACCTCGGCCTTGTTGCGGGTCGGTGACATCCTGGTTGCGGTCAGCCAGTTCCGGGGACGCACGATGAACATGCCGTCGTACTGGGCGCATTACGGCGTGGACGCCACCGAGAGGGACGCCATCCAGATGGTGGTGGTGAAGACCGCCTCCAACTTCCAGTACTTCGGCGAGTGGACGACCGAGGTCATCCGGGTCGACACCCCCGGGCACACTCAGTCGAGGGTCACCGATTTCGACTGGGAGCGGCTCCCGCGCCCCATCTTCCCGCTCGACGCCGACGCCGCCCTCGACTTCGAGTGACCCGGTGCGTGCCCTGAGTCCTCGAACCGAGCTGGATGCCGCGGGCGGCGAGGGATCGGTCTCCAGGGTGTCTCCATGCGCATAGGCGTGGCTCGGTTCAGTCAGGAGACGAACTCGTTCAGCCCGGTCGTCACCGATCTCGCTGCGTTCGAGCGCGCCGGTGTTCGCGTCGGAGAGGGGTTCGACCTCTCCTTCGACTGGCAGCGCTCCGGCATCGGGGCCTTCGTCCGCCTCGCCTCGGCTCGAGCCGATGTCGAGTTGGTGCCACTCATGTATGCCAGCGCCGGTCCCGGTGGGACGGTCACGCAGTCGGCGTTCGAGCACCTGGCCGAGTTGCTGCTGAACCAGATCAGGGTGTCGGGACCGTTCGACGCGATCTACCTCAACCTGCACGGGGCGATGGCCGCCGACCATGAGGATGATCCCGAGGGTGTGCTGCTCGAAATGGTGCGCGCAGAGGTCGGGCCGGGAACCCGGATCGCCGCCTACACCGACCACCACGCCTGCATCACACACCGGATGATCGCATCGGCCGACGTGATCGTCGGCCACCGCACCCAGCCTCACGACCACCCGGCCACCGGTGCGGAGACCGCCAGGCTCCTGTTCCACATGATGGACGCCGGGATCACCCCGGCGGTGGCGATGCGTAAGGCGCCGATGATCACCCATCAGGAGCAGTACCTCACCAGCAGACCGCCGATGAAGACCTGGTTCGACCTGGCCCGCGAGATCGAGACCCGCCCCGGGGTGCTGTCGGTGTCGACGTATCCGATGCAGCCTTGGTTGGATGTGGAGGAGGGCGGGTGGGCGTCGATCGTCTACACGCACGACGACCCGGCACTGGCAGACGAGCTGGCCAAGGAGCTGACGCGCTGCGTGTGGTCCTTACGTCACGACTTGATGAAGCTCGACAGCGTCCCGGTGGCCGAGGCCGTGTCGAGAGCGGACGCCGCCCGGCGGGGGATCGTGGTGCTGTCCGACACCGGGGACAGTGTGGCCGGCGGTTCGGCCGGCGACTCGGTCGTGGTTCTCGCCGAGATGATCCGTCAGCGGGTCGGAGGCCTCGCTCTGGTGCCGCTGGTGGACGGGCCGGCCGCCCTGGCCGCAGCAGAGGCGGGAGAGGGCGCGATCCTCGACCTTCGGCTCGGGCGAGCGTCAGACAGTCGATGGGGTGAGCCCCTGACCGCCAGGGTCGAGGTGGTGAAGGTGACGGACGGGGCGATGCCGTCGGTGCCGGGGCTGGAGGCGCATAGCCAGGGCACCTCCGCCCTGGTCCGGACGGGCAACGTGCTCGTCGGGCTGAGTCGCTATCGCAACCGGGGTGCGATGCACCCTGAGTTCTGGGACCACTTCGGGGTGGACGCCACGGATCGGGACGCCGTCCGGATGGTGGTGGTGAAGACCGCCTCGAACTTCCAATACTTCACCGATTGGACCGAAGAGTTGATCCGGGTGGACACGCCGGGCCACACTCAGTCCCGCGTCACCGATTTCGACTGGGAGCGGCTTCCGCGCCCCATCTTCCCGCTCGACGCCGACGCCGCTCTCGACTTCGACTGAGGATCACGGGGCACTCGCACCGGTCCCGGACCATGGCCTCGACGCCGACAGGAACGCGAGTCACCACGGGCTTCCTCCGGTCCAGCTGCCCAACGTCACTTCCCCGACCGGCCCCAACGATCCTGTGTAGGTGGGGTCGTTCCAGCGGATCTTGACGGCGCATGGACCGGTGTTGCGATACCAGTGCAGCAAGGGTGGACGACCACCCGGGCTCCCCAGCAAGTAGGGCGGGCGCCACCAATGGTTGTAGAGGTACTTGGTCATGAATCCGAGGAGCAGCTCGGAGGCGGTCTGCCATCCGACCGGACAAACTGGGCGCGGAGCGTCGGTGTCGCACGCCCCGATGCCACCGAAGGCACTGAACCAGTCCCAATGGGCCAGCCCCTGAATGATCGCCTGATGCTTCGGGATTGCGAGGGAGTTCCACATGGCCGCCGGGTAGCTGGCATTCAGGAAGTCGTCGGAGCCGACCATCATCAGGGTGGGAAGGCCCGAGTCGACGAAGGCTCGAATCGAATCGTTTTCGTCCCAGCTGCCGGCGACCGAGCCGATCGCCTCGACCTCCACGTTGCCCCGGGCGGCAACTCTGGCGGCTGCCCGCGCACCCCAGGAATGTCCCGCCACGCCCAAAGCAGTGGGCGGCCCGACCGGGGCGAGAACATCGGGGCCCACACCAATCCCGAGGCGGGCGACGTCGAGCCGGTCGAGGTGACCGGTGAGAGCCTGGGCGGGGTCGTTGGCCTTGAGTTGCTCGGTCTGGGCGGACTCGTTCTGCGGCGCGAACATGAAGTCAGGTTCCATGTAGAGCAGTGGAGGGTGATGAAGCACCGAGCGCTTCGGCCACGAGTGACGGATCCATGCGATGGCCTTCTCCATTCGGATGGCGGAGGCTTCCGAGCTGCCGATGACGTCGTGCATCGCGGGGGAGATGACGACGAAGCCGCATCTGGCGAGCAAGTGCAGCACCGCCCCCCAGCGGCGGTGATCCTGGGTGACGTCCGTGGGGCACAGGTCCCGCTCGAAGCTCCGGTCACCATGAGCGAATGCCACCAACGGGTAAGTACCTCGGAGGATGGCGACATCACGCACCTCCACCTCCTCGGACGGGTAGTAGATCCGCGCCTCGAAACTCGAGCTGCCGTCAGGGATGGTGACGTCGTTGATGCCGTACATCACCGGGCTGTAGTACGAGCTCATCGTTCTCCTCTCGGTGATCGCAGTCAAACCTACGCCAGAGCCGGGGGTGGTGGGGGCTGGTGTGCAGGAGGCACCGAGGTGCATCCCCATCGCCGGCACAGCCGGGAGTGTCAACCGGGGGGCTCATCCCGCCGGTCTGACTGTGACAGGTCGGTCCGCACGGTGCCTGTGGACGATCCTGGTCATCCTGGGTCCGATCCCGACGAGGGCGGACCCACGGAGAGGACGAGCCGAGCTTCGCCGCGCAGTCGGAGCCCGCTCGGGGCCGTCTCGGTAGTGGCTGGTGGTCTAGCCGGGGATCACCGAGCGAAGATCGTGTGGTCGATCTCGTCGACCGTACGGCGTCCCAGTGTTCCCATCGTCTTCTCGAACTCGGTCGCCAGGATGCTGATCGCCTTCGACGCCCCCTCGTCGCCGGCGGTGGCGATTCCGTAGAGGGTGGCTCGGCCGAGCAGCACGAAGTCGGCCCCCAGGCCGAGGGCTTTGACGATGTCGCTGCCGCGCCGGACACCGCTGTCGAGCATGATCGTCGTCTCTCCGCCCACCTCGGCGGCGATTCCCGGCAGGGCGTCGATGGTGGCGATCGAACTGTCCATGCCGCGACCACCGTGGTTGGAGATGACGATGCCATCGGCGCCACGTTCCACCGCCTGACGGGCGTCCGACGGGTTCAGGACACTCTTCACCACGAAGTTCCCCGGCCACATCTCGCGCAACCGCGCCACGTCGTCCCAGGTCATGGACTTGTTCGCTTTGGGTTTGGGAGTGCCTCGTAGGGTCACCATCGGCTGGTAATGCGCCGGATAGTTGGCGTTCTTGGGCATGCCCGAGTCGAGGATCGTCCGGAACAGCACCGTCGTCAGCCACCGCGGATGGAGGGTCATGTCCACCATCGCCCTCAGGTTCGGCTTGAAGGGAAAGGTGAAGCCGTTTCGCTCGTTGTGCTCCCGCAGTCGACCGAGGGCGCTGTCGATGGTGACGACCAGGGTCTCGAAGCCGAGGCCCCGAGCGCGTCGCACGAGGTCGTATGAGAGTTCCTTCTCCTCCCACATGTAGAGCTGGAACCAGAGGCGACCGCCGGCCCGGGCGATCGTCTCCATCGAGGTCAACGACCCGGTGGCGAGGGTGAACGGGATTCCGGCCGCGGCCGCCGCCTTCGCCAGCGCGTACTCCCCCCGATGCCACAGCAGTCCGGCGACCGCCGTCGGCCCGATCCCGAACGGCAGCTCGGAGCGCTCGCCGAAGAGGGTGGTACCCATGTCCCGGTCCGTCAGGTCGACCATGAAGCGAGGGACGAGTTTGATCCGCTCGAACCCTGCGCGGTTGGCGGCCAGCGCCACGCCGTCCTCGGTTCCTCCGTCGATGTATTCGAAGATCCCGTTCGGCAGCCTCCTGCTCGCCGCCTTGCGGAGGTCGGCGATGTTGTAACAGCGGTCGAGGGCGCGGCTCATCGGCGGACGAGTGCGACGAGTGTGTCCGTACCGGAGACTGCCAGGACCTCGTCGCCGATGGCGATCTCGCCGGCGTCGCGCACCGGGGCGGTGATTCGAAGGGCACCGTCGAAGAAGTCCGCCATCGCCATGAGACTGCCGGACTCCGGTGTCTCCCAGACCCGGGTCCAGGAGTACACGGTTCCGGTGGCGTCGAGCGAGGCTCGCACTGGTGGGTCGTCGTGTCCGCACGGCGAGAGTTCCAGAACCGGGAAGGTGAGGTATCCACATCTCGGGCAGCGGCCGTAGTCGGGGTGGTTCATCCGTCTCCTCGCAGTCAGTCGGACCAGTCGGGATAGGCGTACACGCTCTTGCCGCCACACACGTACAGCACCTGTCCCGTGATCGTCCGGGCGCGGTCGGATGCCAGGAACTCGACAGCATTGGCGATGTCGGCGGGGGTGCCCGGTCTGCCCATCGGGACGCTCTTGAGGAGACGGGCGAGCGCCTCCTCGCTGCGGTTGCGGAGCATCGGCGTGTCGATGAGGCCGGGGGCGATGGCGTTGACGCGCACCCCGCGGGAGGCCATCTCCACGGCCAGGGCTCGCGTCATCCCGACCACACCGGCCTTGGCGGCCGCGTACGTCGATTGTCCCCACCAGCCGAGCCAGGCGCGGGAGGCGATGTTGACGATCGACCCCCGGCGTTCCTCCCGCATCGGCCCGAGCGCCCGCCGGGCGCAGTAGAGGACGCTGTCGAGGTCGACGGCCGCCACCTTCCTCCAGTACTCGTCGGTGACGTTGCGGATGGCGGCGTTGCCGCCGATTCCCGCGTTGTTCACCAGCAACGTCACCGTCCCCAGTTCGTGCTCGATCCGATCGAACATCGCGTCGATTGCGCCGGAATCGGCGACGTCGGCCACCGCCGATGTGGCAGACCCGCCGGCGGAGCCGATCTCCGTCGCCACCTCCTGCGCTCGCGATCCGTCGAGGTCGTTGACCACCACGCGGTATCCGGAGTCTGCGAGCCGGCGGCAGATGGCCGCGCCGATGCCCTGGCCGCCGCCGGTGACGAGTGCGATCCGATCCGTCACGTCAGGCCGTCATCGAGGAGAAGAGATGCCGTCCGCCGTTGACGAACAGAACCTGGCCGTTGAGGTAACCCCCGGATGCGTCGAGCAGGAACGCCACAGCGTGTGCGACGTCCTCGGGTTCCACGGCCTGGGAGAGGGGAGCGCGCTGGGTGCCCGAGGGTCCGAACAACGCTTCGGGTACCGAGACGACGTTGGCACGTCCTGACCGATCCGACCGGACTGCGAGCGAGCGGACCGCCGACACTGCGGCCGCTTCGACCATGCCGGTGGACGAGCGAGGGCCGTCGGTTCCGAGCCAGCCGTCGCCCACTACGACCACGAGATCGAAGCCCTGTCGGTCGGCGAGATCGGCGAGTCCGGTGAGCACCGTCCCGGCTTCCGATGCGGCGAGCAGCGAGTCCACGATCACGACCACGGCGGAGGCCGGCGGGTCCTCGGGAAGGTCGGGGAGATCGGCTGGGTC
>DATHWB010000285.1:0-6630 GCA_035460965.1 Acidimicrobiia bacterium
GTCGAGCGTCACGTCGAACCGGCGCCGGTAACGCTCGGCCACGGCGCGACGCAGGTTGGGAAGGCCGCGGGAGACCGAGTACCGGTGGTTGCGTTCGTTGCGCGCCGCCTCGATCAGCTTGTCGACGACGAATGGGGCAGACGGGATGTCTGGGTTGCCGAAACCGAGATCGACGATGTCCTCGCCCGCCCTCCTGGCGGCCATCTTCCGCTGGTTGACCTCGGCGAAGACATACGGAGGGAGATTGTCGATCCGTCGGAACTCCATCCTCCGAGGCTAACGGTGTCCGCCACCCCGCCGATCAACCCCCCGAGAGGCGGGAGACCACTCTCCGGATGCGCGCCGGGACGAAGTCGGAGGCCACGTCGAGGATGGAGCGAACCAGCTCGAGCAGGTCCCGGGAACCGTCCCAGTGCTCGAGAACCACGTCCTCGCCCGCCACCTCGACGATGTGATGGATGGCATAGGTCATCAGCAGGAGGTCGTCGAGCAGCCCGGCGACCGGAATGAAGTCGGGGATGAGATCGACCGGCGAGGCGACGTACGCCACGGCGGCACCCACCACCAGCTTCGTCCGCCGTGGGACCCTCGGATCGCGGAGGAGCCGCCAGAGCAGCTTCACCATGTGGGGCAACGTGCCGACTGCGTCGGCCGCCAGCCGCCGCATCGCGGTGCGCCTGCCCGGCTCTATCACCTCGTCCGGCCGAAGGGGGTCACCAGTCATAGGAGCCATTCTGCACCTGCCGGCCGGCCAACGCGGCACCCATCGCGCCGGCGAACTCGCCGAGCCGACCGGAGACCACCGCTGGCACCGACCTGACGTCGGCGCCGGGCAGCAGCGAGACCACGGTCTCACGGGCGGGGTCGAGCAACAACGGGCCGGCAGCGGCGGCAGCGCCACCCACCACGATCAACGCAGGATCGAAGGCGAGGATCAGGGTCACCAGCCCTCGTCCGAACCACTCCGCCACACCGGCGAGCGCGGCCACGGCAGCCTCGTCACCCGCTCCGGCCGCAGCGACGAGGTCGGCACCGGAAGGACGGTGCCCGTCCGGGTCGATGAGATGGCGGGCGAGCGCGTCGAGGCGCGAACCGGAAACCTCCGTCTCCCAACAACCGGACCGCCCACAGGCGCAACGCTCACCGTCGGCCGTGACCTGCATGTGACCGAGCTCCCCGGCGAACCCGGCCCCGCGGAACACGCCGCCCTCGATCACGATCCCCACACCGATGCCCGAGCCGAGCGTGACGACCACCAATGGCGACGCACCGCTCCCGGCTCCCAGCGCATGCTCGGCCAGGGCCGCCAGATTTGCGTCGTTGTCGACGGCCACTTCGAAACCCAGCTCCGACGTGAGGCCGGCGCGGAACGGGACGGCGCGGTCCGGGAGGTGAGGACCCCAGACGAACACTCCGTCGGGATACGTCACGAGACCGGCGAGTCCGACGCCGAGCGTGTTCGCACCGTGTCGCTCCAGGGCCCTCCGGGCGATGGCGGTCACCGCCGGGAGGAGCGGTCCCCCGGGCAGGGGAATCCGTTCCGTGTGGATCGCGGTTCCCTCCTCGAGGACCGCGACCTTGACGGCGCTGCCGCCCACGTCCAGACCGAGCGAGCGAGTCACTCGACCACGATGCGTTCCGGCCCGTCGCCGGCTCGCCGATCCTCTCCGCCGGCGGATCCGACCTTCCCCAGTTCGTCGATCACCGCCTCCACCGCCTTGAGCGCCTCGACCCCCGCCCGCATCAGGTGGAAGGCCACCCGGACTCCGGCCCGCTTCAGGGCAGCGCCGGTCTCGGACTCGGGGTTCATGCCGGTCTCCTCGTCTTCCGCCCGGTCGCCCCGAAGCGGATCACCAGACGCCCGTCGGTGAGCGACGCCGACACCACGGGACGACGCTGCAGGGAGTCGGGCAACACGAGCGAGCGACGATACGGACCGACCGTCACCGCCAGTTCGGTCCCACGGCGGATCACGTCCAGCTCTTCCTTGGAGGCGAACGGGACGTCCATCTCGACCACCACCTCGCCGCCTTCCTCGTGTAGGTGGAACGGGCTGACGGCCTCGAAGTCGGACACGGGATCGACGTCCCCGTACAACTCCGCTGCCATGTCCCGGAGCCGTTCGACACCGACCATCTCGTCGTCGAAGAGCCGCAGGCGGAGACGTCGCACCTCGGAGAACGCCTCGTCCACCGTGGCGAGATGGCCCGCCTGGATGTCACGCCACTTCGAGAAGTAGGGATCGTTGACGCTCTCGGGGAGCACCCGATTGACCACGATTCCGTCGACGCCGTAGCCGAACAGGCCGAGGTACGTGTAGGTGCGCCTGGCTTCGTCGATGACCATCTTCTCGGGGTTCACGACCAGCCGTGCCGACGTCACCTGCGGATCCGACAGGAGTTCCTTCACCTGCTCGACGCCCTCGAACACCGACTGTGCCGCTTCGAACATCCGATCCTCGGGAACGGGCAGATCGGTCATTCGCGACAACAGCGGACGCGCCGCCCGCATGATCCGGCGCTCGGTGGGCATCACCCGCTCGAAGTACCAGGACAGAACCTCGGGGAGACTGAGCAGGCGAAGCGTCTCCGCAGTGGGGGCGCAGTCGACCACGATCAGGTCGTAGTCGCCGGAACGGGCGTGCTGGTTCACGTCGAGCAGGGCGAACAGCTCGTCCATGCCGGGGAACACGAGGAACTCCTCGGCTTCGATACCGCCGACCCCTCCCCAGTCGAACACGTTCATCAGTTGGTCCCGGATCGAACCCCAATGTCGTTCCAGCTGCTCCTGGGTGTCGATCTGCTGGCCATCGAGGCGATCGACCACCCGGGTCGGCCTGTCCCCGAGAGGGACGTCGAGGGCATCCGCCAGACTGTGCGCAGGATCGGTGGAGCTGACCAGGGTCCGGAAGCCGCGATCGGCCGCCGCCAGCGCCGTGGCCGCCGCCACCGTCGTCTTGCCGACCCCACCCTTCCCGGTGACGAGAAGGATGCGCACGGTGTCAGGCCTCCGACACGGCGGCGACACGCTCACGGAGCCCGCGAAGCGCGGTGCCGACGATCTGCTTCTCGACCTGGCGGCGCAGGAATCCAGGGATCGTGAAGGCTGGTTCGGCCCTGAGGGCGTAGACGATCTGCGTCCGCCCGTCGCCCAGGTCCTTGAACGTGTACGAGCCGTCGAGAGCCTTCAGGTCCGGACCAGGCTCGGCGGTCCAGGACATCGAGTGAGGCTCGTCGTAGGTGTAGGTGAGGGTGTAGGAGATCTCCTTCACCATGCCGTCGATGACCATCGACGCACGCGACGGCCGACCCTGGGAGTCCGTCTCGAGCACCTCGGTGGAGCGCACGCCGGTGGCCCAGTCCGGATACGCGGCGACGTCGGCCGCCACCGCGAAACAGGCGGCGGGCTCGGCGTCGACCTCGATGCTCTGAACGGTGCCTTCGGCCACGGACTCCTCCTGCTGCTCGCCCTCCCAGGCTAGCCAGCGCCGGTGGAAGCGGATCTCGGCTCGTGGCGCACTGCCCGACGGGTGGCACGGAAGTAACCGACATTGCGGCAGCGGGTGGCGCCGATGCGCCAGGTGGAGGCCTGAGGCTGATGGACGTCGCCGTAGTAGTGGTACCTCGGCTGGTGTTCGACGATGTAGTCGAGGATGGGCTGCGACGCCCGTTCCGGCCGGCCGGTGACGACGTCGAAGTGCATCGATCTGATCGCCGGCGGCAGGTGGGAGCACAGGATGTCCACCGGACCGATCCGACCGAGCTTCTCGGTCATCTCCTCGTCGCTGACCTCGCCGGCAGCACCCAACGGGGTGGCGATTCCCCCACCGACGATCCCGACCCGCCACCCGTCGACCTCGATCACTTCCCCGTCGACGAACCTCCAACCGGCCGGTAGGTGGTCACGGAGCTGGTCGGGACGATCGACGTTGCCGAACGTGGCGAAGCCTGTGGTGCCGTCCAGGACTCGCCGCATCTCCTCGTACTGGGAGACGGCCTGCTGCTCGAAGCGGCGCCGGAAGTCGTCCCGATCCGTGCCGATCTCCTCCGCCCAGATGGCCCGCATACCTCCGAAGTCTCCGAGCGCCCGCGCCCGCGCGATCCGCATCGCGGTGTCACGGCCCAGCAGGTCGGCGGTGATGCCGTCTCCGGTCCGATAGTCCATGAGGTTGAGCAGATCGCCGAGCACCAGCACCGGTTCGGCTCCCCGAGCCAGTTCGGCGAGCGGCTCGAACGCGCCGTGGACGTCCGAGACGATCAGCACGTCAGGACGGCTCCTGCGGTTCGAGGCCGACCTTGCCGGCATACCAGGCGGCCGCCACCGCACCCACCAGCGCCAGCACCAGCCCCACCGGCCAGGAGAGGTCGAGCGGCGAGTACTCGGCCGACATCCCCGCCATCCCGAAGCCCACTGCACCCGCCACCGCCCGCCGCCCGGCGACGCCGAACCGGGTCTCCGCGTCCATTCCGGGTCGGTCGATGTTGCCGGCGAACACGGTCGCCATGATCCAACCGATCAGGCCGAGGACGCCGAGGACCAGCAGGACGGCGTAGACCTTGATCACGCGGTCGTCACAGCACCGTGCTCGGCGGACCCGACGAGTCGGGCGAACTTGGCGAGGACACCGGAGGTGTAACGGGCCGGATGAGGCTTCCAATCCGCCCTGCGCTCGGCCAGTTCGTCCTCGGACACCAGGACGTCGAGGCTGCGCGACGAGAGCTCCACCCTGATCCGGTCCCCCTCCTGCACGAGGCCGATCGGCCCACCGACCTCGGACTCGGGAGCCACGTGCCCGATACAGAGGCCCGTCGTGCCTCCGGAGAACCTGCCGTCCGTGATGAGGAGCACGTCCTTGCCGAGCCCGGCGCCCTTGATGGCGGCGGTGATCTGCAGCATCTCCCGCATTCCCGGGCCACCCTTCGGTCCCTCGGTGCGGATCAGGACGACGTCGCCCTTCTCGATCCGGTGATTGAACAGGGCCTCGAGCGCATCCTGCTCCCCGTCGAAGACCCGCGCCGGGCCTTCGAACACGTCCAACTCGATCCCCGCCACCTTGACGACCGCCCCATCCGGTGCCAGCGATCCCCGGAGCACGGCGATACCCCCGTGCTCGGCGAGCGGTTCGGCGAGCGGCCGGATGACGTCCTGATCGGTTGGGAAGCTCACGTCCGCCAGGTTCTCCGCCATGGTCTTTCCGGTGACGGTCGGCACATCGCCATGGAGCAGACCTTCGTCGAGCAGCGCTCGCAGCACCACGGGAACACCCCCGATCCGGTCGAGTCCCACCATGTGATAGCGACCGAACGGGCGAAGATCGCCGACGTGCGGGGTCCGACGGCTGATCCGGTCGAAGTCCTCCAGCGTGAGTTCCACCTCGGCCTCGTGGGCGATGGCCATCAGGTGGAGCACGGCGTTCGTGGATCCTCCGAGGGCCATCACGGTGGTGATGGCGTTCTCGAACGCCGGCCGGGTCATGATCTGGCGGGGACGAAGATTGTCGGCGAGGAGTCGCATCACCGCCTCGCCCGACCGCACTGCGTAGTCCCGCAGCCTCGGGTCCACGGCGGGCACCGACGCCGAGCCCGGGAGGGACATTCCGATCGCCTCCCCGACGGACGCCATCGTGTTGGCGGTGAACATGCCTGCGCACGAACCGGCACCGGGGCAGGCGTTCCGCTCGATCTCGAGCATCTCGTCGGCGGTGATCTTCCCCTCGGACAGGGCGCCGATGCCTTCGAAGACGTCCACGATGTCGATGTCCCGGTCGCGATAGCGGCCGGGGAGGGACGAACCTCCGTAGAGGAAGACCGAAGGGAGATTGGTGCGGGCCGATGCCATCAGCATCCCCGGCAGGGACTTGTCGCATCCGGCGATCGTCACCATCCCGTCGAATCGCTCGGCGTGCATCACCAACTCCACCGAGTCCGCGATGAGCTCCCGCGAGACGAGGGAGGCGCGCATGCCCTCGTGACCCATCGAGATCCCGTCGGACACCGCCACGGTCGTGAACGTCAGCCCCACGCCTCCGTTCTCGACCACACCCTTCTTCGCCTCTTCCGCCAGCTCGGGTCCGGTCACGTTGCACGGCGTGACCTCGTTGCCGGCCGACACGAGTCCGACCTGCGGCTTGGAGAAGTCGTCGTCCGTGAGACCGACGGCACGCAACATGGCACGGGCACCCGCTTTCGCAGGGCCCTCGGTGACGTCCTGGGAGTGGATCTTGAGGCTCATGCCGCCAGGGTACGCCGCGAGTCGGTCCACGGGTTCGCTTCACTCCCCAGGTCTCTCCCCCCAGGAGCGAAGCGACATTGGGGGGAGCAGCCTCGCCGCCAGGCGAGGCAAGGGGGGCCGTCCCAGAAGTGGTCCACGAGTTCGCTCCGCTCACAGCCCCCCTCGGCCCGGCTCCGCCGGGCCGGTCCCCCCAGACGGCCTCCGGCCGAGGGGGGACAGACAAGTGGAAGACCCCAAGGTTTCTCCCCCCAGGAGCGAAGCGACATTGGGGGGAGCAACCTCGCCGCCAGGCGAGGCAAGGGGGGCCGTCCGGGAGATCGGTGGTCCACGAGTTCGCTGACGCTCACTGCCCCCCTCGGCCCGGCCTTGCCGGGCCGGTCCCCCCAACACTCCCTCGCC
>DATHWB010000286.1:0-11709 GCA_035460965.1 Acidimicrobiia bacterium
GGCAGCCACGATGCTCGCCCACATGTGCGACCGATCAGGAGTCCTCACCGCCTTCGACGGGGCACGAGTCCTATTCCCGAGCCACGACGAAGCCGAATACCTCACCCGCAATCCCCGACCCCGACGGTGCCGCCACCGACCTTTCCGACCTCGCCTCGACGGTCCTCGTCACGTACTGGAAGCGACGGGTTCTCGCGCGGACCGCGCCCCAGACAGCGCGTCGCGCCCGCGCCACGCGTGCGGGGCCACGGGGACCCAGAGTTTCTGATCGAGGCTCGTACCCACCCGTCAGTCGGAGTCACCCGTCGGTGCATTCCGCGGGCGTGAGGAAACGGCGACACTCCTCGTCGGTGAACGACCGGTTGATCCGCGCCATGGCAAGATCGGCCAGTCCTGCCGGGGACAAGGGGACCCGCCTCATCACGCCGTTGCCCTCCCCCACGTAGACCGCCGATCCATCGTCGGTCACGGTCACGGCCGACCGAAACCGTTCACCCAGGTCGGCGATGAGGTCCCCCGAGTCGATGTCCCAGATTCGTACCTCCGGGCCTGATGTGGCTGCCACTCCGACCGACGCATCGAGGAACCGCAGCACTCCGGAATGGGCGCGGGTGGTGTAGCGATGGGCGTCGGGCACCGGAGTCCCCTCCTGGATGGACGCGACGTCGAATACCGCCAGGTCGCCATTCTGGTGCGAGACGATCAGATGTCTTCCGTCGTGCGAGAAGAAGGGGGAGAACATACGCGGTCGGCCATCCTGGCTCCACGAACCCAACAGCTGGCCATCCGATACGCGCCAAACCTCGACCTGGTTGGTCTGGTCGACGAGGGTGACGAGGTCTTCAGCGGGCGTACCCGAAGCCCCGAACGTCGCGAGGCCGATCCATTCGCGAGGTCCGAGGTCGAGGACGACCTCGTCGGTGTTGATGTCGACCAAACCGGTACGTGGCGGCAGGGAGGGGTCGATCTGCACGCCTTGAGGACACTGGGCCCACACAGACACGAAGCCTGCGGTGGAGTCGATGCCCTTTGGAACCTCACACGGTCTGAGGCGGAGGATCTCGTCGCCGGTCGCCACGTCCATGACGACCCCCACGCGGTCGTCGGCGCCCATGCCGGCCACGAGGCCCCCGTCCTCGGACAACAGGGGCCAGAACCACGTGGTGTACCAGAAGCGAGCGGTCTCGATCGGCTCACGGCTCGAGTCGTCGATCATCACCGCGGCTGCATCCCGATCGGACGTGAGCACCACGCCCGAGGTCATGTGATCACCCAGCCGCATCATGAAGACGTTCCCCTCCCCGAAGTCAAGGACCTCGTCGCCCGCCACGCCGACCGGACCGATCGACCACACCTTGATGTTCCCGTCGCCGGTGCGCGCCGCGACCCGTGTGTCTGACGCCCACAACTGCGCCACCTGCGGGCCGTGGCCGGGCAGCTCGAGACGCTCATGCGTGTCGAGATCCACAATGTGGACGTTCGGCTCATCACCACCGATGACCAAGCGGCTTCCATCGGGAGTGAACGAGACCATTATGGGCAGCGGGAATCGTCCCTCGAACCACAGCAGGTCTCCGGTGGATCGGCTCCATATCTCCACTCGCTGGCCGACGGGGTTGGCGATGGCGACCCGATCGCCATCGGGGTGAACCGCGACCACACCGGGGCCCCCCAGGTCGATTCCCGTTTCGATCGCGCTCTCCGGGCGCGGGTCGCCACCGTAGGTGGTGAGATCCAGGAACTCCACGGTGCCGTCGCGTGTCGCGGACGCCATGACCGAACTACCGGGGACAAACGATCCAGATGGGTCGGGACGAGCGATCCCCCATTCGGACCATCCGGCCGAGGTATCCCAGACCCGCTGACCGTCCCATCCCGAGCCAATGAGAAACCGACCATCGCCGCTGAATGAGAGAGTATCGGTCTCGCCACCGCCACCCACCTCGCGTACCGTCTCCAATGTCCGCGCGTCGATGACCGTGAGGGCAGGCCCAGAGTCCGGGCGATCGACCTGCGCCTCCCAGTCGTAGTACGAGACCACGATCTCAGAACCATCGGGAGCGAAGACCATGCCGCCGATCGGCTCATCGAGACGTCGCTCGGCGACGGCGCCGCTATCCAGGTCGTATGAGCGAAGCACGTGAGAGTCTTCTCGGGCGTCCGTCACGATGCGATCGCCGGCGGGACTCACGGCCATCGCCCACCGCCCATCGGGAATAACTCGTTCCAGCCTGGATCCCTGGACGGTCCGATGCAGAGCGCTCATGACGTCTGGCGGTGTTTCGCCGAGCTGGACCGATCGGTCGTACGCCTCCAGCGCCAGCAGGATCGCCAGATCAGGATCCTCGTTCATCGCGACCAACGCCTCGGTGGCGAGCTCCGCCATCTGATTCTCGAGCGCTTGGCGGCGAGCGGCACGAGCCTGGAAGGTCGCCGACACTCCCAGGCTCGAAACGACAACGAGCCCCACGATCAGACTGGCCATGATCCGTCGCCGCAGATGAGACCGATGCTCCTGCACCGCATCCTCGTGTCGCCGGGACTCCCGAACGAGATCGACCGCTACTTCACCGGCGGGCAAGTCGTTGGCACTCAGCCACGTCTCAGCCTGCTCCAGCCGTGCCCCTCCCAACAGATAGCTCGGATCCCGTCCCGCATGATTCCAGTCGCGCGAGGCTGCCTCGATCCGGCGTCGCACGAGGAGATCGTCCCGGCACGCGTCGATCCATTCGACCAATCGCGGCCACTCCCGGAGAATCGCCTCATGTGCCACCTCCACGGTTGGACCTCGAGTGGCTGCGTCCCGGTCGAAGGTGATCAGGCGTAACCGACCAAACGCGTCGAGCACGGCGTCGATCGACGAGCGTTCATGTCCACAGCGATCCAGATCGGAGCGCCGCACCCGCCTCCGCGTGTCTTCTGCGCTTTCGTCTCCGACGGTGACGAGCCGGACGAAGATGTCGTGAGCTGCGCGGCGAGCGTCAGCGTCGAGTTCGTGGTAGACGTTCTCGGCCCGCCTGCCTATCGACCCAGTCAAGCCTCCGGCGGAACGGTACTGACTCAGCGTCAGCCGGTTGCCGGTTCGCTCATCGAACAGCTCGGCGAGCATGTGTTCCACCAGTGGAAGCGCCCCTGGTTGACGTACCGCATCCTCGGCGAGGGCTAGCACGAGGTCGTCGTCGATCTCGACCCCGACCGCAACAGCGGGTCGGCGGATGATTTCGACAATGCCGTCGAAACCGAGCGCCGGCACCGTCACAGTGTGCGGGCCGACCAAACCGCCGAACTCGGGATCCTGGAGCGGTCGGTCGTAGAAGTCGGCTCGCAGCGTGACGGCTACCTTCACGGTCGACGGTCCCCCTCGCTCCGCCACGCCCCGGATCATGCGAACAAAGGCAAGCGCATCTTCTTGGTCCGCCACCGTGTACAACTCCTCGAACTGATCCACGACCAGCAACACAGGCTGACTTCCAGTGATGGCGTCGCAGGCCTCGACGAAGGAGATCTCACCGGAGCGGATCCGCTCCACTGTGGACGCAGTCGGCCGGTTCGAGATACGAGCGAGAGCGGCGGTCAGCTCCTCGAAGGGCGCAGAGCCAGGAACCATGTCAACGATCATCCACTCCTCGGAGCCTGGGACGGCGCCTTTGCGCAAGGCGGGTATCAACCCGGCCCTCACGACAGACGACTTGCCGGCGCCAGACGGACCGACGACGAGGGTGAGCGATGAGCTCGCCACCGATCGCACGAGCTCATCTGCCAACTTCGCGCGCCCGAAGAAGACACCTGCGTCGGCCTCTGAGAAGGCGCTCAGACCCTTGTACGGGTTCCGCACCGTGACCGACACTCGTCGACTTCCACCGGCGGCTCCACCTCCGGACAGGAGGTCCTCGAGGAAGGCGCGGACCGACGACGTCCGTTTGGTGGGATCCGGGTCCAGGGCGCGGCCCAGCGCCTCGGCCAAGACCTCGTCGCTCTCAACATCCCCGTCGGTGTCGCTGCCCGCCAGGAGGTCGCGGGCAATGGCCGCCAACGAATACACGTCCGCGACCGCAGAAGGATCGCGTTCGATCATCTCCGGCGCCGCGTACCGGCCCGTACGAGCACGGACCAAACCTCCGGTGATGTGCTCCAAACCCAGGTCGGTGACTATCGGTATGTCCCCGTCGTCGAGCACCACCGACGATGGAGTGAGTGCTCCATGGAAGACCCCGGCGCCGTGCGCGGTCTCGATCCCTGCCCCGACTCGCGCCAAGAGGGATTTCGCACGTTCGGAATCGGGTCGCGTGCCGAGCAGACCCGCCAGAGTCCGTGAGGAGACCGAGCGCATGACGATGACCGCTCGCTCGGGCTCGCGCCAGTAGTCGAGCACAGGGACGAGGTGCGGGTGGACGAGCTGAGCCACGCGCTGACTCTCCGCCTCGAAGCGCCGAACAAACCGGGGATCCGAAACGAGCTCTTCCCTGAAGAGTCGGACGGTGACCTCCCGGCCGATGGAGTGCTGGTATGCCCGATACAGAGTGCCATAGTCGTCCTCGGCTATCCGATCGCGCAGCTCGTATCCACTGACGCTGGGGTGAGCCCCGGGAACGGGGGGTGGGAAGCGATCGACTTGAAGGGGCGGGAACGCGCTGGCGTCGCCGCGATCCGCCTGGAACACCAGTAAGGGTGACTCCACGCCCCGCAGGCGGTGGCGACCGAGCGAGGTGACCGTCCAACCTGATCGGCCGCTCCGGTTGAGCGCCTCCTGTGCCTGCTCTGACATGACGATTTGGCCGGGATGCGATGCCGCCACGAGACGAGCCGATCGCACAAGAAGGGGTCCGGTGCCATCGCCACCTCGCATTTCGATGTCCCCGAAATCGATGGCGACCTTCGCACCGTCAAACGCAAGGGACCGCGCGGCCGTCAAAGCGTCGGAGACGTCCTGGAATGCTACGTACTGTGCCGTGCCGCGGAGCCCGACGACCATGCCTGCCCCGTTGGCCAGCTCCGCGCCAAGCAGTGCGTCGCGGCGGGAGAGGAGCGCGTCGCGACTCACGGAAGGGGCCGTCCGCAGCTCGTCTGCAAGGTCCGACACAAGGATGGCGCGCCGTTCGACGATGGGATTCGTCTTCAAATCGAGGGCTGCGTCGTGCGCGAGGATCATCTCCTCGAGCCGCCGCAGCTCTGGACCGGGGTCGATACCCAACTCGTGTGCGAGAAATGTCCGGGCGCGGGAGTACGAGCGAAGGGCGTCGACCTGGCGACCCGAGCGGTAGAGCGCCAGCATGTGCTGCGCCCGGATCCGTTCCTCGAACGGATGCTCGACGATGAGTCCCTCCAACTCACCCACGACCTGACGATGAAGGCCTAACTCGAGGTCGGCGTCGACACGGGCGAGCAATGCGTCGAGACGCAAACCTTCGAGCCTTGCGACCTCGGCGTCGATGGCTGCCCCGCCGACAACCTCGGCGTAAGCATGGCCCCGCCACATGGCGAGCGCCGCTCGCAGCGACGCCGATGCTTCGTCTGGCTCGTGGGCCAGCATCGCCAGTGCGTCCCGAAATGTGGTCTCGAACAGTGCAGCGTCGATCTGTTCTGCGGAGACAACGAGTCGGTAGCCCCCACCGGACCGCTCGATCACCCCGCCGAGCACTTGACGAAGGTTCGAGATGAACGTCTGCACGGACCGGCGAACGGATGAATCTGCATCCTCGCCGTACACTCCCTGGATGAGAGAGTCGATGGAGACCGGTCTTCCGTGCGCGGCCACGAGAATGGCGAGGACCGCCTGCTGCTTGGGCCCGCCGAGAGCGACCGGCCGCCCCACATCCAGCACCTCGAGCGGCCCCAGCACGCAGAATCTCACCAGGGAAGCGTACGCCGGAGCTGCTCGGCCCGAACGATCAATCGACATGTGGCCCATCGTCCGCCACCCACGTCAACAGACGTACAAGAGAGTTCGATCTCGAACCGTGCGTCATGGAGTCAGCGTGCTCGCCCATTCGTCCACGTACCGGGCGCGCGCCCGGCCAGACTCGATCGCTTCGTCCACCGAATTCCAGCCGACCTGGCCCGCCAAGTCGGCCTCGTCCGGAGACGCGCCGGAGAGCCAGTCCATGTAGATGCCGAAGGCCGCCCCGGCCCGCAGGACCAACAATGATTGGTAGGACGACAAGGTGCCGTCGGCATTGATCGTCATGGTCGCCCCACCTGGGAGCGGAACGTATCCGATCGTCCGTCTCAAGAGGTCATCCCACATGAATGTGCAGTCGACTGATCCTGCGGGTGCACTCGGGTCCACCATGCATTCCGCGTGGACCATGTTCGTGTCCGATGCCGCGCTCCAGGCGAGGAATTCTGCAACATCTTCCCGCCCACGGCCCGCAAAGGGCGTGTCGCTCGGCACTGTGTCGGCGGCGTAGTCCCCTCCGTCGACGAAATACGCCACCACCGCATCCGTGTCTCCATCGTTGTATGAAGCAATGAACTCATAGGCGGCCGCCAACGCCGGGTCGTCGACCGCGGAGGTGGTCGTCTCAGGGGCTGGTGAAGTGGTTGCGGGCGTGGCCTCGGAGGTGTCGGCCACCGCGCCACTCGAACAAGCAGTCAACAATGCCGCAACCAGCACATACAGCGCCACAGCCATCGAATGTTTCATGATCGCTCCTCTCCGCCGGATCGGTTCCCGAACGGTGGATCTGGCGCGTCAACAAAACGTCAAGCAGGGCGCAAGATCGGCGCAAACGACCTGTCCGATTCGCTCTTGCGGCATTTCTGACAGCTGGCCGCCGAGAACCACATACCGTCACCTTCGAAATGGAGTTCAGCCACGCGGACCTGGCGGTGCTCGGACCGGCCAACACCGAGCACTGCGGTGCGACCGGACGGCGCATCGACGACAGCACCCAGCGTGCGGAGAAGAGTGGCTTCGCCGGACTACCGCAGATGACCTGGTCGCGCGACGAACTCGGCGACAGCGCCTCCGAGGCCGCTCGTGAGGGCTTCCTCGACAGTGACGATGCCATCGGTTTTCTCCGCTGCTCCCGAATGGCGTCACCCGTCGAGGTGCTTGATCGTCGGTAGCGATATCACCCGAGCCTGGCCTCATGTGGTCGCAGCGTGTCGCGGCGTGGACGAGTCGGGTGGTGCCATCGCCGTCGCCACCTGGCGCCTGTCACCGAGCCGATGGCCCTCGAGGTCGGAGACTTCGCGGTGCTGGGCGACCCACAGGGGGTGTTCGCCATCCTGGCGTCGCGGCGCTGCGGGTTACCGTCACCGACGATGCGGTGTTCACCGTGTGAGCACCGTGCGCAACCGCCGGCCAGCCAGCAGGAACAGCACCGCCGCGTAGGCGGTGAGCACACCGAGCTCGGGGAGGATGTCGACCACCGTGCCGCCCCGGCGCACCAGCTCGGCGAACCCGTCGAGCGCCCAGGCGTGCGGGGTGAGGTGAGCGATGCGCTGCATGGTGGGGGAGAACAGCTCCAGCGGGAACATGCAACCACCGAGGGCCGCTAGTCCCAGGCTCAGCACCACGCCCACCCCTCCCGCCTGTTGCTCGTTCTTGAAGGTGGCCCCGGCCAGCATCCCCGCCCCCGCTCCCACCGCGGCAAACACCACCAGCAGCAGCGCGGCCGCCAGCGGATCGCCCCAGTTCACCTGGAACAACAACACCGTGGCCAGCACGATGTACAGCCCCTGGAGCAACGCAGTCGCCCAGCGTCCGGTCCCCTCCCCGACGACGATCGTCTGGATCGGGGTGGGAGTGGACAGCATCCGCCGCGAGATACCGAGCTGACGGGTGAGGATCAGCGCCGAGGATCCGGCCAGCGCGGTGAGGAACACGAACAGCACCAGCATTGAAGAGGCTCCCAGGTCGAACTGCCCGAGGGTATCGGGGAACAGCGCGTCGCCTACCGCGGTGGTCTCGACAGCCACGCCGGGGGCCGCCTCACCGCTGGTCTGGGCGACCCCCAGCGCCTTGACGAACCCGGCGTCCACCTGTTCCACCGCAAACTGGGCCGCCGTCACCGGGGTCACCACGTCTGCGATCGCCGCGGTCACCACCTGCTGTAACTGGCGACCGCTCCCGTCGGGGCGGGCCAGGAACCCGATCTCCACATGCTCACCGGCGGCGGCCGCCGAGTCGATGCCGGCTGGAATCAGCACCCCCGCCTGCACCGATCCCCGCTCCACCGCCGTCACGAGCGCCTGGCGGGTGTCGTAGCTGAACGTGTCGAGATCCTCCTCGGCCTCGATCTCCTCGACGATGGCCGTGCCGAGCCGGCCGTCGTCGGCCTGGTGGAGTCCCACCGCCGGGTCGACCCCGCCACCGAACTGGGCCCCGATGAGCAGGATGATCGCCAGCGGGAAGATGAACACGAAGAAGATGTTGGAGCGTTCCCGCAGCATCCGGCGCAGGTTGGTCCAGGCGATGGTGAGCACCTTCACGTCTGCACCTTCCGCCACAGCAGCACCCAGGCCAGCAACCCGAACACCACCGCGAACAGGAGGATTGCGCCGGCCGCCGGCAGGGCGGCGGTCCACGGGGCCCCGCCCGAGATGTCACCGAGGCCCCGCAGGAACCAGGCGTGGGGGGTCAGGTAGGAGAGCCGGTCGAGCAGGTCGCCTTCCCGCCCCACCGGAAAGAAGGTGCCGCCCAGCATCCCCAGGATGACGGCGATGATCGCCCCCAGGTTGCCGGCTCCTTCCGGGGTCTTGGCCACGGCGGCGACCACCCCCATGATGGCGGTGGCCGCCAGCACCCCGGTCATCACCAGCAGCGCCACTCCCAGCGGGTGACCCCAACGCGCCCCGGTCAGCAGCCGGGAGGCCACCACCAGCACCGTCATCGAGATCACCCCCAGAGCGAAGGAGAGGATCGCCTTGCCGGTGATCACGCTGCTGCGGTGGATGGGGGCGGCGAGGAGCCGGGCCATGGTGCCCTGGCGCTCCTCGTCGAGGATCCCGGCGACGCCGAACTGCACCGTAAAGAAGAGGAAGAACACGGCCATCCCCGCAGCCAGGTAGGTGGCGGCGTCGAGCTGGCGGGTCTCCGCCGAGAGGTCGGTCATCGCGAAGGCGGGACGCAGGGTGGCGGCCGCGGCACCCCAGGCGGCGAGCTGATCCGGGCTGGGATGCTCAGGGCTGAGCGCCGCAGCCGTCGCCACCGAGAGCTGGGCGGCCGCCACCCCCTCGCCGAACTGGGAGGCGATCGAAGCGGCGATCTGGGTGGAGGTGGGGAAGTCGATGTCGCCGACCACGTCGATGGTGGCCGGCTGCTGGGAGAAGACCGCCTCGCCGAGCCCGGTCGGGAGGAGGATGAAGGCCTGGATCTCGCCGGCCTCGATCGCCGCCTCGGCCCCGGCCGGGTCGGGATAGGAGGTGATGGTGAGGACGCCCGCGTCCTCCAGGCTGTTGAGGGTCTCGACCATCGCAGCCGACACCTGCGACCGGTCCTGGTCCACCACCCCGTAGTCGAGGTCGAGCGTGGCGTCGAAACCGGGTCCGAATACCAGATCGAAGATGACGGCCAGCGCCAGCGGGGCGACGATCCCGATGACGATGGCCGAGCGATCGCGCAGCCGGAGCTTGAGGTCCTTGACGGTGATCAGCCAGGCGGCCCGCATCGGTGGAGCCTCAGTCCCGAAGCGCCTTGCCGGTGAGGTGGAGGAACACCGCCTCCAGGTTGGGCTCGACCACGTCGACGCTGGTGACCGAGGCGCCTGCCTCGGCGACCCGTGCCAGGAGTTCGGGCAGGAGACGGGCCGCATCGTCGGCCAGCACGTCGAGCTGCTGATCCGAGGTCGACGCCTCCGAGACACCGGGGAGTTGACGGGCCACCTCGGCGGCGTGCTCCAGGCTGCCGCCGGCGTGGATCCGTACCCGGTCCCGCTGACCGACCAGCGCCACCAGGTCGCGTCGGGTCCCCTCCGCCATCACCCTGCCCTCGTCGATGATCGCCACCCGGTCACACAGCCGCTCCGCCTCCTCCATGTAGTGCGTGGTGTAGAGGACGGCCTTGCCGACTCCCGACAGCGACTCCACCGACTCCAAGATGGCGTTGCGCGACTGGGGGTCGACCCCCACCGTAGGCTCGTCGAGGATCAGCAGCTTCGGCTCGTGGAGCAGCCCGATCCCGATGTTGAGCCGCCGCCTCATCCCACCCGAGTACTCGGATGTGAGATCGTCCTTGCGGTCGGTGAGCCCGATCACCTCGACCACCTCGTCGATCCGGGCCGACAGCTCCTTGCCCTCCATCCCGTAGAGCCGGCCGAAGAAGCTGAGGTTCTCCACCGCGGTGAGGTCGGGGTAGATCGCCAGCTCCTGCGGCACCAGCCCGATGGCGGCCTTGCCCTTGACCGACGCAATGGTGATCCGTTCACCCGCCACGGTGACGGTGCCGGCGTCCGGCTTGAGCAGCCCGGCGACCATCGAGATGGAGGTGGTCTTCCCGGCGCCGTTGGGGCCGAGCAGCCCGAAGGTCTCGCCTTCCTCGATGGTGAAGCTGACCCCGTCGACGGCGTTGATGTCCTCGAATCGCTTATGGAGATCCTGCGCGTCGAGCACAACGGTCACGTTCTCACCTCGCAGTCGGTGACCGCGGCCACGCTACCGCCATCAGAGATCGCTTGGCATCGAGTTGGATACCATTGGCACCCAGACAATCACCGACCCGTTGGTCTCCACTGTCACCTGAGGGTTGCATCCTTCAACGCACTCCTACAAGCGGGTTTCGGCGGATCACCGATCGGGCCGCTCGAGAAAGTCACACCGGCCGTCCCGCCATCTGCCGCCCCAGACGCTCCACCAGATGGCGGGCGTGTCTCACCCACTGCCCGGCGTGGACGGCGCTGGCTGGGACGAAGCCGTCGTACTGCGACACGTCGTCGACGTCGTCCGGTTCGGCGAACTCCGCCGACACGCCGCGTCCCTCGAGGACGGCGGCGATGCACCGCCCGATCTCGGCGGTCGACCCGTGCTTGGAGCCGACCGTCGCACCAGGCTCGTCATCCAACATCTCCGTCGGTGTCGGGTGCATGGCCCCCGGCCACCACAGGCTCCCGGCCTCCCATGTCGAAGTGGAACGGCGGGTACTCGTCGCGCATCAACAGGGCATAGGCGCCCACCCGGAAGGCCCACCGGTTCATCGCCATCACGATGTCGAAGATCCCCTGCGGGTACTTCCCGGTGAAGAGGAGGACGATGGCGGCCACGAGCACCAGGATCCCGATGAGGCCGCCGCCGAATTGGATCGCCCACCCGCCGTCGAAGTCCTCCGCCCACCAGATCAGTCCGGACGTGAAGAAGCCCACGATGATGTAGTGGGGAATGGCGAGCAGCCACCACTTCACCAGCACCAGTCCCCGCGACAGCTGCTGCGGGTAGGCGACGTCGAGCCGGGCCGGGTAGTCATCCGCCCGCAGGGAGAACGGCGGGTAGCTGTCGGTGCCGAGGGCGCTGTACGAGTAGTAGCCGACCCGCCACGTCCAGCGCATGACCCCGACGTTGAAGTCGAAGATCGTTCGCGGGTACCGGCCGGTGAAGAGGATCGCGAAGAAGGCCACGATGGTCAACAAGATGGCCACGAACCAGAGCACCGCCACCACGATGTAGTGGGGGATGGCCAGCAGCCACTTCAGCAGCCACATCCATCGGCTCAGGCTGGGATCGAGATCGCCCTCGACCAGCACCGGGTAGCGGCCAAACTCGCCGGGCGCCACC
>DATHWB010000287.1:0-14556 GCA_035460965.1 Acidimicrobiia bacterium
ATCACATGGCCGTCGCCGGTCTCCTGTATCAAGGCCCGCGGGAGCCCTCCGTCGGTGAGCACGGTCCGCAGCTCGTCGATGTCCACTCGCTCGTCCGTCGAATACTCGACCAGGCGCCCTCCCACGAACTCGAGTCCGAGGTTCACGCCAGAAACAGCAAGACCGACACCGGCCAGTACGACCAATGTGGCCGACACGATGATCCATCGCTTCCAGTTCCCGAGGAGCTGCGGACGCGCCTCGCGCACCCATTCGTGGAAGCGACGACCCACGTGCATCCCCAACAGGCCGGGCCGCGCCTCGATGTCGACGGCCTTCGAGAGGAGCTGCAGCAGGACGCGAGTCACGACCAGGGCCGAGAACAACGACACGATGACGCCGAGACTGAGTGTGACGCCGAAGCCGCGCACCGCCCCGGAGGCGTAGAAGAAGAGGAGGACCGCGGCGAGCAGCGTGGTCACGTTCGCGTCGATGATCGCCGACCACGCCCGGGAGAATCCGGTGACGATCGACTCGGCCAGCGACGATCCGGCGGTGAACTCCTCCTTGGTTCGCTCGTAGACGAGCACGTTGGCATCCACGGCCATGCCGATCGCCAGCACGAATCCGGCGATGCCGGGAAGCGTCAGAGTGGCGCCGATGGCCGCCAGAGCCGCGTACGAGAGCACGGCATAGGCGCCGAGCGAGATCGCCGCCACCACCCCCATGAGGCGATAGAAGAAGATCATGTAGAGAATCGTGAGGGCGGCACCGATGAGGGCCGCCTCGATGCTGGCCTCGATCGCCGCTTCTCCCAGCGACGGCCCGATGGTCCCCTGCTCGATGATCTCGACCGGGACCGGCAGGGCTCCGGCCTGGATCAGTCCGGCGAGATCCTTCGCCTCGTCCTCGGTGAAGCCCCCGGTGATGATCGTGCCTCCGCCGGTGATGCCGACGCCGCATTGGACGTCGAGGGCGACCCCGGGGCTGGAGATGACCTCGTTGTCGAGCACGATCGCCACACGCCGCGACGGTTCGTTTGGCATTGCACAGGCCGCATCGGCGGTGAGAGCCGTCCAGGCATCGCTGCCGGCGCGCCGGAAGTTGAGCGACACCACCCACTGCCCGGTCTGGGTGTCGAAGAGGCCGCCGGCGGTCTCCACCTGCTCGCCCGAAACGGCCACGGGTCCGAGGACCAACTCCTCTCCCAGTCCGGCGGGGAGGACCAAACCCTCCTGCCCGGGCGGGACGGAACCCGCCGGGAATGACGCCTCGACCGCGTGGAACGTGAGCTGGGCGGTGCGCCCGATTGCGGCGACGGCCTCGGCCGGGTCCGCCACTCCGGGCAACTCGACGATGATGCGGCGATCACCCGACAGCTGCAGGGTGGGTTCGGCGACACCCAGAGTGTCGACTCGCCGCCTCAGGACTTCCAACGTGCGTGACGTCACCTCCGCATCGACCACGACCTCGGGCGTGTCCTGGGCTTCGAGCACGATCTGGGTTCCGCCGCGCAGATCGAGCCCGAGGTTGATCGGCATCTCGAAGACCGCATAGATCGAGACGCCGACGAACAGCAGCGTGAAGAACAGCCTGGACTTGGAAACCTGCACGGACGACCTTCGGTCGGAAGTCAGTGGGGCAGGCTACACAGGCGCGCCTGATGGACCCACCCGGCGGTGCCGGTCGGGTCTGGCCGATCGCGTCAGCGGATCGAACCGGCGCTCTTGCGACGGGGGCTCACGACGACGGCGTCGGACCCCGGGAACACGAGTGACACATGACCGTCGTCGGACCACTCCACCAGGTACGGCGGCTCACCGCGCTCGCCGCGGACCTCGAGAATGCGGGCGTCCCGTTCCGGCTCACCCACCCGATGACCGTGGATCACCAGGCGGTCTCCGACTCTTGCTCGCATAGGTCACCTCCTCACCCAACAGCATCCGACTTCGTGCGGCCGCGAACCAGAGCCGAACGGCACGTGCGTAACGTCGCCGAGGAGGTTGACCATCACCGCGCGACCGATTCGTCACATTGCCTCGTGGGCCGGCACCATCCTCGCCCTGGGTGTGGCCGGTCCGTTGCTGCTACCGCTTCCCCGACTCGCCGGATCGAACCCGGCGGAACTCGCCGGTCCGGATGATCTGTTCGTGGAGCTGGACGGCCTGCGGGTTCGCTACCGGACCTGGGGCGCGGGTCCCAGCGGATTCCTCCTGCTCCACGGTTTCGGATCCAACGTCGACAGCTGGGAGCCGGTCGCAGCGGGACTGGCGGATCGGGGACGGGTGGTGGCCTTCGACCGCGTCGGTTTCGGGCTCACCGATCGTCCCGACGACCGCCGACGGTACGCAGGCGAGGCACAGGTCCAGTTGGCCGTGCGACTGCTGGACCACCTGGGATTGGACGATGTCGTCGTTGTCGGCCACTCGGCGGGAGGTGCGATCGCGCTGGCACTGGCGCTCGACCATCCCGTGTCCGGCCTGGTACTGGAAGCGCCCTCGCTCGATCCTCCGCCCGGATGGCTGCACCTGCTGGCCCGTACCCCGCAGGGACAACGACTCGTCCGGTTCGCAGCTCGACGGGCGGCCGAACGGATGCCGTGGGTACTGCCCGACACCTATCACGACCCGACGAAGCTCGAGGATCAGATTCTCGCTGCATACCGACGGCCGCTCGGCGTTCGAGACTGGGACATCGGGTTCGCCCGGTTCGTCGCCGCCCGACCGGTCGCCGGGCTCAGACGTCGCCTCGACGACCTGCAGGTCCCCACACTGGTGATCACCGGCGACGACGACCGGTGGATCCCGACCGACGAGTCGATCAGCCTCTCTACCGAGATCGCCGGATCCACCCTGGTGGTGACGCCGGAGTGCGGGCACGTGGTCCACGAGGAATGCCCACAGCAGTTCGTCGACGCGGTCACCCGCTGGCTGGGATCTCGCTGACGTCGCGCTCCACGGTCCGGCGGAGAATCCACACCGCCCATCCGATGACGACGACGGACGCGGCGATGGCGGGTATGCCCTCGGTGGCGGGGGTGGCGCTGGCCATGTTGAGGAAGGCGTGGAAGATCGCCACCACCAACAGGCTGCCATCGGCACGCTCCACCAGCCAGCCGAGCACCACCGCCCCTGCCGCCAGGCCGCCCAGCCATCCTGGAACCAGCCAGAGATCGAAACCGCGGAGCCCGCTGTCGATCCAGAACACCGGAACGTGCCATATCGCCCACGGAACGGCGAGCAGCATCGCAGCCCGGCCGATGCTCCGACGTCGGCGAAGCTCCGGCCACGCCACGCCCCGCCAACCCACCTCTTCGCCGAATCCGTTCACCACGAGGACCATGCCGAACGTGCCCACCCAGCCGACTTCGGGCAGTCCCGGCATCGACGAGAGTTCACGCCATGCCGGCCACTCCCCCACCAGGGCTTGCCCGGCGACGGCGACCGCGCCGACGGCCCCGGGGACGAGAGCGGCTGCATACCAACGACCGGGCACCCGCCAGCGGACCATCCGGCGAGCCAGGTCCCAGGACCCGTTCCGGCCGTCCGCCATCGCAGTCACGACGAATCCTGCCACCAGCGGGCCCATCAGCCCCGGGAAGTGCGACATCTCGCCACCGGTCATCGCCACCGGAATCCAGTAGGCCCACGACAGGGCGATCGCCATCGCCCAGAAGGCCGGCAGGCGATGACGCCGCACGAAATCACGCACGGTTCGACGATCCGCGATCACGATCGTGGCGACCAGGGTCGAAGGACCCGGGTCAGAGCATGCCGGACTCCATCAGCGCTTTGCGACGTTCGAGCCCGCGTCGTGTCTGCCGGTCGTGCAACGGCCTCGTCGCTCCGACCACCAACCGCAGCAGTCCGGTCGGACGCAACTCGCTGATCCAGGTGATGGCGGTGCCGTTCTCCTCGGGCCGCAGCAGAATGGTGATCTCGAACGGGACCGGGCTCACGAGACTCCGCAGTCCGAGTGCCGACGGGGGCTCGAACAGGACCACTTCCGCGTCGTTCTCGGATCGCAGCCCGTACGCCTTGCCGACCGAGTGCCGGGTGGAGCCGATGCCGATCGGACCCTCAGAAGTCCACCGCTCCTCGATGGCCGATGGATGCCAGCGAGCCGTGTTCTCGACGTCGCCGAGCACCGCGAAAACGTCGCCGACCGGGCGACCGATCGTGATCGCATGTTCGGTCCGAGGCACGCGCCACCTCCGGAGACGAACCTACTCGTCCGAACTCGGATGTGGCGTTCGACCCTGGCCGCCCACACGCCATTCCGTCACACTCGAACCATGAGGCGCGGACTGGCACTCGTCATGACCCTGGCACTCATCGCCGCATGCAGCGGCGACTCACGTGACACGCCTGTTCCACCGGTTCCCTTCGAACTCACGGTCAGCCCGGCCGAGTACTTCCCTGTGATCCCGCGCCAGTCGTTCGTGATCCTCGTCACGGTGGCCGGCGGCGAGGACGCGGTGACCGTCGATGCCACGGTCGACGGAGCGGCCGATGTCGAGCCATCCAACCGTCAGCTTCTGCCAGGGGAGGTGGGGGAGTTCACCCTGGTCGCCCGAGAGGGAAGCGAGGGCTCGACCGTGGGGCTCGAGTTCGAGGCGAGTCGACTCGGAGCCGTTCGTCGGCACAGTCTCCCTGTCGAGGTGGTGGAGTGGAGCGACGACATCCAGCCGTTCGCCACCGAGTTGCGCGAGCGGTTCGTGCAGTACCTCTCGGCAGAGCGGCCCGAATTGGGGATCGACGCCGACACCCGGTGGACAGCGAGCATCACCAAGCCGCAGATCCTCGTGGTCATGCACTACCTGTTCTTCTCCGAGGACTGGGAGATGGGGATCATGTGGCACGTGACGGTCCCCGAGCATGCCTGGTCACGGATGTACCTGCGGCCCCGCGACGAACTCCGCCCCACCATCGGCCTCGAGATCCCTTCCTATCCGGATCCGGGTTCGACTCCGGTGCCGTGGGATCCGCCGCTGGAGGTCGACCGGTGACGATCCGACCCGTCGTCTCAGGCCGTTCTGTGGGCCGGAAGGTACGCCGGCGTACCTAGGAACCCTGGGTACGCGTCCGACCCTCGGTCACTGGCCCCATTCGGACGGGGGTTGGAACTGGCCGCCGGGGACGAAGTGCCAGTACTCACGCAGGCGCCGGCAGCGGCCGTCGTCGACGAAGTCGAGCAACAGGCAGCCGGGCAGGGTGACCGGGTCACCGTCGACTGTCATCGTCGTCCAGAACTCGACCGCCACCCGCTCTCCGTCGACGAAGGGACGACCCATCCGCACCCGCACGTCCCCCTGGGAAGCGGTGACCGAGGACCAGTAGCCGCGAATGCCGTCAGAGCCCTCGTGTGCTGGTTCGAGGATGTTCGACCGGTAGGTGGCGTCCTCGGTGAACAAGGCAGCCGCGGCCTCCGGGTCGCGATCCTCCCACGCCTGTCGATACCCGTCGATCCACGATTCCAGCGACAGTGTCATGCCTCTCCTCTGACGGAGCGAGGCTATCTCGGGTCCGGCCGATCTGCCCGGCCGAACGTCACGCATCCCTGAGACGCCATACCCTGGCCTAAGGAGGCGAAGGAGACAGAGCGATGAAGATCGACATCAAGACCAATCAGCAACGGACCACGTGGGACAGGATGGTGGCCACGTGGGAGCGGGCCGACTCCATCGAGAGCATCGAGGGCGCGTGGGTGTTCGACCACTTCTATCCGCTGGGTGGCGACTCGTCCGGGCCCTGTTTGGAGGGGTGGACAGTCCTTGCTGCCCTCGCCCATGCCACCAACCGACTGCTCATCGGGACGATGGTCAACGGCATGCCCTACCGGCACCCGGCGGTGACGGCCAACATGGCTTCGACCGTCGACGTCATATCCAACGGACGCCTGCAACTCGGGCTCGGAGCCGGCTGGAACAAGGAAGAGGCGGACGCCTACGGGATCTCGCTCGGGTCCACGCTACGAGAGCGGATGGACATGTTCGACGAGGGAGTCGAAGCCGTGGTGCGACTGCTCACCGAGGAGCAGGTGGACTTCGCAGGCAAGCATCACCGGCTGACGCAGGCGCGGAACGAACCGAAAGGGGTCCAGCACCCCCATCCCCCCATCGTCATCGGTGGGGGCGGCGAGAAGCGGACCCTCCGAACGGTGGCCAGGTGGGCACAGCACTGGAACCTGACACCGAGCCCGGTGGAGGTGTGGGAACACAAACGCTCCGTCCTCCGTCTCCACTGCGACGAGACCGGCAGGGACCCCGCCGAGATCATGTGCTCGATGATGGCCCGCTTCGATCCGGACGACACCGAGGGCCTGTACGCCACCCTGGCGGCTGCCCGCGATGCCGGGCTCGACAAGATGGTCGTCAACCTGCCGAGCCCGCACGAACCGGGCCATGTGGACCTGGTGGCGGCCGTCGCCGACCGGCTCGATTGAGTCACACCAGGGCGATAGCGTCCGTCGCCATGTCACAGCTACCCGTCCGAATCATCCGAAGCCCTCGCCGCCGCTCGACGCTGCAGGCGACCGTCGTCGACGGGACGATCGAGGTCCGGGTTCCTGCAGGAATGCCCCGGGAGGAGGAACGCCGCGCCGTCGAGACCCTGGTCGATCGAGTGCGCCGGCGGTCCACTGCCGAGCACATCGATCTCACCGAGCGGGCACGCGATCTCGCCGAGCGGTTCTCCCTCCCGTCGCCCGAGGAGATTCGCTGGTCGGACCGTCAGCAACGGCGGTGGGGGTCCTGCACTCCCGGCACGCGCTCCATCCGTATCTCGACCCGTCTCGCGGCCACCCCTCCCTTCGTCTTGGACTACGTCCTGGTGCACGAACTCGCCCACCTGGTCGTTCCCGGCCACGGTCCCCGTTTCCGAGCACTGGTGGACGAGTACCCCCTCGCCGAGCGTGCCCGCGGCTACCTGCTCGCACTGACACAATCGTCGACCGAGGCAGGGCCCTGAGGTCGTGCCCGGCCACGCCGACCACCGGCCCGACCTCAGGCTGCTTGTGGCTCTGGGAGGCATCGTCGGCGGCACGACGGCCGCCGTGGCGTGGTGGGCGCTGACGGTTCGCGACCGGCTTCCCGACCCCGTTGCCCACCATTGGGGCATCGGCGGTCGGGCCGACGGGTTCTCCTCGCTCGAGGCCACTCTGCTGATGACGGGCGGGTTCGTCGTCATCGCCGCCGCCCCGATGGTCTTCGCTGCCGCGTTCAGTCGTCAGCCGGTCCCCCTGCGTCGCACCCTGGCGGCGTTGGTGGCCTTCCTGGCCGTCTTCGTGAACGTCCTCTCGGCGGACGCCCTCCGGGGTCAGCTCGATCTGGCGGACGCCTCCTCCGCACCACTGCCGGGACCCGGTCTCCTGGCCGGGATCATCCTCGGGACGGCCGCCGCGGTCGTCGCAGCCGCATTGGTCCGCCGACCCTTCCCCGGGTCCGCCCGCGCAAAGGCCGCGCCCCCGTCCGGCGCGATCCGCCTCCAGCGACCCGAACCAGAACTCAGGTGGCAGGCCGGACCGGAAGGCATGGACACCGCCGCCAAGGTGGTCGCGGGCGTCGCCGCCCTGGGACTGGGTGCGGTGTCGGCTCTCGTCTCGTGGTGGCTGCTGCCACTGGCTCTGCTCGTCGTTGGGCTGCTGCTGGGAAGCGGGCGGATCGGCACGATCGTCGACGAGGACGGGTTGTCGGCCCGCGTACTGGGGCTGCGTGTACTCCATGTCCCCCTGACCGAGGTGGCGGAAGCCGACGTGGTCGACGTCGATCCGTTCTGGGAGTTCGGCGGGTGGGGACTGCGTGTGGACATGGCGGGTCGAGTCGGGCTCGTCACCCGCAAGGGACCGGCGGTTCGAATCAGACGCGGCGACGACACCGAGGTGTTGGTCACCGTCGACGACGCGGTCGGGGCGGCCGCGACGATCAACACGCTCGCAGATCGCCTCGACCGCACCTGACGACGAGGATCAGTGGTCGTGCTCGGCGGCGTCCGCCTCGGCCTTCGTCTTGTGGACCGTGCCGTCCGGATGCTCCGGAGGCGAGTAGATCGAATACAGCTTGAGGTCCTCGTCACCGACGTTCACGACGTTGTGCCACACGCCGGCCGGGACGATGAACGCCCAGTCGTCCTTCACCTCGTGGGTCTCGTCCACCTTGTCCTCGGTCTCTCCGAACTCCAGGCGCGCCGTTCCCTGTTCCAACCGCAAGAACTGGTCGAGATGATCGTGCGCCTCCCAGCCCACCTCACCGCCAGGTGGTATCGACATCAGCGTGAGCTGCGCATGGTCACCCGTGTGGATCACCGTGCGGAAATTCGTGTTCTCGAGCGTCACGCGCTCGATGTCGTCGACCCATCCGAACATCTGCTCCTCCATCCTCGTCCTGCCCGGCTGTCCGGCATACGGTCAGACCACGTCCCGACGGGCCGTGAGCTGTATGCCTACCCAGGCCACAACCATCACGTACAGTACGAACAACGCCACTCCCCCTGCCGCTCCCAAGTCGGGATGCAGGCCCGTGATCGCCGCCCCCGCCCCCGAGAACGGAAGCCATCGGGCGACGCCGGGAACGAGACCGCTCACGAGCTGCTCCACCATCATCACCCACCCGATCGCCACCAGGACGGACCCGAGCTGATTCGGGACGATGGCGCTGATGCCCACGCCGAAACCGGCAGCGAGTCCGGTCGAGAGTGGGGTCAATGCGAGACCGGCTGCGACCGACGCTCCCAACGGGATCGCGATCCCGCCGGCGGCCAGCCATCCGAAGGCCACGGCCGCCGCCGCCGCACTCACCACGACACCGAACAACGCTCCGGCGATCGAATATGCGACGACCTTCGCCGCCACCAGTCGTCCGCGCCGCGGAGTGAGCAGGAACGCACCTGCGATGGTCCGATGTCGTACCTCGCCGGACACCGCGGTCGCCCCCAGGATCAGGGTGAACAGGGCGGCCACGCCGGAGACGTCGAGCACCGAACGCAGGTCCGCTTCGCTCGTGATCACCTCCGCAGCGCCGTCGATCCGGAGGGAGGCATCGGGGCCGAGCAGGAACTGGAAGGCGGTCACCACGACGACGAGGCCCGTGGCAGCCGCCAACAGCCCGACATACATCCGGGTGGTGCGCAGCTTGAAGAGCTCGTTGAGCACGAGACGGGTCATTGCCTCTCCACTGCTGTGAGAGCGAGGAACGTGTCCTCCAGGGATTGGCCTTCTTCGCGCAGCTCATGGAGAACACACCCGCCGGCGGCAGCGATCCGGCCGACCTCTTCGATCTCGAGCCCCGAGATCACCAGTCGGTTCGACTCGCCGTGGGTGACCTGCGCGGCGGTCGCCAGCAGCCGATCTTCGAGGATGCCCACGTCCGGGCTCCGCACCACCACGCGCCGACCGGCGTGCGCCACCACCTCGTCGATCGAGGCATGGGCGACCAGCCGACCGCGGTCGATGATGACCACCTCGTCGACCATCTCCGCCATTTCCGCCAGCACATGGCTCGACACGAACACGGTCTTGCCGTGGTCGTGGGCCAGGCCACGCAGGAACCCGCGCAGCCACCGGATGCCTTTCGGATCCAAGCCATTGGCCGGTTCGTCCAACAGCAGCACATCGGGGTCACCGAGCAGTGCCGCGGCGAGACCCAGTCGTTGCCTCATCCCGGAGGAGAATCCCCCCACCGCCCTGCCGGCGGCGTCCGTCAGCTCGACGAGCTCGAGGAGTTCGTCGACACGGGTGGCGTCGACGTCGATGACGTGTGCGAGAGTCCGGAGATGGTCGCGAGCCGATCGGGTCGGGTGATAACCGGAGATCTCCAACATCGCCCCCACTCGGTGCCCCGGATCCGCCAGCTCCCCGTAGGTCTGTCCGTCGATCTCAGCCCGGCCGGATGTGGGCGAAGCCAGCCCGACCAGCATCCGGAACGTCGTGGTCTTACCCGCACCGTTGGGGCCGAGGAATCCCGCGATCACTCCGGACCCGATCGAAAAGGTCAGGTCGTCCACGGCCAGATGCGTCCCGTAGCGCTTCGTCAGCCGCTCCACCGCCAATCGTGCCATGGCTTCCACCCTCGCTGCCGGGGAAGGCCCACGCCAGGGTCCAAAGGCCTTGGCCCGACACTTCCCCGGGGAATGCTCCACGCGGGCATCGTGTTGGTCTGGACCCAGGAGCCACGATCCCCCGGAGCCAGCATGCCCGACTACGGACACCGCCTCGAGTTCGGGACATTCCTCACCCCCCGCAACGACCCGCCCAAACAGGTCGTCGAGCTCGCCCAACTGAGCGAGGCCGCCGGCTTCGACCTCGTCACGTTCCAGGATCACCCGTACCAGCCCGCATTCCACGACACCTGGACCCTCATCGCGTACGTCGCCGCCGTGACGGAGAGGGTCAGGCTGGCGGCGAACGTCCACAATCTCCCGCTCCGCCAGCCGGCCGTGCTCGCCCGGGCGGCCGCCGGCCTCGACCTCATCACCGGGGGCCGCATCGAGATGGCACTCGGTGCCGGCGGTTTCTGGGATGCGATCGAGGCGATGGGCGGGCAGCGCCGGTCACCGGGCGAAGCGGTGGACGCCCTCTCGGAGGCGATCGATGTCATCCGCGGCATCTGGGACGTGGGGAGCCGGACCCGACTCGAAGCCGGCGGAGTGCATCATCGGGTCGACGGGGCGAAGCGGGGGCCGGCACCCGCTCACGACATGCAGGTCTGGGTCGGCGGGTACCAGCGTCGGATGCTCGGACTGATCGGCGCGAAGGCGGATGGGTGGCTGCCGACGTTCGCCCGCCTCGACGCCGATTCACTCGACCGGCAGAACAGGGTGATCGACGAGGCTGCCCGGCAGGCAGGCCGCTCCCCATCCGACATCCGGAGGCTGGCGAACATCTCGGGCACGTTCGGGACCGGAACCGGGTTCCTGGAGGGATCCCCCGAACGATGGGCGGAGGATCTGGCTCCACTGGTCACTCGACACGGATTCAGTACCTTCATCCTCGCCAGCGACGATCCCGCCACCATCGAGACATTCGCACAGGAAGTGGTGCCCGCCCTCCGGGACCAGTCGTCGGATGACTGACCGCATCCTGGTCGATGTCTGGTCCGACGTGGCCTGCCCCTGGTGCTACATCGGGAAGCGGCGCCTCGAAGCAGGCATCGCCGCGTTCGCATCCGAGTCGGGCACACCGGCCGTCGACGTCGTGTTCCGCAGCTTTCAGCTCGACCCCGATGCACCCCGCGACTTCGCAGGTGGCGCCGCCGAGTATCTGGCAGAGCACAAGGGGATTCCTCGGGAAGCGGCTAGGGCGATGCAGGCCCAGGTGACCCTGATCGCGGCCGACGTCGGTCTCGCCTACGACTTCGATGCGCTCCGGCCCGCAAACACGCTGGACGCCCACCGACTCCTCCATCTGGCGAAGGACGAGGGGAACCAGGTCGACGTGAAGGAGAGGCTGTTCCGGGCACACTTCGAAGAGGGGCGCAACATCGGAGACGACGAGGAGTTGGCGGACATCGCCGACGAGGCGGGGATGGACCGGGATCGGGTGTTGTCGGTGCTCCACTCCGATGCCTTGCTCGAGGCCGTGGGGGACGACACCTCGCTCGCGGCCCGGTTGGGGATCCACGGTGTGCCGTTCTTCGTGATCGCCGGGCGATATGGCATCTCCGGGGCACAGCCGCCGGAGACGTTCGTCCGGGCATTCCGCCAGGCGGCGACCTGACGAGGCTCGAGACTCAGACCGCCCCACGCAGAGCAGACGCCTCGGCGACCTTGGCCACCGCCAACGTGTACGCAGCGTCTCGCAGTCCGACTCCGCGCTCGGAGGCGAGGCGGCTGACCTGTCCGTAGGCCGAGATCATGCGTGCGGTGAGCCGATCGACCACATCGGCTTCGTCCCAGCGGAACTGCTGCAGGTTCTGCACCCACTCGAAGTAGGAGGTGAGCACACCGCCGGCATTGGCGAGGATGTCGGGAACGATCGTCACCCCACGCTCGGTCAGGGCGGCGTCCGCCCACGGTGTCACCGGGTGGTTTGCGCCCTCGACGATCACCGAGGCCTGCACCTCGTCGACGTTGTCGCAGTGGATCACATCGCCGATGGCTGCGGGAACGAGGACATCGACCGGCAGAGACAGGACGGCTGCGGCATCCAGGGCTTCCGGACCTTCCATGCCGTGAATTGTTCCGTGGCGGTCCCGGTGTTCCGCCAACGCCGGAATGTCGAGCCCGGCCGCGGCGTACACGGTCCCGTGCTCGTCTCCCACCGCCACGACCCGAAAGCCGCGCTCGTGGGCGATCCGCGCCGTCCACGACCCGACGTTGCCGAATCCTTGAATCGCCATGGTGACACCAGCGGGTGAACGCCCCTCCTGCGCCAACGCCTGTTCGGCCACGACGACACAGCCACGTCCGGTGGCCGACTCGCGCCCGTACGAGCCGCCGACCGGGATCGGCTTGCCGGTCACGACCCCCGGCGTCCACCCGTTCATCTGGGCGTACTCGTCCACGATCCAAGCCATGGTCTGGGCATCCGTGTTGATGTCGGGTGCCGGGATGTCGCGGTGGTCACCGATGATGGCGGCGATCGCCCTCGTGTAGGACCGCGTCATGCGTTCCTTCTCAGCCCGGCTCATGTCGCTCGGGTCGACCGCGATCCCGCCCTTGGCACCTCCGAAGGGCACATCGACGACGGCCGTCTTCCATGTCATGAGCGACGCCAGCGCCCGCACCTCGGCGATGTCCGCTGCCGCGTGATAGCGGATCCCACCCTTGTAGGGCCCGCGGGCCGAGTTGTGCTGCACGCGATATCCGACGTACACCTCGAGGGAACCGTCATCACGGCGGAGGGGCACCTCGACGCGCAGTTCGGCTGCGGGCATGCGCAGCACCGCGCGGGTCGACTCCTCGACACCGTTGAGATCGGCGGCCCGCTCGAAGCGGAGGTTGACCGCCTCCATCGGGTCCATGTGCCGCCGCAAGGTGTCGATACGAGTCATCGTGCGAACCTAGTCCGAGCACAGCCGGTGGCCGGCTCTACCCTCCGTTCGATCACGCACGAAAGGGGATCACAACCGTGAGATCGTTGACGCCGCACGGGATCGCGCCCACCGAGTCGGTGCACTGGGACTTGCCGACGCCCGAACTCTACGAGCACACCCTGCGGCGGGGTGAAGGGAACATCGCCCACCGTGGCGCCCTGGTGGTGGAGACCGTCCCGTACACCGGCCGGAGCCCCAAGGACAAGTACATCGTCCGCGAGGAGGGCACCGAGTCGGAGATCTGGTGGGGTGAGATCAACCATCCGATGGAGCCTGACGTCTTCGACGCCTTGTATCGACGCGTCACCGACCACCTGGGGGCGCGGGACCTCTACGTGCAAGACCTCTATGCGGGGGCCGATCTGACGAACCGGCTCTCGGTGCGGTCGATCACAGAGAGTCCATGGCACTCCCTGTTCTGCCGGAACATGTTCATTCTCCGACGCCGGTTCGAGACCTCGGACGAGATCGAGCCGTTCGTACCGGACTTCACCATCGTCCACGCCCCCACCTTCCAGGCGGACCCGGGGCGTGACCGGACTCGCAGTGAGGTCTTCATCTGCATCTCCTTCGAACGAAAGATCCTGCTCATCGGGGGCACCACCTACGCCGGGGAGATGAAGAAGTCGGTGTTCTCCGTGATGAACTACCTGTTGCCCAAACGGAACGTGCTGTCGATGCACGCTTCCGCCAGTGTCGGTCGGGAGCTTGGGGACGCGGCCGTCATCTTCGGTTTGTCGGGCACCGGGAAGACGACGCTCGCCACCGACCCTGCCCGCCTGATGGTCGGTGACGACGAGATCGGCTGGGGAGTCGACGGGATCTTCAACATCGAGGGGGGTTCCTACGCGAAGACGATCAACCTGTCGCGCCAGGACGAGCCACTGATCTACGACGCGGCCAACCGCTTCGAGACGATCCTCGAGAACGTGGTCGTCAGCCCGGACACCCGCCGGCCCGACTTCAACGACGGATCCAAGACCGAGAACACCCGCTGTGCCTATCCCCTGGCCCACCTCCCGAACGCCGAGCCATCCGGAACCGGACCCCACCCTGAGAACATCGTGTTCCTCTCGGCGGACGCGTTCGGGGTTCTCCCGCCGATCTCACGCCTCACCCGGGAACAGGCGATGTACTACTTCCTGAGTGGGTACACCGCCAAGCTGGCGGGAACCGAGCGCGGGGTGACAGAACCCTCCGCCACCTTCTCGCCGTGTTTCGGTGCCCCTTTCCTGCCACTGCCGCCCTCCTACTACGCCAACGTGCTGGCCGGGAAGATCGACGAGCATGGCTGCCGGGTCTGGATGATCAACACCGGCTGGACCGGAGGTCCCCACGGCGTGGGAACTCGCATCCGCATCCCGTACACCCGGGCGATGCTCAACGCCGCGTTGGAGGGAGCGCTCGACACGGTGGAGTACGTCGAGGATCCCGGTTTCGGCCTGTCGGTCCCGTCGGAGGTCCCAGGGGTGCCACCCGACCTCCTGATCCCCCGCAACACGTGGGGCTCGACCGACCAGTTCGACCACCAGGCCCGACGGCTGGCAGGG
>DATHWB010000288.1:0-21638 GCA_035460965.1 Acidimicrobiia bacterium
GCCGACCAGCGCGGCGGGGTCGAACTCGTTCCGCTCGTGAAGGCACCGAGCGGACCGAGCGGCAAGGTTCCGGAGTCGACGTTCGACGAGATCCTCGCACAGTTCTCGCGAAGGCTCGACGAGGTCGGCGAAGTCGATGCCGTGTACTTGGCGCTGCACGGTGCGATGGTCGCCGAGCACGACGACGACCCCGAAGGGTTGCTGTTGGAGATGGTGCGCGAGAAGGTCGGCCCTGACGTGTGGCTGGTGGCGTCCACTGACCATCACGCCTGCATCACGCGGCGGAAGATCGCCAACGCCGACATCATCGTGGGGCACCGAACGCAGCCCCACGATCCTCCCCACACCGGTCAGGAGACCGCCAGGGCACTGTTCCGGGCTATCGACGAGGGGATCAAGCCGACCGTGGCGATGCGGAAGGCACCGATGATCACCCATCAGGAGCAGTACCTGACCCGCAAGCCGCCGATGAAGATCTGGTTCGACCTGGCCCGCGAGATCGAGACCCGCCCGGGCGTCCTGACGGTGTCCACCTACCCGATGCAGCCATGGCTGGACGTGGAGGAGGGAGGCTGGGCGTCGATCGTCTACACCGACGACGACCCGGAGCTGGCGGACGAACTGGCGAAGGAGCTGACCCGCAAGGTGTGGAGCCTGCGCGAGGATCTGATGGTTCAGGAGTCGATCCCGGTGGAGGAAGCGGTGGCGCGGGCCGATGCGGCCGATCGGGGCGTGGTCGTGCTGTCCGACACCGGCGACTCGATGCTCGGCGGGGCGGCGGGCGACTCCAACATCATCCTGGCCGAGATGATCCGTCAGCAGGTGGAGGGCACCGCCCTCGTGCCGCTGGTGGACGAGCCCGCGGCGCTGGCGGCGGCCGAGGCCGGGGTGGGCGCAACCGTGACGCTGCAGCTCGGCCGGGCAGCGGACCCGCGTTGGGGTGATCCGATCACGGCGACCGGTGAGGTGCTGGCGATCGGGGACGGTGTGATCGCATCACAGGCCGGGTTCGGCTCGGTGGACCAGGGCACGTCTGCACTCGTCAGGATCGGGAATGTGCTCGTCGCCCTGAGTCGACATCGGGGTTGGGGTGGGGTGCATCCCTCCTTCTGGGCGCACTACGGCATCGACGCTCTCGATCGCGACGCCATCCGCATGGTGGTGGTCAAGACGGCCTCGAACTTCCAGTACTTCGAGGACGTCGCCACCGAGATCATCCGCGTCGACACCCCGGGCCACACCCAGTCGAGGGTCCTCGAGTTCGACTGGAACCGCCTGCCCCGCCCGGCGTTCCCCCTCGACGCGGGCGCCACGTTGGACTTCGACTGACCGCTGATCGGTCTGGAGTGGTCGCGCCACACGCGGCGTGGTGATCGCGACGCCGCGATGCAGGAGATGCATGGAATGTCCTGGATCAGGTGACGGACGCGAGATCTGCTCGTTAGGTTGAAACGCGCACTGAGCGAATGAGAATCGAGGAGTGGAGGTCTCATGAAGCAATCAGCGCGACGCTGGTGGGTGCTCGTCTTGACGATGGCGATGTCGGGAGTGCTCGTCTCAGCGGCCATCCCGGCCGTCGGTGATGACGCGGTCGGCGCCAGCGGCTATGTCGTGGTCGAGCTCAACTCGCCAGGAGCGGCGAAGTACACCGGAGGGATCAACGGGATCGCTTCGACGCATCCCCAGAACGGCCGGTTCGATCCGTCGAGCCCGGCCTACGCCGCCTACCGAAAGCATCTCGAGAACGAGCATGCGAACTTCAGGGCGGCGTTGGGACGCCACGCCCCGCAGGCGACAGTGGTGCACGAGTACTACGTGACCGCCAATGCCATCGCCGTCGAGCTCAACGGCACGAACCCGCAGGAGCTTCGTCGTCTGAACGGGGTGCGGAACGTGTGGGATTCGGGCCTCTACCGCCCGACGATGGACGAGAGCGTCGGATTGATCGGCGCCCCGGAGGCTTGGCCCTCGGTCGGCGGGCAATCCTCGGCCGGCGATGGCGTCCGCGTGGCGGTCATCGACTCGGGCATCGTCGATTCGCTGATCCCGGGCTTCCATCCGTTCTTCTCGTGCAAGGCGGTCGAATTCGGCGGCTTCTACTACTCGGGTGTCACCGGATCCCCGGCTATCGGCATATCCCAGGGCGTGAGTCCGGCGCCGGGTGTGGCTTTCGTGTCGCCTCACGGCACTCACGTGGCGGGCACGGTCGGCGGCTGCGTGACCACGATCGGCGCCGGCGTCTGGGATGGTGTCTCGTTGAGCGGTGTCGCCCCCGGAGCCACCTTGGTCGACTACAACGTCTTCCCAGGTATCGGTGCGGGGTATGTGGCGTTCGATGGCTCGGCATTCAGCCATGACATCGCGGCAGCGATCGAAGACGCCGTTCTCAACGGTGACCACGTCATCAACATGAGCCTGGGTGGCGGAGCACAGGGTCCGAACGATTTCCTGGCACAAGTATCCAACGGTGCTGTCGCCGCCGGCGTCGTCGTCGTGACATCGGCGGGCAACACCGGCCCGGGGAGTTACACGGTGGGTTCGCCCGGCGTCGCCTCCGAGGTCATCGCAGTGGGCGCCACCACCAACGCTCGTGGCATGGCGGTCGTCATCGAGACGGACGAAGCCACCTATGGGGCGGTGCCTGGGGAATTCCCGGACTTCGCAGGGATCTCGTACGCCGTCATCGAATGGCCGGGATCCGACCCCCTTGCGTGCGTCGGAGATGCTTCCGGTCTCAGCGGCGAGGTTGTCCTCATCAGTCGCGGGGTTTGTTCGTTCAGCGAGAAGGTGGCCAACGCCAAGGCGGCCGGCGCAGGCGGTGTCATCGTCTACAACAACGTGCCCGGGGACCCGATCGGGATGGCGAGAACGCCAGGATTCGACGACGACCTGCCGGCGGTGATGGTGAGCCTCGATGACGGCCTGGATCTGATCGCGGCAGCACCCACGACCGCAGTGATCACACCACCGACGGTCGTCTCGACAGTTCCGAACCTGCTGGCCGACTTCAGCAGCCGGGGACCGGCGCCGTTCACGGGCATCGTCAAGCCGGACGTGGTCGCGCCCGGGGTCGACATCCTGTCGTCGACCTTCGCGGGCTGGGAGCTGTACAACGGCACCTCGATGGCGTCGCCGCACGTCGCCGGCGCCGCCGCCGTGTTGCTGCAGGCGAACCCAGGCTGGACTCCGGCCAGGGTGAAGTCTGCTCTGGCGACGACGGCCACGGATCTCGGACTCGAGGTCTGGGAGCAGGGAAGCGGTCTGATCGATCTGGCGGCTGCACTGGAAGCCAACGCCTTCTTCACTCCGACGAACGCGAGTTTCGGGGTGTTCCAGGGCAAGAAGCCGGCCAACGGCTCGATCGCGATCGATGTCGACTCTGCGGCAACCTGCGCCGTGGAGTCGATCGGAGGCACGGCTGCATCGTTCATCAGCGCATCTGTCGACGGATCGACGCTGACGGTCGACTTCACCGGTGGCAGGGATGCGCCGAGCGGTATGCATGGCGGCCTGGTCATCGTCGACTGTGACGGTCAGGACCACGCAATCCCTTACGGAGTGGTAGTCGACCGTAAGGACTGAGCCGACCTTCCGGCGGATCGAGGGGGGCCGGGTTACGACCCGGCCCCCTCCCTTTTGTCCCGGTTTTCTCCGAGTGGCGATACCCTTGCTTGCATGAACAACGTCAAGACCGTGGGTCTGCTCGCCTTCATGAGCATCTTGTTGGTGATCGTCGTCCAGGCGTACGGCGGTTCGGCGATGACGGCGCTGGCCTTCGCTGCCATCTTCAACCTGGGTGCCTACTTCTTCTCCGACAAGCTGGCGATCGCCGCCTCCCGGGCCAAGCCGGTCGAGGAGCACGAACTGCCCCAGGTCTACGGGATCGTTCGGCGCCTCGCCATGCAGGCGGACATGCCGATGCCCCGCATCTACCTGATGGACTCACCCCAGCCGAATGCCTTCGCCACGGGTCGCAATCCCAAGCACGCAGCCGTGGCGGTGACGAGCGGCATCCTTCAGATCATGACGAACGAGGAACTGGAGGCGGTGCTGGCCCACGAGCTGGCACACGTGCGCAACCGCGACATCCTCATCAGCTCGATCGCCGCCATGATCGCCGCAGCCCTGTCGATGCTGGCCCGTTTCGCCTTCTTCTTCGGTGGCGCGGGTCGCGAGCGGGACAACCCGATCGGGGCGATCGGCGCGTTGCTGGCACTGATCATCGGTCCGATCGCCGCCATGTTCATCCGGTTCGCGATCAGCAGGGCACGGGAGTACCAGGCTGACGCCTCTGGCGCCGCCATCACCGGCCAGCCCCTCCATCTCGCCTCCGCATTGCGCAAGCTCGGCATGGCGACCGAGCGCATCCCGATGAATGTGAACCCGGCCGTCAGTCAGCTGTTCATCGCCAACCCGCTCAAGGCGTCCGCCCGTGGACGAGGCGGTGCGTCCCAGCTCGCCAAGATGTTCGCCACCCACCCGCCGATCGAGGACCGCATCGCCCGCCTCGAAGAGATGGCGTACGGCGGACCGCGCTGAGCGCGTGATCCAGCTCGGCCAGGAGGCCGCTCTGCTGGTCATCGGGATCGCAGTGACGGTCGTGGCTGCGTGGGGTTCCTCCGTGTCGATACGGTCCGCCGCGCGTGGCCCGAGGTGGGCCCTCGATCACCTGGCGTCCGTTCGTCCGTGGGTCGTGGGAGGAGTGCTGATCGGGTTGGTGTTGGCAGCCGCCGTTCGCCCACTCTGGGTGGGCCTGGTCGTGCTCTACGTGGCGCTGACCGTGGTGTTCCTCGCCGCCATGTTGCGAAGGGCACTCGTTCGGCTCGAGGAAGCCGGGGGACTCGACGATCTGCCGATCGAACGGCGCAGGGAGATCGTCGCACGCGCCAGGAGAACCATCGGCATCGCCGGAGTGGTGATCGGGGCGATCGGCGTGGGTGGCTCGCTCGCCGGGGCCGGTCCGGTGGGATGGATCCCGGCGCTGCTCGGGTTGACCTTGGTCGTGACTGCCGTCTCCCTGTCGGCGGAGGCTCGACCGAGCAACTGAGCCGGTCTCCGTTGGGCGATGGATCACCGTTCCGTTATCATCGCGCCGCCTCGGCGAAGTCCGGGACGAGCCGGGATGCCCGAGCGGCCAAAGGGAGCAGACTGTAAATCTGCCGGCGTAAGCCTTCGGAGGTTCAAATCCTTCTCCCGGCACGGTGCGTGACGGCACCCGAACCAGGCCTCCTTAGCTCAGTGGTAGAGCACTTCCATGGTAAGGAAGGGGTCCGGGGTTCAAGTCCCCGAGGAGGCTCTGCAGGCCAAGTGGCCTGTGTGGCCGCGCCACCGCGTCGATCGTCCGGAGGACCGGATACGACGGGGAGGTGGCGGCGCTGCATCGCGAGTGCCGGGGGCACGGCGGTGCATGAGGCGGCGTAGCTCAGTTGGTGAGAGCGCTCGACTCATAATCGAGAGGTCGGCAGTTCGAGTCTGCCCGCCGCTACGTACCCCCGAGGGAGTCCCCTCGGGGCACGTCAGCAACACCGACAACCGGATCGAAAGGAAGCCGAGCAGATGGGCAAGGCGAAGTTTGAGCGTTCGAAGCCGCATGTGAATGTGGGGACGATGGGTCATATTGATCATGGGAAGACGACGTTGACGGCGGCGATTACGAAGACGTTGGCTGAGCGTGTTGGTGGTCAGAACGTGTTCACGGAGTTTGAGAATATTGATAAGGCTCCGGAGGAGCGTGAGCGGGGGATCACGATTTCGATTTCTCATGTGGAGTATGAGACGGCGAATCGTCATTACGCGCATGTGGATATGCCGGGTCATGCTGATTACATCAAGAACATGATTACGGGTGCCGCCCAGGTGGATGGGGCGATTCTGGTGGTGTCGGGGACGGATGGTCCGATGCCGCAGACGCGTGAGCATGTGTTGTTGGCTCGTCAGGTGGGTGTGCCGTCGATCGTGGTGTTTTTGAACAAGGTCGACATGGTGGATGATTCGGAGTTGTTGGATCTGGTGGAGTTGGAGGTTCGGGATCTGTTGACTGAGTATGAGTTCCCTGGGGATGACACGCCGGTGGTGCGTGGGTCGGCGTTGAAGGCGTTGGAGGGGGATACGGCTGCTCAGGATCAGATCATGGAGTTGATGGATGCGGTGGATGAGTTCGTGCCGCAGCCGGCTCGGGAGACGGACAAGCCGTTTTTGATGCCGATCGAGGATGTGTTTTCGATCACTGGTCGGGGGACGGTGGTGACGGGGAAGATCGAGCAGGGTTTGTTGAAGGTGAATGAGGAGGTTGAGATCGTGGGGATCAAGCCGACTCATAAGACGGTGGCGACTGGGATCGAGATGTTCCGGAAGTTGTTGGATGAGGGTCAGGCGGGGGACAACGTGGGTGTGCTTCTGCGTGGTGTGGGGAAGGATGATGTGGAGCGGGGTCAGGTGTTGGCGAAGCCTGGGTCGATCACGCCGCATACTGATTTCGAGGCGCAGGTGTACATCCTGACGAAGGAGGAGGGTGGCCGGCATAATCCGTTCTTTTCTGGGTATCGGCCGCAGTTTTATTTCCGGACGACGGATGTGACGGGGAATGTGGTGTTGCCGGAGGGGACTCAGATGGTGATGCCGGGGGATAACACGGAGATGAGTGTCGAGTTGATCACTCCGATTGCGATGGATGAGGGTCAGCGGTTCGCGATTCGTGAGGGTGGCCGGACTGTGGGTGCCGGCCGCGTCACCAAGATCACCAAGTAATCATGGCTGAACAGAAGATTCGGATCCGGCTGAAGGCTTACGACCACAACGTGGTCGACGAGTCGTCGCGCAAGATCGCAGAGACCGTGATCCGCACCCAGGCGAAGATCAAGGGACCGGTGCCCCTCCCGACCGAGATCCACCGCTACTGCGTCATCCGCGGTCCGCACGTGGACAAGGACTCCCGGGAGCACTTCGAGATGCGCATCCACAAGCGCCTCATCGACATCCTGGAGCCGACCCCGAAGACGGTGGATTCCCTGATGCGCCTCGACCTCCCTGCTGGGGTCGAGGTGGAGATCAAGCTGTGAGAACTTTCACACGCACCGCCGCTAGCCGCGCCATTGCGGCCGTGGGCGGGGGGTGCCGGGGGGTCGTCCCCCTGCACCATCGAGCAGTCGAGATCAAGCTGTAGAGGACCGATTCGTGAGCACACTCAACGCGATCGTGGGCGAGAAGCTGGGGATGACCCAGGTCTTCGACGACGACGCACGGGCGATCCCCGTGACCGTCATCAAGGCCGGCCCCTGCTACGTCGTCCAGATCAAGACGAAGGCCACCGATGGCCACGACGCCATCCAGATCTCCTTCGGCGAGGTCAAGGCCAACAACGTGAACAAGCCGCAGGCCGGGCACTTCGCCAAGGCGGAGGTCGCGCCCGCTCGCCATCTCTTCGAGATCCGGGTCGATGACACCGAGGGTTTCGAGGTCGGCCAGGAACTGTCGCTCGCGGAGGCGTTCGAAGCCGGGACCAAGGCCGATGTCACGGGCATCAGCAAGGGCAAGGGCTTCCAGGGCGTGATGAAGCGTCACAACTTCTCGGGCCAGGGAGCGTCGCACGGCAACCACAAGAAGCACCGCGCACCCGGTTCGATCGGGGCGTGTGCCACGCCGGCGCGGGTCTTCAAGGGCATGCGCATGGCCGGCCGCATGGGCGGGGACAAGACGACGATCCTCAATCTGGACGTGGTCGGCGTCGACGTCGAGCGGAACCTGCTGCTTCTCGGTGGGGCCGTGCCCGGACCGAAGGGCTCGGTCGTGATCGTGAGGGGAGCGGTGAAGAATGGCTGATTTGAAAGCACCGCTGTTCTCGGCCGACGGCGCCGCCAAGGGCGATGTCACCCTCGATTCGGACATCTTCGGGATCGAACCCAACATGGCCGTGATGCACCAGGTCGTGACCGCCCAGCTGGCGGGAGCGCGACGGGGAACGGCGTCGACCAAGACCCGCGGCGAGGTCCGCGGCGGTGGTCGCAAGCCGTGGCGCCAGAAGGGACTCGGGCGTGCTCGCCAGGGCTCCATCCGCGCTCCGCACTGGGTGGGCGGCGGGGTCGCCCACGGTCCCAAGCCGCGGGACTACAGCCAGCGGACGCCCAAGAAGATGAAGCGACTGGCGTTGCGTTCCGCGCTGTCCGCTCGTGCATCGGAAGAGGCGATCAGAGTGGTCGAGCCGATCGAATGGGCTCCACCCAAGACCAAGCAGGCCGTGGGTCTGCTGAGCGCCATCGGCGCTGAGGGCAAGACCCTGTTGGTGCTCAACCACACCGACGAGGCGGCCCATCGGGCCTTCCGCAACCTGCCGAACGTCGTCATCGCCGAACCGGGCCACGTCACCACCTACGACGTGCTCTGGTCCGACAGGGTGGTCTTCACGACCAGCACCCTGCAGGCGATGGGGTGGTCAGGCGGCTACGACGTCGCCGAGAGCGACTTCGTCAAGGAGTCCGTGGGGGGTGAGTCCGCATGAGGGATCCACGCGACGTCATCGTCTCGCCGGTCGTGTCGGAGAAGTCCTACGACTTGATCGAGCACAACAACACCTACACCTTCGTCGTGGACCCGCGGGCCAACAAGACGGAGATCAAGCAGGCGGTCCAGTCGATCTTCGGCGTGACCGTCACCCGTGTGAACACCCAGAACCGCAAGGGCAAGGTCAAGCGGACCGGGTACGTCATGGGCAAGCGCAAGAACGTCAAGCGGGCGATGGTCACCCTCGCCCCTGGCGACGAAATCGATCTGTTCGGAGTCTGAGATGGCAGTCAAGAAGCGAAAGCCCACGAGTCCGGGCCGTCGGTTCCAGACGGTCTCGGATTTCGCCGAGATCACCAAGACCGAGCCGGAGAAGTCCCTGCTCGAGTCGAAGTCGAAGACCGGTGGCCGCAACGTGTCCGGTAAGACCACTTCGCGTCATCGCGGAGGCGGTCACAAGCAGAAGTACCGCGTGATCGACTTCACACGGAACAAGGACGGGGTGCCGGCCAAGGTGGCGGGGATCGAGTACGACCCCAACCGGAATGCCCGCATCGCCCTTCTCCACTACGTGGACGGTGAGAAGCGGTACATCCTGGCGCCCCTCGGCCTCAAGCCGGGGGACATGCTCGAGTCGGGGCCGAAGGCGGACATCCGTCCCGGTAACGCCCTTCCGATGCGCAACATCCCGGCCGGTACCACGGTCCACGCCATCGAGATGCGACCCGGCGGGGGAGCCAAGATGGCCCGTTCCGCCGGAGCCTCGGTCCAGCTGATGTCCAAGGAGAGCGACAAGGCGCTGCTGCGGCTCCCCTCCGGGGAGATGCGGACGGTGTCGCTCGACTGCCGTGCCACGATCGGACAGGTCGGCAACACGGAAGCCGAACTGATCAGTCTGGGCAAGGCGGGCCGGAAGCGGTGGAAGGGCGTCCGCCCGCAGACACGGGGCGTCGCCATGAACCCGGTCGATCACCCCCTCGGTGGTGGTGAGGGCAAGTCCGCGGGAGGGCGGCACCCGGTGAGCCCGTGGGGCAAGCCGGAGGGTCGTACCCGCTCGAAGAAGAAGCAGTCCAACCGCGACATCGTCCGTCGTCGGAACGCGAAGGGTCGGAGGTAACCCATGGCTCGTAGCCTGAAGAAGGGGCCCTTCGTCGACGACCACCTGGTCGAGAAGATCGAAGTGCTCAACGCCGCAAACCAGAAGCGCGTGGTCCGCACTTGGAGTCGTCGCTCGACGATCGTGCCCGACATGATCGGCCACACGATCGCCGTGCACGACGGCCGCAAGCACGTGCCCGTCTACATCACGGAATCGATGGTCGGGCACAAGCTCGGCGAGTTCGCACCCACCCGTACCTTCCGCGGCCACGTGGCCAAGCGGGAGAAGGGGGTCAGGCGCTGATGGAAGTCCGAGCGCAGGCGAAGTACATCCGCCAGTCGCCGTACAAGGTCCGCCGTGTGCTGGATCTCGTGCGCGGCCTGCCGGTCGGCGACGCCCAGGCAGTGCTGGCCCACGCCAACCGGCGAGCGGCGGAGCCGGTCGTCAAGGTGTTGAACTCGGCGGTGGCCAACGCAGAACACAATCACGCACTGGATGCCGACGATCTGTTCATCGTCAAGGCATACGCCGACGAGGGACCGACCCTCAAGCGGTTCCGCCCCCGAGCGCGCGGGCGTGCGTCACGAATCAACAAGAGGACGAGCCACATCACGATCGTGGTGGGAGAGAACGGGGAGGTGAACTGATGGGCCAGAAGACACATCCGTACTCCTTCCGTCTCGGCATCGTCAACGACTGGAAGTCGAAGTGGTACTCGGACAAGGACTACGTGGCGCTCGTCAACGAGGACTGGCAGATCCGCGACTACCTGCGTGGTGAGCTGCGCCGTGGTGCCGTGTCCCGTATCGACATCGAGCGCACCCGTGATCGGGTGGTGGTGGAGATCGCCACCGCCAGGCCGGGTGTCGTGATCGGACGCCGTGGATCCGAAGCCGAGCGGTTGCGGGCGGGCTTGGAGGCGATCGCTTCGAAGCCGGTGAAGCTGAACATCGTCGAGATCAAGGATGCGGACACCGATGCCCAACTCCTCGCTCAGGGAATCGCCGACCAGCTCGAGAACCGCGTGGCATTCCGTCGGGCGATGAAGCGAGCGGTGCAGACCGCGATGAAGGCCGGCGCCGAGGGCGTCAGGGTCGAGTCGAAGGGTCGTCTCGGCGGCGCCGACATGGGGCGCCGGGAGTGGTACCGGGAAGGTCGGGTGCCGCTGCACACCCTGCGAGCGGACATCGACTTCGGGATCGCAACCGCCCGCACCACCGTCGGTGCGATCGGCATCAAGGTGTGGGTGTACAAGGGAGATGTCGTCGGGCGTTCCGCCAACGAGGACAAGATCGCGGCCGAGGCCGCTCTCGCCACAGGCGGGCGCGCCCGCGGACAGCGTTCGGCTTCCGTGAAGTCGCGTGCCGAGCAGGCGGCCGAGGGCGAGTCGCGTCAGCCGCGCCTCATCGAGGCCGGCGGCGGCAAGCGCCTGGTCGAGGCAGCCGCCCCGGAGAAGCCCGGACGCCGCCTCATCGAGGCGGGCGGCGGCAAGCGTCGGGTCGACGCCGACGAGGCGGAGGCCGAGTACAAGGCGGAGAAGATGGCGGTCGACACCGAGGAGTCGGTGGTCGATGCCGTGCTGCCCGAGCCGGTCGAGATCGAGGAGATCGAGGCGGAGGGCGTCGAGGTCGTGACTGCCGCATCCGCACCGGCCGGCGCCTCGGATGACTCCTCTGACGACTCCGACGACTCCGATGACTCGGACGATTCCTCCGACGATTCGGACGATTCCTACGACGACTCGGAGGACGAGAAGGTCGAGGCTGCCGCCAAGACCGCAGACGACGCAGGCTCCGAGGAGGAATGACATGTTGATGCCAAAGCGTGTCAAGCACCGCAAGGAGCACCGCGGACGTCGCCGCGGCCCCGCCAAGGGCGGGACGCAGGTCTCGTTCGGCGAGTACGGGCTGCAGGCCACGACTGAAGGGTGGGTCACCGCCCGTCAGATCGAGTCCGCCCGTGTCGCCATCACCCGCGCCGTCAAGCGTGGTGGAAAGGTGTGGATCAACATCTTCCCCCACAAGCCGGTGACGCAGAAGCCGGCCGAGACCCGCATGGGCTCGGGGAAGGGCAACCCGGAGTTCTGGGTCGCGGTCGTCAAGCCCGGACGCGTGATGTTCGAACTCGCCGGGGTCAGTGAGGAATTGGCCCGGGAGGCGATGCGGAAGGCGGGGCACAAGCTTCCCGTGCAGACACGATTCGTGAAGCGGGAGGAACTGTGAGCTCCGCATTGAGGGAACTCGGAACCGAGGAGTTGGCCGAGCGCCTCGCCGAGGCGAAGGAAGAACTGTTCAACCTTCGGTTCCAGATCGCCACCAGCCAACTGGACAACACGGCACGGCTCAAGGCCGTCAAGAAGGACATAGCCCGCATCCGCACTGTGATGAGGGAGCGGGAAATCGAGGCGCAGCGCACTGGTGTCGCTGCGGAAGGAGAAGCGTGATGGAGGAGCGAGCTCGACGCAAGGTGCGCGTCGGCGTTGTGGTCTCCGACGCGCGTGACAAGACCGTGACGGTCGAGGTGCCCGTGTCGTTCAAGCATCCACGCTACGACAAGGTCGTCCGCCGCAGCACCAAGTTCCACGCGCACGACGAAGCCAACGACGCCCACGTGGGCGACACGGTTCGGATCATGGAGACCAAGCCGCTCAGCAAGCAGAAGCGCTGGCGTGTGGTGGAAGTCGTGGAGCGTGCCAGATGATCCAGACGGAGAGCCGCATCAAGGTGGCAGACAACTCGGGAGCCCGAGAGCTGCTGTGTATCCGGGTGCTCGGCGGGAGCCGTCGCCGCTACGCGTCGCTGGGCGACGTGATCGTCGGTGCCGTCAAGGAAGCCACGCCCGGTGGCAACGTGAAGAAGGGCGAGGTCGTGAGGGCCGTCGTCGTGCGGACCACGAAGGAGCGTCGTCGCCAGGACGGCACCTACATCCGTTTCGACGACAACGCATGCGTGATCATCGACAACAACAGCCAGCCGCGTGGCACCCGCATCTTCGGACCGGTGGCACGCGAGTTGCGCGATCAGAAGTTCATGCGGATCGTCTCGCTCGCCCCGGAGGTGATCTGATGAAACTCAAAGCAGGAGATCGGGTGATGGTGGTCGCCGGCAAGGACGCCGGCACCGAGTCCCGGATCGAAAAGGTGTACCCCCGAGAAGAGAAGGTCCTGGTGGAAGGCGTGAACGTGGCGAAGCGTCACACCCGCTCCAATCCACAGCAGCCGAACAGCGGCGGGATCATCGACAAGGACATGCCGATCCACGTCTCGAACGTGATGATCATGTGCAAGTCGTGCGGTCCGACCCGTATCGGGGCGAAGCAGGACCCCAAGAAGGGGAAGATCCGCGTGTGCGTGAAGTGCGGGGGTGAGCTGTGAGCGACATGCCCCGTCTCAAGGAGCGCTACCAGTCCGAGATCGCCCCGGCTCTCAAGGACGAACTCGGGCTGGACAACGTCATGCAGATCCCGCGGTTCTCGAAGATCGTCGTGAACATGGGAGTCGGCGACGCACTCACCGATCGCAAGCGGATCGAGGAAGCGACTGCCGAGCTGTCCATCATCACCGGTCAGCAGCCACGGACCAACAAGGCCCGGAAGTCCATCGCCGGCTTCAAGCTGCGCGAGGGCGTGCCGATCGGCGTGTCGGTGACGATGCGGGGGGACCGGATGTGGGAGTTCTTCGATCGTCTGCTGGCGATCGCCATTCCCCGCATTCGTGACTTCCGTGGCCTGAACCCGAATTCGTTCGACGGACGCGGCAACTACACTTTCGGACTCACGGAACAGTTGGTGTTCCCCGAGATCCCGTTCGACCAGGTCACGGCGACGCGGGGTATGGACATCACCATCTGCACGACCACCGACGACGACGAGCACGCCCGTGCCCTTCTCGCCGCCTTCGGGTTCCCATTCCGCAAGCAGGGCGCCCAGGTCTAGGAGATTCACGATGGCTCGAAAAGCATTGATCGAGAAGCAGAAGCGAACGCCCAAGTACAAGGTGCGCGGCTACAACCGCTGCAAGCGCTGCGGACGCCCGCGGGCGTACCTGCGCGACTTCGGCATGTGCCGCATCTGCGTGCGGGAACTCGCCAGTGTCGGCGAACTGCCCGGTGTGCGAAAGGCTTCGTGGTAATCATGATGAGCGATCCCATCGCAGACATGCTCACGCGCATTCGCAACGCCGTCGCGGTCGGTCACGAGCGGGTGACCATCCCGGCATCGAAGACCAAGGAAGCCCTGGCGAGGGTGCTGGCCGCCGAGGGTTTCATCGACCGTTACGAGGTCAAGCCGTCCGATCCGGGCAGCGAGCTGATGCTCGTGCTCCGGTACGGCGATCGCCGTGATCCCGTGATCCGCGGACTGCGTCGGGTGTCGAAGCCTGGCCACCGGGTCTATCGCGGTGCCGGTGAACTCGCCCGGGTCCAGGGTGGACTGGGTGTGGCGATCGTGTCGACTTCGCAGGGCCTCATGCCCGACCGTGAAGCGCGACGGCGCCGACTCGGCGGCGAGGTCATGGCAGAGGTGTGGTGACATGAGTCGTGTAGGCAAGATGCCCGTCGCCATCCCGGATTCCGTCGACCTGACGCTCGACGGAAACACGGTGAGCGTGAAGGGCCCGAAGGGCGAACTGTCCAGGCAGTTCCACGAGCGGGTGTCGATCACCGTCGAGGACGGTGCGGCCACCGTCAACCGGCAGAACGACGAACGTGAGTCCCGGGCGCTGCATGGCCTGAGCCGTGCGCTGCTCGCCAACATGGTGACCGGCGTGGCCGAGGGCTACCGACGGGAACTCGAGATCGTCGGCGTCGGCTATCGGGCCGCGCTCAAGGGGAGCGACCTGGAGCTGCAGCTCGGATTCTCCCATCCGGTCTCGGTGAACGCCCCGGAGGGCATCACCTTCGAGGTGCCCGAGCCCACCAAGATCGCGGTCATCGGGATCGACAAGGAACTCGTCGGCCAGGTGGCGGCCAACATCAGGAAGATCCGTCCGCCGGAGCCATACAAGGGCAAGGGTGTTCGATACGCCGGCGAGCAGGTTCGCCGCAAGGCAGGAAAGGCAGGTCGCTGATGCGAGCGCGCAACGATGCCCGCAAACGGCGTCATGCCCGGGTCCGCAAGGCTCTGCGGGGCACCACGGCCCGTCCCAGGCTGGCGGTGTACCGGTCCAATCGGTACATCTACGCCCAGGTGATCGACGACGACAACGGCACCACCCTCGTGGCGGCGTCCTCGCAGGAGGAGCCGCTGCGGACCAAGACCCTCACGATCGACACGGCCGGTGAGGTCGGAAAACTGATCGGTGAGCGGGCCAAGGAGGCAGGGATCACCGCGGTGGTGTTCGACCGCGGCGGTTACCAGTTCCACGGACGGGTCAAGGCGCTAGCCGACGGTGCCCGCGATGCAGGTTTGGAGTTCTGAGATGAGCGATCGAGATCGAGATCAGAGTCAGTTCGACGAGCGCGTCATCCAGATCAACCGGGTGGCGAAGGTCGTGAAGGGTGGACGCAGGTTCTCCTTCACGGCGCTGGTCGTCGTCGGTGACAACAACGGCAAGGTGGGCGTGGGCTACGGCAAAGCCAAGGAAGTCCCCGCCGCCATCCAGAAGGCCATGGAGATCGGCCGCAAGTCGATGGTGCTCATCCCGATGGCGGGTACCACCATCATCCACGAGAACGTCGGCAGCCACGACGCCTCCCGGGTTCTGATCAAGCCTGCCGCACCGGGTACGGGTGTCATCGCCGGAGGTGCGGTGCGTCAGATCCTGGAAGCAGCCGGGGTGAAGGACGCGCTGGCGAAGTCGCTCGGCGCTCCGACGCACCTCAACGTCGCACGTGCTGCGATGAACGCCCTAACGACGCAGCGTCGGCCGGACGAGGTCGCCCGGGCCCGCGGCAAGCAGCCCGAGGACTTCGTGCCGCCGGCCCTGCTGGCCGCCTATCGATCCACCGAGTCGATGCGAGCGGGGTCCTGAGGAGTCCGCATGGCCGAGAAGCTGAAAGTCACACTCAAGAAGAGCCTGATCGGCGAGAAGCCGAAGACCCGCGCCACGGTGCGGGCGATCGGCCTGCGCCGGATCAACCACACCGTCGAGCACGATGACACACCGGACGTGCGCGGCATGTTGCACGCCGTCCGGCACCTCATCGAGGTCGAGGAGCACTGATGTCCGAGAGAGAACAACTCAAGCTGCACCACCTGGCTCCCGCCCCCGGGTCCAAGAAGAACAAGATCCGCGTCGGACGCGGTGAGGGTGGGCGGCGCGGCAAGACCGCCGGGAGAGGCACCAAGGGCCTCAAGGCGCGTAACTCGCTGCGACCCGGCTTCGAAGGCGGGCAGATGCCGATCGTCCGTCGCCTCCCCAAGCTGGGAGGCTTCACCAACATCAACAAGGAGTACTTCGCGATCATCAACGTCGGCACCCTGGCGGAGGCCTATCCGGCTGGAGCGACGGTGACCATCGACGAACTGAAGGCGCGGGGACTCGTGAAGCACAAGGGCCGGGTCAAGGTGCTCGGCGAGGGCGAGGTCGCTCACGCCCTCACCGTGCATGCCCATGCCGTGAGCGGAGCGGCCCGTCAGAAGATCGAAGCGGCCGGCGGAACCGTCGAACTCGTCACCGAGTGAGACGGTGCCGCTGGACCGGGCTCACGTGCACAGCGGGTACCATGCCCGTTTCGGACGGGGCCCATTCGGCGTCCCCGCCCTCCTCCCGACACCACGGATGATGACTCCATGAACGTTCTCTCCATCTACCGGCACATGTTCGCCATTCCGGACCTGCGTCGGAAGATCCTGTTCACCCTCGCCATGTTCGCCGTGTACCGGTTGGGTGCCACGATCCCGGTCCCCGGAATCGACCTCGATGCACTGCGCCTGTTCCAGGCACAGCAGCAGGTCGGTGGCATCTACGGCCTCCTCAACCTGTTCTCGGGTGGGGCGTTGGAGCAACTGTCGGTGTTCGCGCTGGGGATCCTCCCGTACATCACGGCCTCGATCATCATGCAGCTCCTGGCCGTCGTGATCCCTCGCCTCCAGGCGCTGCAGGAGGAGGGAGAGGCCGGCCGCAAGGTGATCACCCAGTGGACCCGGTACCTCACCGTGATCCTGGCCCTGATCCAGTCGACCGGCTTCACGTTCCTGTTCCACGTGGGAACGTTCACGGGCGGAATCGACCTCATTCCGGACTACAGCCCGGGTCTGGTCGCCCTGATCGTCCTCACGATGACGGCCGGGACCGCCTTCGTCATGTGGCTGGGCGAGCTCATCACCCAGCGGGGCGTCGGGAACGGGATGTCGTTGCTGATCTTCGTCTCGATCCTCTCCCAGTTCCCCTTCGTGTTCGGCCAGATCTGGGGACAGACCGCCGCCGTCGGGCTCTGGATTCGCTTCGCCGTCATCATGCTGATCTTCGTGGCGATGATCGTGTCGATCATCTACATGGATCAGGCTCAGCGTCGCATCCCCATCCAGTTCGCCAAGCGGGTGCGCGGGCGTCGGGTGATGGGTGGCCAGTCGACCTACATCCCGATCAAGGTCAACACGGCGGGCGTCATCCCCGTCATCTTCGCCACGTCGGTCATGCTCTTCCCGGCGCTGATCGTCACCGCCATTCCGAGCGACGGGCGCATCGTCCAGCAGATCCGGACGTGGGTCGACACCAACCTGGGTGGCGGCGCAGGCGGTCAGATCTCGATCTGGTACGTGATCGTCCTGTTCGCCCTCATCGTGTTCTTCACGTACTTCTACACCGCCATCCAGTTCGATCCGGTGAAGCAGTCCGAGATGATCCAGCGGCAAGGCGGTTTCATCCCTGGCGTCCGTCCGGGGCGCCAGACCTCGGCGCATCTCGGCCACATCCTCAACCGGATCACGCTGCCGGGGTCCCTGTTCTTGGCGACCATCTCCGTCCTGCCGGCCATCGCCGGGCTGATCTGGAATATCGCCATCAGCTTCTCCGGTGTGTCGATCCTGATCGTCGTGGGCGTCGCCCTCGAGACGATGAAGCAGATCGAGAGCCAGCTGACCATGCGTAACTACGAAGGAATCCTCTCGTGAGACTGCTGTTCGTCGGGCCACCGGGCGCCGGCAAGGGAACGCAGGCCGCCCGGGTGGCCGAGAAGCTCGGTATCGCCCACGTCTCAACAGGGGACATGTTCCGGGCTCTCGACGAGTCGACGGACCTGGGCCGCCGGGTCAAGGAGATCATGGAGTCGGGGGCGTACGTCTCCGACGAGATCGTGATCGAAATGCTCGAGGCCCGCATCGCCGAGCCGGATGCCGCCGACGGATACATCCTCGATGGTTTTCCTCGCACCGTTCCGCAAGCCGAGGCGCTGGACGACTTCCTCGGTGACGACGGGCTCGACGCCGTGGTGCTGTTCGAGATCGACACCGACGAAGTCGTCGCTCGCATGCTCGACCGCGGTCGGGCGGACGACACCGAAGAGACCATCCGCACCCGTCTCGAGGTCTACGCGGAGCAGACCGAGCCCCTCGTCGGGCGGTATGACGCCAAAGGTCTGGTCCGACGCGTCGACGCCGCCGGTGAGATCGAGGAGATCACAGAGCGGGTGCTCGCCGTCCTCGAGGTCTGATGATCACCATCAAGTCCTCTCGCGAGTTCGAACTCATGGCGGTGGCCGGTCGGTGCGTAGCGGCGGTGCACGCCGCCATCCGTGAGGCGGCCCGGCCGGGTGTGTCGATGTTGGAACTCGACGAGATCTCCCGCCGGGTGCTGGAGTCCCACGATTGCACTCCCTCCTTCCTGGACTACCACGGGTTCCCGGCGACCATCTGCGCGTCGCCCAACGACGTGATCGTGCACGGCATCCCCGGTGAGTACCGGCTCCAGGAGGGCGACATCCTGGCGATCGACTCCGGTGCGATCTATCAGGGTTATCACGGCGACGCTGCCTTCACCATGGCCATCGGCGAGGTTTCCGCCGAGGTCGCCCGGCTGATCGAGACCACCGAGCGGGCGATGTGGGCCGGGATCGCCGAGGTGAAGCACGGCAACCGGGTGGGCGACATCGGTGCCGCGATCCAGGAGGTCGGTGAGGCCGCCGGTTACGGCATCGTGCAGGAGTACGTCGGACACGGCATCGGTCGCCAGATGCACGAGGAGCCGCAGATCCCGAACTACGGCGTGCGTGGCAAAGGCATGAAGCTCCGTCGCGGCATGGCCCTCTGCATCGAGCCGATGTTCAATCTGGGCGGCTCCGCCACCAAGGTCGACCACGACCAGTGGACGGTCCGGACCGCGGACGGGTCGCTCTCCGCCCATTGGGAGCACACGGTGTGCATCACCCCCGACGGCCCGGTCGTCACCACCCTCGCCCAGGACGCCGTCCTCCCCATACCCCTCCGCTGACGTATCCCCGTACCCAGGAACCCTGGGTACGAGAACGAAGCGGGGGCCGCTTCGTTCTGTGGGCTCTCGAACACAACCAGTGTGTTGGCGAACCCAGGGTTCGGCCCGCCCTGATCGCGAGCGTCGGTGGGTGCGCGAGAATGCGGGGGCATGACCGCACCGACCGACGAGCAGCGCTTCTTCGACACCCGCGCCGCGTACACGATGTTCGTCCACGCCACCGACGAGAAGAAGGTGGTGGCGGATCGGCTGGGGCGTGAGGTCGACCACCTGACGATCACCCAGCCCGGCCTCCGAATGTTCGACGCCGGAATGGGGGACGCGTCGGTGCTCGATCACCTGATGCGCCGCATCCACGTCGACGAGCCGCACATCCCGTGGCTCGTCGTCGCCAAGGAGATCTCGATCGAGGACGTCAGACAGGCGCTCACCCGCATCCCGGACCGGTTCATCGAGCACCCGGAGCTCGTATTCGTGGTGACCAACATGCGCTTCAGTGAGGCGCCGTCCCTGCGACCCGCCAACGGCGATCCGGTGCGCTGGACCGAGGTCGCCCTCGACGGCAAGACCTCCCACGAGTTCAGCACACAGATCCGGGGTCTGTTCGACCGTCTGGCAGACGATTGGCAAGTGGACACCAGCCCGACGACCGGGAATCCGATACACCGCCATCCGTCGGTGTTGGTGCTCTACCGCCGGGATCGGCGGTTCATCCTCGAGAACACGATTCCCCGCCCGGAGGGCTATGACGACGGTTACGACCTCATCGTCATGTCCCAGGCCTACCGGGCCAAGACCCCGGTGGAGAAGAAGGTGCGCCTCGTGGTCGTACCGCTGGCCCGGGCACTCGCCCCTGGTGGCCGCCTGGTCGGCATCCAGTCGTACGGCGGTGATCCCGGTTGCGACATCGTCAAGGGAGTGTGGCCCGACGAGACGCCGTTTCCGTTCGGTCGGCGCGAGATCGTCGATGAGGCACGCCGCCAGCTGGATGGAGAGGGCCTCGAGTTCCACGTCCTGGACGACGACGACTCGATCTTCGAGTACTCGATGCACACGATGCCCTCCCAGGAGATGGAGCACATCGGCACCTCGTCGCTGGTGGCGGCGTTCTCGTCCGCCGCCTATGTGGCCCAGATCGACGCGGCTCGACTCTCCGAAGCCATGGCGACGGGTGCCTACCTAGAAGTGACGCGGAAGGTGATCGAGAAGCACGGTGGGGTCTGGTTCCGGGACGAGAGCTTTCTCATCACTCGTCGACGTCCCTAGTCCTTCTCGGCCAGCTCCCTGAAGGCATCCGCCACCCTGCCGCGCGTGGAGAGCAGCACGGACGCTCGCCCGACGGCTTCGGTGCCGAACCTCGCCCGGGCTGCATCGAGTTGCTCGTCGATCATCAGCGCAGCGGCACCCCGCTGGCTCCCGGCCCGCGTGGGGTCGCCCACGTCGAACGGGAGCTCCAGTTGGAGCGCCCGTCGACGCTCGAGTCTGGACACCGAGATCCCGACGAGGGTGATGGGGCCGATCACCTCGGCTCGAGCCTCGTCGAGCAGGGGAATTCCGCACCGGTGCAGGGCTGCTGTCGTGGACACCGCGCTGGCGAGGGTGGCGGCGCGCGTGTGACTGCTCATGTCAGCGAATCGGGCGCGCACGGTGACGGTCCTGCCTGCCAGGTCCTTCTTCCGGAGCCGGCGAGCGACCCGATCGGCCAACCCGAGGAGGACCGCCGAGAGCTCATGCGGATCGGCGGTGCCTCGACCCAGCGCCGATTGGGCGCCGACCGACTTGCCCGCCGTGTGAAGGACGACCGGCCGGGGATCGCGATTCCGGGACAGCGCGTGGAGGTGGGCGGCGGTGGCTCTGCCCAGCCGGCTGGCGAGAAGCTCGATCGGTGTGTCGGCGAGGTCACCGACGCTGGAGATGCCGAGTTGCTCGAGTGAGCGCTCCATCACCGGCCCGACTCCCCACATGACGCGAACGGGCAGTGCGTGGAGCCACCTCAGTTCGTCGGACGGAAGGACCTCGATCATGCCGTCGGGCTTGGCTTGGGCAGACGCCACTTTGGCCAGGAACTTGGTGCGAGCGATTCCGACGGAGATGGGCAGTCCGATCTCGACCCGGACTCGTCGCCGGATCTCCGATCCGATCGCTCGCGGGGTACCAAGGAGATGCTCCGTGCCCGAGACGTCGAGAAACGCTTCGTCGACGGAGATCTGTTCGACGAGGGGAGTGGAATCTCGACAGATGTCCATGACCCGTTCGGAGAACTCGCGATATCGACCGAACGACCCTTCGACCACGATCGCCTGCGGGCAGCGGGCGAGTGCCGCTCTGATTCCCATGGGGGCCGAGACCCCGAACGCTCGGGCCTCGTATGACGCCGCCAGCACGACTCCACCTCCGACCAGGACCGGCTTGCCGCGCAGGGAGGGGTCGAGGAGTTGTTCGACCGAGGCATAGAAGGCGTCGAGATCGACGTGGAGGATGTGAGCTCCGGCCATGCTCGCAGTGTATCGAACAGATGTTCGACTCGCCCTTTCGGGCAGGAACCGGTGTTCGAAGTGCGCCCTTCTGCGACCATGGATCTCCTTGCCTCGTCGCTCGGCCTGCCCCCGGACGGAGGTGGACGACTCAGGAACAGACCTATCCGTCGGCATCTGCCAAACCGCAGGCTGAGTCGCG
>DATHWB010000289.1:0-5906 GCA_035460965.1 Acidimicrobiia bacterium
TCGATCGAGATCTCGTTGTCGTCGTAGAAGTAGATGAGCCGGCCGAGTCCGAGGTGGCCCGCCAGCGAAGCGGTCTCGGCACTGATCCCCTCCTGCAGGTCGCCGTCGGAGACGAAGCCATAGGTGTGGTGGTCGACGAGCGCCGCGCCCAACCGGGCACGCAGATGCTCTTCGGCGATCGCCATACCCACTCCTGTGCCGAAGCCCTGACCCAGCGGCCCGGTCGTCATCTCGATACCGAGGTCGTGGTCGATCTCCGGGTGGCCGGCCGTGTGGCTCCCCCACTGCCGGAACGCCTTCAACTGGTCCATGTCGAGGGGGAACCCGGCCAGGTGGAGGAGCGAGTAGAGGAGCATCGATCCGTGGCCGTTGGAGACCACGAAACGATCGCGGTCCACCCACGTCGGATCGTCGGGGTCGACCACCAGGAAGCGGCTCCACAACGTGACGGCGATGTCTGCCATTCCCATCGGCATGCCCGGATGACCCGAGTTCGCACGCTGGACGGCGTCCATGGCGAGGCCCTTGACGGTGTTGACGGCGAGTTGCTCGAGTGAAACGGACATGGCGGCGAGGGTACCGGACCTGCCGGAGCGCAGGACCTCGCGGGTCAGGGCAACGATCGAACGATGCGATCGACGCACTGCTCGACGTCGAGGATCGTCGTGTCGAGGGCCAGATCGGCGGCCTCCGGTTCCTCGTATGGGGCATCGACCCCGGTGAAGTCGGGGAGTTCCCCCGCCCGTGCCCGGGCGTACATGCCCTTGGTGTCGCGGCGCTCACACTCGTCCAGTGGCGTGGACACCCAGACTTCGAGGAACGGCAGACCGGCGGCGTCGTGTGCCTCCCGAACCCGTTGGCGACCCTCCCGATACGGGGAGATGACAGGCACCGCCACCACCAGTCCTGCATCGGCCATCAGCCGGGCGACCTCGCCCACCCGCCGCACGTTCTCGGTGCGATCGGCCGGGGAAAATCCCAGGTCGGCGTTGAGACCGTGCCTGACGTTGTCGCCGTCCAGTACATACGCCGCCCGCCCCGACGCCACCAGTCGCTCGTCCAGGTGGTGGGCGATCGTGGACTTCCCGCTGCCGGACAGCCCCGTGAGCCACACCGTCGCCCCTGGCCCGCCGGTCACCCGTGCTCGCCGATCGCGGCCCACTTTGCCCGGGTGCCAGACGATCTCGTTCACGACGGCCCGATGATCATGCCCGCTCCGACGGTGCCATTGGTGGACTCGTCGACCAGGATGAACGAACCTGTGGTGCGATTGCGCGAGTACTCGTCGTACAGCAACGGCACGGTGGTCCGGAGTGCGACGCGTCCTATCTCGTTCAGTTCCAGACCCTCGGCCGATTCGTCCCGGTGGAGGGTGTTGACGTCGAGTCGGTAGTGCAACTCACGGACGAGGGCGCGGCCCCAGCGGGTCGTGTGCTTGATCGCCAGCTTCTGCCCGGGCCGGAGCACCAGGTCCGGTGTCATCCAGCACACCATCGCCTCGATGTCCTGACCAACGTGCGGCCGGTTGTGCACCCGACAGATCATGTCGCCCCTGCTGATGTCGATCTCGTCCTCCAGCCGCAGCGTCACCGACATCGGCGGCACGGCCTCGTCCAGCGGTCCGTGCGGCGAGTCGATGGCGGAGATGCGAGTGGTGAAACCGGACGGGAGGGCCACCACCTCGTCACCCACCCGCCAGGTGCCGCCGGCGATCTGGCCGGCGTAGCCCCGATAGTCCTGGTGGTCGAGCAGGTGGGGTCGGATGACGTACTGCACGGGGAACCGACAGTCGATCAGGTTGCGGTCGGAGGCGACATGGATCTCCTCGAGCAGGCCGAGCACGGAAGGGCCGCGGTACCAGGGCATTCGGTCCGAAGGTTCGACGACGTTGTCCCCTTCCAGGGCCGACACGGGGACGAACCGGAGATCGGTGATCTGCAGCTTGGCGGCGAACTCCCGGAACTCATCTGCGATCCGGTCGAAGACCGCCTGGTCGTATCCGACCAGATCCATCTTGTTGACGCACAACACCAGGTGGGGAACACCGAGGAGGGAGGCGACGAACGCGTGGCGCTTCGTCTGCTCGAGCAGGCCGTTGCGAGCGTCGACGAGCAGCATCACCACGTCGGCGGTCGACGCGCCGGTCACCATGTTGCGGGTGTACTGGATGTGCCCCGGAGTGTCGGCGAGGACGAACGCCCGCTTGGGGGTGGCGAAGTAGCGGTACGCCACGTCGATCGTGATGCCCTGTTCCCGCTCGGCCCGGAGGCCGTCGGTGAGCAGGGCGAGGTCCACGTAGTCCCCTCCCCGCCGGCGGGAAGCCTCCTCCACCGCCAGCAACTGGTCCTCGAAGATCTGTTTGGTGTCGAGCAGGAGCCGCCCGATCAGGGTCGACTTGCCGTCGTCGACCGAGCCCGTGGTGGCGAGGCGCACGAGCTCCATCAGAAGTAGCCCTCGCGCTTGCGGTCCTCCATCGCCGCTTCCGACGTGCGGTCGTCGGCGCGGCTCGCACCCCGCTCCGAGGTGCGGCTCACGGACACCTCGGCGATGACGTCGTCGAGCGAGGCGGCACTCGACTCCAGCGCCGCCGTGCAGGTCATGTCACCGACCGTCCGAAAGCGGACGATCCTCTCCTCCACCTCCTCGCCGTCCACCGGATTCAGGTAGGCGCTCTCCGCCATCCACATCCCATCCCGCTGGAACACCTTGCGCGAGTGGGCGAAGTAGATCGAGGGCAATTCGATCGCCTCGCGCTTGGCGTACTGCATGACGTCCATCTCCGTCCAGTTGGAGATGGGGAAGACCCGCAGATGCTCGCCGGCTCGCTTCCGGGCGTTGTAGAGGTTCCAGAGCTCGGGCCGCTGGTTCTTCGGGTCCCATTGCCCGAACTCGTCGCGGTGGGAGAACACCCGTTCCTTCGCCCGCGCTCGCTCCTCGTCCCGCCTGGCCCCTCCGAAGAGCAGGTCGAATCGGTGGCGCTCGATGGCGGTGAGCAGCGTCTCGGTCTGGAGCCGGTTGCGGGACGCCCGCGGGCCGGTCTCCTCGACGACGCGTCCCTCGTCGACGGCCTCCTGAACCGACGCCACGATCAGCTCGACCTGCAGCTCCGCCATGGTTCGATCCCGGAACTCGATGACCTCGGGGAAGTTGTGTCCGGTGTCCACGTGCATGACCGGGAAGGGAAGCCTGGCCGGGGCGAAAGCCTTCACCGCCAGCCGCAGCACGACCGCCGAGTCCTTGCCACCGGAGAAGAGCACCACCGGCCGCTCCGATTCGGCGACCGCCTCTCGAATGACGTGGATCGCTTCGGACTCCAGAAGGTCGAGGTGATCGAGCCGATACGACATGCGCCGGGAGCGTACCCACGGTACGAGTGCGGCAGTGGGCTACGTCCCGGTAGCTAGCCTCGTCGTGATGTTGGAGGGGTGGTTCCTCATCGCCGTCGCCCTCCTTGCGTTGAGCGGGGGAAGCAAGTTCCGGGACCCGGAGCCGACTCGTGGTGCGCTGCGCGCCGCCGGGCTCCCATCGTCGCGCCAGGCAGTGCTATCACTGGCGACCGCAGAGGTGGCAGTCGTCGTCGCCGTCGTCGTGTGGCCGTCTCCCTGGGCGGCAGGCGCGGTGGCGGTCACCTACGCCGCTTTCGCCGGCTTCGTCGCAGTCGCACTCGCCCGACGCCTGCCGATCCAGTCGTGCGGATGTTTCGGGCGGGCGGACACCCCGCCCGGAGCGGTCCACCTCCTGGTGAATCTCACCGCCGCCGCCTCGGCCGCTCTCGTCGCGGCGGTCGGTGGGATGGACGTCCTGGCGATGCTCGCCGAGCAGCCGGGAGCGGGAGTGCCATACGTCGGGTTCGTGGCCATCGGGTCCTTTCTCCTGGCGGTCATCATGTCCGAGTTGCCGGCGGTCCTGCGAGCCGGTCGATGAGCAGGCGTCTCGCCGAATACGCCGCCCGCACGATGGGGGAGCGCACCAGCCGACGTGGGTTCCTCCGTCGGGTAGCCCTGGCTGGGTCGGCCATCGTGACCGCCCCGATGGCGTACGCCCTCCGACCGATCTCGGCCTATCAGGCCATCGTCCTCCCCAACGACTGCCCGCCGGGAGCGCCATGCCGGTCGGGGTGGACGGAGTTCTGTTGCACGTCGACCGGCGTGAACACGTGCCCGCCCGGATCGGTGGTCGGCGGCTGGTGGCGGGCCGAAGGATCCGGTTACTGCGGGACGGGATCCCGGTACTACATGGACTGTCACACGGAGAGCTGCGGGGCGTGCGGCTGTGACCCATCCGGGACGTGCAGCGACGACTGCGTCGCCTGCAACTGCCATTGCGACCACGACAACTGCGACCTCTGGAAGACCTGTTGCACCCGGTTCCGATATGGGCAGTGCAACCAGCACCTCCCATGCATCGGCCCGATCGTCTGTCGAGTCGTCACGTGTGTGCCCCCCTGGGAATGGGACTCCACCTGCACCACCACCGACGCCAGGGACGACCAGACCGCCACGCACGACTCGGCCTGCCTTCGTCCGCCGCGCGGGCCTTACCAGGCGCGTCCGGCGGTGGTCCGCAACTCGACCTGGATGCTCCGCACGACCCTCGACTCGGGACCGGCCCAGCAGCAGTTCGTGCTGGGGATCGAGGGCGACGTCCCGCTCATGGCAGATTGGCTCGGCTCGGGCGTCGCCACCGCCGCCGTCGTGCGAGGAGCCAGACACGGCATCGCCGGGAGGGAGACCCTCACCTGGTACATCCGCCAGATCGAGGGAGGCGGCCAGCCCGACCTCGTCATCGAATTCGGACGACCAGGGGACATCCCCGTGGCAGGCGACTGGGTGGGGAACGGCGTCCACACCGTGGGGGTCTTCAAGGGCGGGGAGTGGCGTCTGCGCACGCGCAATGCGTCGGGCGTTGCGGACATCTCGTTCGTGTTCGGGCAGGCCGGGGATCTGCCTGTCGTCGGTGACTGGACGGGCTCGGGACGCGACGGCATCGGCGTCGTCCGCGGCTCACGTTGGATACTGCGGAACACGGCCACACCGGGACAACCCGATCACGACTTCGACTTCGGCTCAGCCGCCGGAATCCCGGTCGTCGGCGACTGGAACGGCGACGGCATCGACGGTCCGGGGCTCTTCGACAGCGGGGTTTGGAGGATCTCCGACGGTTTCGGGACGCCGCAGACCCGCCAGTTCACGTTCGGCGCGGCCGGCGACCGGCCGGTCGTGTGGAGGCGCCGCTGATGCTTGCGCTGGTGATCATCGAGGGGATCGTCATCCTCCTGCTGGCGGTGCTGGTCGCCGGCCTGCTCCGATCGCACGCCGACATCCTCCGGACGCTCGACCGCATCGAACGCGGAGGCGATGGAGCGCGATCCGCCACCCCGGGGATCGGGCTCGGTCCGACCCGACGGTCGGCGGGATCCGTCCCGGTCGACACCCTGGCCGGCCTCACTCTGGAGGGCGAGGCGCGGACGGTCGCTCTGCGCGGCTCGCGCGGCTTCGTCCTGGCGGCTTTCCTCTCCAGCGGGTGCACGACCTGCCGGTCGTTCTGGTCCTCGTTCGACAAGGAGCTGGAGCTCCCGCATCCTGACATTCGACCGGTCATCGTCACCAAAGGAGCCCACGAGGAGAGCCCATCGGACCTGAGCCGCCTGGCCCCGCGCCACGTTCTCACGCTGCTGTCCTCGGAGACGTGGGACGCGTTTCGGGTGCCGGGGACCCCGTATTTCCAACTGATCGACGTAACGGACGGCGCGGTGCTCGGGGAGGGATCGGCGGCCAGCTGGGCGAGACTCATGGAGTTGATCCGGAGGGCGATCGGCGACACCGACAGCTCCCCGCTCGGACGGTCGACCGCCGAACGTCTGGTCGACTCCGACGAGGAACTGCGCCGTGCCGGGATCGAACCGG
>DATHWB010000290.1:0-27792 GCA_035460965.1 Acidimicrobiia bacterium
CCTCGACCCAGCGCTCGTCCGAGTTGACACAGGGCACCAGCAGGAAGGCATCACCGCCCAACCGCTCCCATTGAGCACGTCCCCGGATGCCGATTTCCTCGATCGTCTCCAGACAGTCGGCCGTGAACGAAGGCGTCAGGACCGCCAACCGCCGCACGCCGGCGTCGAACAGCTCGGGGAGGACCTTGTCGGTGTAGGGCTCGATCCACTTCTGGCCGGCCAGGCGAGACTGGAACGTGGTGGAGGTGGAGTCGTCGCTCAGACCCAGGCGGGACACCAGCCCTCTGGTCGTGGCGAAGCACTGTGCCCGGTAACAGAAGGCGTTCTTCTCGTTCATCGAGTCACAGCACCAGGAGTTCTCCAGGCACCGGTCACCCGCCCGGTCGCTCTTGCGGATCTGCTTCTCGGGCAGCCCGTGGTAGCTGAACACGACGTGGTCGGGCCGGAACTGGTCGAGCAGCGGTGCGGCGACTCCGGCGGCGGAGTCGAGGAATCCCGGATCGTCGAAGAACGACCCGACCGTGTGGACATCGGGCACGTTCCAGCGCGAGCCGATCACTTCCAGCGCCAGTTGCACGGCCGAGCCCCCGCTGGCGGAGGCGTACTGGGGGAACTGGGGCAGGAGGACGATCTGCCGGCAGCCGGCCTGTTCCAGCTCGGCCACTGCTGAGCTGATGGAAGGGTGTCGGTAGCGCATGCCGTAGGTCACCCGGTACCCGTCCCCGAGCACCGACTGCAGGCGGTCGGCGAGCGCTTCGGTGTGCAGGATCAGTGGCGACCCCCGGTCGGTCCACACCTTCTCGTACGCCTCGGCCGAGCGGCGCGGGCGGAACGGGAGGATGACGGCGTTCAGGAGGAGCCACCTGGCCGGGGCGGGGAGGTCCAGCACCCGCGAGTCGGACAGGAACTCCCGCAAGTACGTGCGGACGTCTGAGACGTCGGTGGAATCCGGTGTTCCGAGCTGCAGGAGCAGTACACCGACGGGGGATGCTTCGACCATCCCCCGAAACGTATCCGCCTCCCGACCCGACCCGTAGTCGGGACCGATCCTCCCCGTACCCAGGGTTCCTGGGTACGCCGGCGTACCCAGGAACCCTGGGTACGGAGGTACGCCGGCGTACCTTTCGGCCCACAGAACGGTGGGGCCACCACAATGTCGGCAATGCTCACCTACGGGATATCCGGTCTGCCCCCCGACGACGTCTCCCACGAGGAGTACCTGGACCGGCTCGTCGAGGCCGGCCACGGAGCGTTCGAACTCGGGTTCACCTCCGGATTCCCCTGGAAGGAGAAGCAGTGCGCCGCCTTCGGGGCACTGGCCGCGGCGCGGGGAATCGCACTGAGCGCCCACGCCCCCTACTTCGGGTCTCTCACGGTGTCCGACGAGGACCGCGCCAAGCAGACGGTGGCCGCCATCGAACACACGATGAAGCTCGGGGCGGAACTGGGTGCATCCATCATCTGTGCCCACCCGGGCGCCAAGGGTGAGCACACCTCGGAGGAACTGTTCGAGATGATCCGCCGCCGCCTCGACTGGATCGGCTCGAAAGTGGGCGGTCTCGGCGTGTCGCTCGGGTTGGAGACGGCGGGCAACGACCGCGGCTTCGGCACGCTCGGCGACATCGCGGTCCTCTCCGCCGAATACCCGTTCGTCCGTCCGATCGTCGACTGGGCCCACGTCCACGCCATGACCGGAGGCGGGCTCACCTCGATGGACGCGTTCGCGGCCGTCCTCGGATTCGTCCGCGAGTCGTTCGACCCGGTGAAGGTCAGCCCGCTCCAGTGTCAGTTCAGCGACAACGTGTTCGGGCCCCACGGCGAGATCAAACACACCGCCTATGGCGAGGGGACGTTGCGGATCGCCCCTCTCGTCGAGGCGGCGATGGCGACGGACATGCCGATGGTCGTGATCTCCGAGTCCCGGGACGACGACAGTCACCGAGTGATCTGGGAGGAGATGCGCGCAGCGATCGCCGCCGGATCGGCTCCCCCGGGCACCCCCATCTCGGCTCGACTGACCGAGGCACCCGCCACGGTCCGGGTCGAGAAACAGTCGGACCGCTGGAGGCTGCTTCAGAGCCCGCGACCCCTGACGTTCAGCAACATCGACAAACCCCTGTTTCCGGAAGGATTCACCAAAGGCGACCTCGTCCAGTACTACGCCTCCGTGTCGGGTCTCCTGCTCCCGCACCTGGCCGGACGGCCGCTGTCGATGTCCCGCTATCCCGACGGCATCGACGGCCCCTCCTTCTACGAGAAGCGCGCTCCCGGCCACCAGCCTGAGTGGATGGCGACCGGCACCGTCCACTCCGACTCGATGGGGGGTGACATCGAGTTCCTGCTGGCCGACTCCCCGCAGGCTCTCATGTGGTTCGCCAACATGGGCTGCATCGAGATGCACCCATTCCACTCCCGGGTCGAGAACCTCGACCACCCCGACCTGGCGATCTTCGATCTCGACCCGGCAGAGGGATCGACCTGGGAGCAGGTGATCACCACCGCCGGGATGGTGCGCACGATTCTCGGCCAACTCGACCTGGTCGGCGTCCCCAAGCTGTCAGGATCGAAGGGAATGCACGTCTACGTCCCCTTGGATCCGGTCCACACCCACGACCGGGTGAGACGGTTCGTGGGGGCCATCGGGGAATTGCTGGCGGCCGCCAACCCCGACGACGTGACGATGGCCTGGGACATCCCGAAGCGGAAGGGGCGAGTCTTCATCGACCACAACCGCAACGCATTCGGACAGACCATCGCGTCGGTGTACTCGGTGCGGCCGCGGCCAGGGGCCCCGGTGTCCATCCCCTTGCGGTGGGAGGAGGTCGGCGAGGTCCGCAACGGCCACTACACCATCGAGAACCTGTGGGGCAGGCTGCGAGCAACCGGCGACCTGTTCGCCGGCGTGCTCGACACGCCGCAGCGACTCGATGCCGCCGAGGAGCGGCTGGGGTTGGCGCCGGCTTGATCTCGTCCCGACACCGTCTCGCTCGGCCGCGTAGGCTCGGCCCGGACCAGCGGTTGGAGGAAACGTGGATCTCTACGCCCGTGTGAACATCCTGGAGGGCAGATCGGTCCGCCTCCCGCGGGGTGACGTCTCGAATGCGATCACTCTCGACAACGATCCGATCTCGCGGGCGCGCACGTGGCGCGAGCAGGGAGCGGACGCCATTCACGTCGTCGATCTGGATGCGGCCGCCCGGGGCGACTACCGGAACCGGGACCTCATCGACCGTCTGATCAAGGCCGTGGACGGCCCGGTGCAGGTGGCCGGCGGCGTGCGTTCCCACGTGGAGGCGGCGCGCCTCATCGATGCCGGCGCCTGGCGGGTGGTGATGGGCACTGCCGCGATCGAGGACCAGAACATGGTCTGGGATCTGTGCCGCGATCACCCGGACAAGATCGTGGTGTCGCTGGACGTCCGTCCCAACGAGGAGATCGCCACACGCGGCTGGACGAAGAACTCGGGCCGATTCCTGGAGGAGGTGCTGCTCGAGATGAGCTCGGCGGGAGCGGTCTCGTTCCTCATCGCCGAGGCAGGACGGGACGCCCTGATCGAGCCGCCGGACAAGAAGATCCTGGCCGAGGCGCTGCGGACGGTATCCGAGCCGGTGATCGCGGCGGGCGGGGTGAGGAACCTGGACGATCTGCGGGAGATACTGGGGATCGAAGAGAACGAACGGAGACTGGGCGGCGTCGTCGTGGGCCGCGAAGTGACCCACGGTCGGTTCACCCTCGGCGAGGCGAAGGCAGTGATCGAGGAGGGGCCGGTGGTCAGGCCGGCCGCACCGACGACGAGTCCGGTCGTCGAACCGGCACTCAGTCCGGCACAGACCCGGCAGGTCGAGCGCTACCGCGAGCTGGCGGCCGAGATGGAGAAGGGCGCCTCCCACGCCCGCACCGCGGCCAAGCGGATCAAGGAGGGGAACCAGCCCCGCGACGCAGCCCACGGTTTCGCGGTGCGGGGGCATCTCGTCAGGGCCCAGGACATCCTCGACGAGATCGCGGCCGAACACGCCGATCGAGCGGAGTCCTAGGCACCGAGCTTCGATGCCACGAACTCGTTCCACGTCGCTCCCGAATGGTCCCGCGTCTCGGTGAGGTTCGCACCGGCCCGGAACGCCGCCCCGGTCACCCCCGGGATGTTGACCCCGACCACTCGCCGCCGCCGTCCCAGTGCTCGCGACACCGATTGGGCCAGCTCCTTGGCGTCGTAGACGGTGGGCCCTCCCACGTCCGGCAGTCTGCCCACCTCACCGGCCTCGGCCGCCTCCAGCATCAGCCGGGCCGCCACGTCGGTGTCGAGCACCTGAAATCGGGTGTCGTTGGGGACGATGGTCACGACGGGGGGTCGGGTGAGGACGTCGAGGAACTTCCAGAGCAGCTCGTGGAACTGCGTGTACCGCTGGATCGTGAAGCGACATCCGGAGGAGGCGAGTACCTCCTCTGCGCGGGTCTTCGACCGGTAATACCCGAGGGGGATCAGGTCGGACCCGACGATGCCGGGGAACACGAGCAGCGCCCCGGACGTGGCGGCGGTCGCCGCCACATGTCGGGTGCCGGCGATGTCCGTGGTCCGGTGCCGCCGCGGGTTGGATGCGCAGTGGAGGATCACCTCGGCGCCTGCTCCAGCGGCCTCCAGGCCATCGCCCGAGACCACGTCACCGCGCAACCAGCCGTCACCGGGCCGGTCGGAGCGACTCAGCTTGCGGACGGAGTGGCCGCGCTCCTCGGCGAGGGCTGCGACCCGGCGGCCGAGCATGCCGGATGCGCCGGTCACCAGGAACTCCATCCGGCGGAATCTACCGGTAGATTCCGCGCCGGATCCGTACCGGAGGAGCCTGATGACGCGGACCGCCTATCGAACCTGCCCGCTGTGCGAGGCCACCTGCGGTCTCGAGATCACGGTCGAAGAGGGCGGGGTGAAGTTGATTCGGGGCGATCGCGACAACCCGTTCTCGGGAGGCTTTCTCTGCCCGAAGGGCACGACGCTGGGACGCCTGCACGACGATCCCGATCGCATCCGGACTCCGCTCGTCAAGCGCGGCGGAGCATTCGTCGAGGTGAGCTGGTCGGAGGCGCTCGCCGAGATCGATCGGCGCCTGCGGGCGGTGTTCGAGTCGCACGGGCGTGACGCGGTGGCGCTCTACGTGGGCAACCCGAACGCCCACGGTTTCCACAACCTGCTGGCGATCAGGCCGTTTGCCAAGGCCCTCGGGACTCGCAACATCTACACGGCGGACACTGTCGACCAGATCCCGAAGCACGTGGCGTGCGCGTACATGTTCGGCCATCCTGCCGCCATCCCGGTCCCGGACGTGGACAGGACCGACTTCCTGTTGATGCTCGGAGCCAATCCGCTGGAGTCGAACGGAAGCCTTGCCACCGCCCCGGACTGGCCGGGACGGCTGCAGGCTCTGCGAGACCGGGGAGGTGAGCTCGTCGTCGTCGACCCGCGGCGGACCAAGACCGCCGACATGGCGACGCGCCACATCGCCATCCGCCCGGGCACCGACGCCGCCTGGCTGACGTCGTTGATCCACGCCATCTTCGAGGAGGAGCTCGTCTCCCTCGAGATGGTGCCGGTGGAGGGCCTCGACGAGGTTCGCCGGATGGTGGGGGGCTTCGCCCCGGAGGTCACGGCATCCTTCACCGATGTCGCGGCCGATGTCACCAGGGAGATCGCCCGGGATCTGGCCGCTGCCCCGTCGGCGTGCGTGTACGGCCGCCTCGGCACCCACACCGTCGAGTACGGGACACTGGCCGCATGGGCGGTGGACGTGCTGAACGTCATCACGGGAAACCTCGACCGTCCTGGTGGGGCCATGTTCCCCATCGGTCTGCACCAGCCCGCCCGGCGACAGTCCCGACCGTTCCGGCAGGGGCGGTTCCATAGCCGCGTGCGAAACCTCCCCGAGACCATGGGTGAGCTGCCCGTGGCCACCCTCGCGGATGAGATCCTCACCCCCGGCGACGGCCGGGTTCGGGCGCTCGTCACCATCGCCGGCAACCCGGTGCTGACCACGCCTCATGCGGGCAGACTCGACGAGGCGCTGGCCGATCTGGAGTTCATGGTGTCGGTCGACCTCTATGTCAACGAGACGACCAGGCATGCCGACGTCGTCCTGCCGGGTCGGTCGGCGCTCGAGAAGTCCCACTACGACCTCTCGTTCACGGCGTTCTCGCTGCGGGAGTACGCCATGTACTCACCCGCCGTCTTCGAGCACGACGGGCTCTCCGAGTTCGAGGCGATCGTGGCGCTCACCGGGATCGCAGCCGGGATGGGACCCGACATCGACCCGACGACCCTCTCAGAGGCGGCACTCGTCTCCCAGGTCCAGACCGCCGTGTCTGACCCGGCCTCCCCGATCCACGGCCGCGACCCGGACGAGATCATGAAGGAACTGGCGCCGTGGCCGATACCCGAGAGGTTCCTCGACTTCATGATCCGCACCGGCCATCGGGGTGACGGGTTCGGATCGAACCCGGAGGGGATGACACTGCAGCTTCTGTCTGAGTCACCGCACGGGATCGACTTCGGTGCACTGACTCCCCGTTTCGCCGACGCCGTCACCACGCCCTCCGGCAGGGTGGAACTGGCGCCGGAGCCGATCCTGTCCGACATTCCCAGGCTGCAGGAAGCTGTGAACCGGGCCCCTACCGACTCGATCGTGCTGGTCGGCAGGAGGGATCTACGGTCCAACAACTCGTGGCTCCACAACGTGGAGGTGCTCGTGCGCGGCAAGGAGCGGTGCACGTTGCACGTCCATCCCGACGACGCCCGCCGCATCGGGATCGAGGACGGGGATCCCGTGACGGTCCGATCGGTCGTCGGGGAACTGACTGCTACCGCCGAGGTCACCGACACCGTTCGCCCCGGCGTGGTGAGCCTGCCGTACGGCTGGGGCCACGACGCCGATGGATCCAGGCTGTCGGTGGCTTCGGCTCGGCCCGGGGTGAACGTCAACCTGTTGACCGATCACACCCGAATCGATCCGCTGTCGGGCAATGCCGTGCTGAACGCGATCCCGGTGGAGCTGGCCGCCGCACGGTGAGTCCGGGATCGGTGGGATAACGTGACCGGCATGGTCCGACCCGACACCACCGGCTTCGACACCCTCTCGATCCACGCCGGGGCCCGGCCCGATCCGACCACGGGTGCCCGCACGACTCCGATCCATCACTCGGCCTCCTTCGTGTTCCGGGACACGGACCACGCCGCCTCGCTGTTCAACCTGGAAGTGCCCGGCCACATCTACAGCCGCATCTCCAACCCCACGGTGGCGGTCTTCGAGCAACGGATCGCGGCTCTCGAAGGGGGAGTGGCGGCGGTGGCGACGGCGTCCGGGCAGGCTGCACTGCACATCGCCATCACGACCCTGATGGGACAGGGTGGCCACATCGTCTCCTCGTCCGCCGTGTACGGCGGGACGGTCAATCTCCTCGACAACACCCTCCCCCGTTTCGGGATCACGACGACGTTCGTCGACCCGCGTGACCACGCTGCCATCGCCGCGGCCATCACCGACGACACCCGGCTGGTCATCGCCGAGACCATCGGGAACCCGGTGATGAACGTCCTCGACCTGCCCGCCGTGGCCGCTGTCGCCCACTCCGCCGGCGTACCGCTGTTGATCGACAACACGTTCGCCTCGCCGTACCTGTGCCGTCCCATCGAGTGGGGAGCCGACCTGGTCTACCACTCCGCCACCAAGTTCATCGGCGGTCACGGTGTCGTGATCGGGGGTGTGCTCGTCGACGGCGGAACGTTCGACTGGGAGGCCTCCGGACGGTTCCCGACCCTCACCGAACCGTACGCCGGGTACCACGGGATCGACTTCGTCGACGAGTTCGGTACCGGTGCGTTCGCCGCCCGGGCAAGAGGAGAGGGCCTGCGGGACTTCGGAGCGTGTATGAGCCCGGACACCGCCTTTCATCTGATCCAGGGATGCGAGACGCTGCCGGTACGGATGGAGCGACACGTGGCGAACGCCACGCGCATCGCCGAGTACCTGGAAGGTCACGAGATGGTGCGCTGGGTGGCGTATCCGGGTCTCCGGTCGCACCCCGATCACGATCTGGCGAAGCGCCTGCTACCACTCGGGGCAGGCGCGATCCTCTCGTTCGGGATCGAAGGGGGGCGCGCGGCCGGGGCCCGGTTCATCGAGTCCGTCGAGGTCTTCAGCCACCTCGCCAACGTCGGTGATCTTCGATCCCTGGTGATCCACCCGGCATCGACAACCCACCAGCAGATGAGCGAGGACCAACTGGCCGCCGCCGGAATCGGCGACGACCTGGTGCGGGTGTCGGTCGGACTCGAGGACCCGGCAGACCTGATCGCCGACCTCGAGCGGGCGTTGCGAACCGCCGGGAGGGCGTGACGTGGATCTGGACGGTCGAGCCGTCTTTCTCCACACCGGCGGCGTCGACCTCGATCCGTCGGACGGCGTCATCCTGTTGGTCCACGGCGCACCGGACGACCACTCGGTATGGCGGTACCAGACGCGGTGGCTGGCGTCGGCGGGATACCCGGTGGCGGCGGTGGATCTGCCTGGTCACGGACGGAGCGAGGGCCCTGCGTTGGAGTCCGTCACGGCGATGGCGGAGTGGGTGATCCGGCTGGTCGAGGAGCTCGGGGCGAGCAAGGTCGTGATCGTGGGCCATTCGATGGGGAGCCTCATCGCCACTCAGGCGGCAGCGGACCGCCCTGACCTCGTGGAAGGGATCGCACTGGTGGCGCCGGCGCAGCGGATGCACGTGCACCCTGACCTGCTGGCGGCGGCCCGTGAGCAGGATCCGGTGGCCGCAGACCTCGTCGTCGGATGGAGTCACACGGGTGGCGACCGTTTCGGTGCGCACCTCGATCCAGGGGTGTGGAAACCTGCCGCCGCCCGTCGGCTGCTGGAGAAGAACGCCGCGGTGCTGGGGGTGGACCTGGCGGCGTGTTCTTCGTGGGACGGCTCCGTCGCGACGCAGGTGCGGTGCCGCTCGCTGGTGGTGGTGGGGGGGCGAGACCGCATGACCCCGGCGAGAGAGGGGAAGGCACTGGCGGGAGCGATCGCCGGGCCGGTGGTCGTGGTGGAGTTGGCAGGTGCGGCCCACCCCATGCACTACACCCGTCCCGAGGAGCTGAACACGATCCTGCGCGAGTGGCTGGAGGGCGGCGAATTCGGTGTCGGCGGCCGATCACAGCTCGCCGGTTGACCGTTCTCCCAGGAAATGTCACACTCGCCGTGCGCTCATCCAGAGCGGCGGAGGGACAGGCCCGACGATGCCGCGGCAACCGTGCGAGCGGTGCCAATGCCTGATCGATGAGACCGAAGGCGGAGACCCGCCAGAGGCCCAGGGGCGCCGAAGGAGTTGAGGTTTCCGATGCTGAACATCACGGACCCAGGGCGATCCGTCGGGGAGGTGACGACCCGATTCCACACCCTGGACGGGCCGTTCACCACCCAGGGCGGAGAGACCCTCGACGAGGTCACGCTCGCCTACGAGTTGTACGGCGAACTCAACGAGGCGCGGGACAACCTGATCGTGGTGTTCCATGCGATCACCGGCAGCCAGCACGCCGCCGGCATCAACCGTGAGGTCGAGGGCGTCGACGGTCGCTGGACCGCAGATGTCCACCGAGGGTGGTGGGACGGGTTCATCGGTCCCGGGCGGGCGATGGACACGGACCGCTACGCCGTGCTGTGTGTGAACTACCTCGGAGGGTGCTACGGCTCGACCGGCCCGTCCTCGGTGAATCCGACCACCGGGCGCCGCTACGGGTCCACATTTCCGAGAGTCACTCTGACCGACATCGTCGACTCGCAGGCCCGGTTGCTGGACGAGCTGGGGATCGAGAAGGTCCACGCCGTGATCGGCGGGTCGGTGGGAGGAATGATGGCGTCGGTGTTCGCCACGCGCTATCCCGAACGGGTCGAGGTGGTGATCTCGATCGCGTCGGGGCTCAGGACCACGACGCTGCAGGCGCTCCTCAACTTCGAGCAGATGATGGCGATCGTGCGGGACCCGAATTTCAGGGGTGGGGACTACTACGACGGGGACGAGCCGGATGTCGGCCTCTCGATCGCTCGCACCATCGGCCACAAGATGTTCGTCTCGCTCAAGGCGCTGACAGACCGGGCGGAGGCCCAGGTCGTGCAGAACGTCGACCTCGGCGGATATGAGATATCGAGCCCACTCGAGTCCTACATGCTCCACCACTCGGAGAAGTTCGTCGACCGCTTCGACGCCAACACCTACCTGATCGTGATGCGGATCTGGCAGCACTTCGACCTGGTCAAGGAGGTGGGCGGCACGTCGATGACCGAGGTGCTGGCGCGCTGCCGGCATCAGCGCTGGCAGGTCTTCACGGTGGATTCGGATGTGTGCTTCTACCCGGAGGAGCAGACGGAGATGTACCAGGAACTGGTGGCGGCGGGAGTGCCGGTGCGGCGGTTCACGTTGCACTCCGAGAAGGGTCACGACTCGTTCTTGACCGAGCCCCACCTCTACGAGGCCCTGATCCAGGACGTCCTCGCCGGCTGGCACGACCTCACCGTCCAAGACATCGGCAGCCTGTAGCCGGGATCGGCATACGCCGCGTACCCAGGGTTCCTGGGTACGCCGGCGTACCTATAGGCCCACAGAACGGACGGCCCGGAAGTGTCACAGCCGGCAGGCATCTTCCCGGCATGGATGAACGTGATCGACGCGCCCTCGAATGGGCCGCGCGTCATGGCGGGGTCGTGACGCGTGACATGCTCCGGGACTGGGGCTTCACACAGAACCAGATCAAGGGCCGCGTCCGTCGGCGCGGATGGGCGAGCGTCGGTCGCGGGGCGTACCGGATCATCCCTCCACGCGACCACCGCGACCTGTTGTTGGCTGCTATCACGATCCACGAGAACGCGGTGGTGTCACACGAGTCCGCCGCCGAGATCCACGGTTTCAGCCGCGTTCCGAAGGGTCGTGTGGTCGTGACCATGCACACGAGGACCACACACGACTTCGTCGGCGTGACGACGCATCGAACGCATGACCTGCTCGACGACCACGTCGTCGACGTTTCCGGCTGGCGCGTGACCACTCCGGAACGAACCGTGGTCGATCTGGCCGCCTGGCGCCGCCCGTGGATGATGGGCGCGATCGTGGACGACCTGGCGGCCCGCCGGTTGGTGGATCTCGAGACGCTCGCATCTGTCGTCCGGTCGGTGGCGCGGCGGGGCAAGCCCGGGATCACCACGATGCGTGAGGTGCTCGAGTCGCGGGTCGGTGCTTCCAGGGACCAGTCGGAGTTGGAGCGTCTGGCGCGCCAGCTCCTGTGTGATGCCGGACTGCCCCCGCCGGTTGCCGAGTATCCGATCCCGTGGGCACCTGGACGCCGTTTCGACGACGCTTATCCGGACCTTCAGTTGGCACTCGAATGGGGCGGTCGGCGCTATCACGGGCAGCTGGAGGCGTTCGATGTCGATCGCGCTCGGGATCGCGAGGCGACCGTGCACGGGTGGCGGGTGCTCCGTTTCACCTGGGCCGACGTGGTCGATCGGCCTCAGATGGTCGCCGCCACGATCCGTCGACTGATCGTCCCGCTCGGTCGTACCGTGGGCTGATCGGTACGTATGCGTACCTAGGAACCCTGGGTACGGGGGGAACGGCCTGGGCCGGGGGGGCCGGCGAAGACTTGGGCGTGGGTCATCCAGGCTTCTGCCACCGGACCGCGCAACTCCAGCGCGGTGTCGGTGACGTGCCGGCGTTGGGCGACCACCAGACAGAAGTCTTCCACTGTCCCCATCACGGTGTCCTCGGCCTCCGCGTTCCACGTTCTCACACTCCCACTCGGAGCCTCCAACACCACCTTGACTCGCGACTCGGGGACATCGAGGCCGCGGTTCTGGAACGAGAATCGGAAGGTCTTCACTCCCAGCTCGGCGACGTGGAACAGCCGGTCCGTCGGTTCGTGCCGCATCCCGAGGGCGTCGATGATGTCGACGCCATGGGCCCAGGTTTCCATCAGGCGGGCCTCGGCGGAGGAACGTACCCGCATCGGCGGTCCGTACCAGGGGATGCGCTCCTCCGGGTCTAGTTCCCGGAATGCCTCGATCAGGGAGGCGCGTTCGCGGCGGAGCCAATCCACGACCTGTTTCGGCGACAGCGAACGGCCCTCCTCGAAGTGCGATGCCATCAGTGCGTCGCCGCCGTCGGCGAAGTCGCCGGCGAGCTCGGCCGTGAACCGGTCAGGGTCGGTGGCGGCGAGCCGCGCCTTCACATCGAACCCGGCCAGATGGGAGAGCTGGTCGCGGACGGTCCACGGCTCGGACGGTGTCATGCGGTCGAGGTCGTCCGCTCCGAGACCGGAGACCGCGGTGAGCAGGGCCTCAGTCTCGGCCGCCAGATCGTCGAGGATCGGATCGCCGGTCCAGCCCGGGTGTGTCACCGGAGTCGGCCCACTTCGATCCCGGTCATCTGTTCCAATGCCTTGACCAGTGCATGGTTCCCCTCGGCCCCCAGCCCCTGCTCTTGCAGGGTCCGGTAGAGGTGGAAGGTGGTCGACGTTCCGAGCGCCGGCACGCCGAGCTCGTCGGCTGCCTCGAGGACCAGCCGCAGGTCCTTGAGTTGCAGGTCGATCGTGAAGCCCGGCCGCCAATCACGGGCCACCATCTGCGGGCCACGATTCGCCAGCATCCACGAACCTGCGGCTCCGCCGGTGACCGCCTCGAGGGTGGCGTCGAGGTCGAGACCGGCCGCCTCGGCGAACAGCAGCGCCTCCGACACGGCGAGCTGGTTGACGACCACCAACATCTGGTTGACGAGCTTGACGAGCTGACCGGACCCGACCGGACCGACGTGGGTGATCGTGCGGCCCATCGCCTCGAAGTACGGCATCGCCCTGGCGACGTCGGTCTCGTCCCCGCCCACCATGATCGAGAGCGTGCCGTTGGCAGCGCCTTCCGAACCCCCCGACACGGGGGCGTCGACCCATGACGCTCCGGCCTCGGCCACGGCCTCGGCCAGCTCGCGCGTCACGGTCGGACTGATCGTGCTGTGGTCGACCACGAGCGCGCCCTCTCGCAGTCCGGACAGGATTCCGTCATCGCCACGCACGACGGCTTCCACGTCCGGGGTGTCCGACACGCAGACGAGGATGACGTCGCATCGCCCCGCCACGTCGGCGGGCGAGTCCGCCACGGTCGCCCCTTCGACCGACTCCGCCCGGGATCGGGTGCGATTCCAGACCACGACGTCGAAGCCTGCTGCCACGAGGTTGCGTGCCATTCCGCCCCCCATGATCCCGATTCCGATGAAACCCACCGCACTCATGTTTCGTCCTCCTGGATCGTTATCAGCGACGCCTCCGCCTCCACCTGGTCTCCGTCCGCCGTTCGTACCGCGGTGACGACCCCCGACACCGGTGACCGCAGGGTGTGCTCCATCTTCATCGCCTCCATCACGAGGAGGCTCTGCCCGGCGGACACGGCGTCACCCTCCTTCACGAGCACGGTCAGCACCTTCCCCGGCATCGGCGCCTGCAGCGAGCCTGCCTCCTGTTGGTGGCGGGAGGACGGGAATCGACCGTGTTCCACCAGCCGCACGTGGCCGTCGGGTCCGTCGACGTCCCAGGCGGATCCGGCCTTTGCCACGCGGTAGAGGCGCCGGCGGCCGCCGATCTCGAGTGTCACGCTCTCGCCGGCGACGTGGTGGTCGAAGGCGACGGGTTCGGACTCCGCCAGCGTGGCGACCGCGCCGCCCCGGTCGAAGCGATAGGACACACGGACCGGCCCGAAGGGGCCGTCGTAGGTGACAACCTGCGGATCGGTCGGGTTGTTGCGCCACCCGGATGGAATGGTGGCGAGGACTCGGGCGCCGGCCCGACGCTCGGCGTGACCGGCGAGGGCGGCGGCCAGTGCCATCTCCGCCACGTCGTCCTCGGTCGGGAGAGGACGTGCCAGTTCGGCTGGATCGTGCCGGTCGAGGAATCCGGTGTCGGTCTCTCCGGCCAGGAACTCGGGGTGGCGGAGGATGCGAACGAGGAGGTCGCGGTTGGTGACGGATCCGTGAAGGTGGGCTCGGTGCAGGGCGCCGGCCAGACGGGCCGCCGCCTCTTCCCGGGTGGGGGCGTGGGCGATCACCTTCGCCAGCATCGGGTCGTAGTGCACGGGGATGTCGGAGCCGCTCTCGACCCCGCTGTCGATCCGGAGGCCGGGACCGAGGGGGATCTCGAAACGCGTCAGGTGACCCGCCGCGGGCAGGAACTCGTTGCGGGCGTCCTCCGCGTACAGCCGTACCTCGATGGCATGACCGTCGAGCGCCGGGTCCAGCGCCTCGCGCGGCAGCGGGTGTCCGTCCGCCACCAGGATCTGGAGTCGGACGAGATCGAGACCGGTGACCGCCTCGGTGACCGGATGTTCGACCTGCAGGCGTGTGTTCATCTCCAGGAAGTGGAACTCTTCACCGACCAACAGGAACTCGACCGTCCCCGCTCCCGTGTAACCGACGGCCCGTGCCGCGGACACGGCTGCCTCGCCCATCGCTGCTCGCAGACCGGGGCCGACTGCGGGGGAGGGCGCTTCCTCGACGATCTTCTGGTGGCGACGCTGGATCGAGCACTCGCGCTCGTGCAAGGAGACCAGGTTGCCGTGATGGTCACCGAAGACCTGGATCTCGACGTGCCGGGGCGCGATCAGGTACTTCTCGAGGAACACGGTCCCGTCGCCGAAGCTGGCGCTCGCCTCCCGCTCGGCACCGCGCACGGCGGGCACGAGATCCGTCGGAGTCGCGACGATCCGCATTCCCTTTCCTCCCCCGCCGGCCGAGGCCTTGACGAGGACCGGGTATCCGATCTGTTCGGCCGCATCGGACACCCGGGCGTCGTCCATGCCGGACAGATCGACCGACGGGAGGGTCGGCACTCCCGCCTCGCGGACCAGCCGTTTCGAGGCCAGTTTGGACCCCATGGTGGCGATCGCCTCGGGAGACGGCCCGATCCACACCAGGCCGGCCTCCTGTACGGCGCGTGCGAAGTCGGCGTTTTCGGCGAGGAATCCGTAGCCGGGATGGACGGCGTCGGCACCCCCGCGTTCGGCGGCGGCGAGGACCACGTCGATGTTCAGGTAGGACTCGAGCGAAGTCGACCCACCGAGAGCGAAGGCGTCGTCGGCCTCGGTGACGAACGGGGCGTGTCGATCCGCGTCCGAGAACACGGCCAGGGTGCGGATTCCCATCTCCCGACACGTTCGGAACACCCGCCGCGCGATCTCACCGCGATTGGCGACGAGGACGGTTCTGATCATCGGTTGGGGAAGGTACCAGCCGGGCCGGTCAGATCCCCTTCGGCTTCAGGTAACGCTCGGCGAGGGAGGCGAGGAAGTCGATCGCCAGGGCCAGCAGAGCCACGAGGGCGGCACCCACGAAGATGGCCGTGTTGCGCTGCAGTTTCAGACCCGAGTTGATGGTTTCGCCGAGTCCGCCGGCTCCGATGAGGAAGACCAGCGCAGCCATGCCGACGTTGATCACCAGGGCGGTGCGAACCCCGGCGAGGATGACGGGCACCGCCAGCGGGAGCTCGATACGCCTGAGGACCTGGCGTTTGGACATGCCCATGCCGCGGGCCGCCTCGATCGTGGCGCGGTCGACCTGGTCGAGTCCGACCATCGTGTTCCTCAGCACCGGGATGATGGCGAAGACCGTGAGGGCGACGATGGCCGTGAATGTCCCGCGCCCCAGCATGGTGAAGAAGATGATGATCAAGCCGTAGGCGGGTATCGCCTGGCCGGAGTTGGCGAACGCCACGACAGTCGGGGCGTACCGCCGCAGCTTGTCGCGGGTCAGGGCGATCCCGAGGGGGATGGCGATGCTCACCACGGCCAGCGTCGACCACATGGTGACGTTGATGTGGGCGCGGAACTGTCGGATGAGCTTGTCTCCGGACAGGATGTCGGCGGTGGTGCGGTCGAACTCGCTGTAGAAGTAGACGGCGCCCAGCACCAGCAACAAGAAGACGAACATCGCCGGGGGAATGATCAGCTGGATCCGATCACGGATCGCCTGGATCTCGGCATCGGTCTTCTCGACCGGCTGGGCGATCATGGTCATCGGGAGAGCTCCGCCTGACGGTCGCGCTCGGCCTGCTGCAACTCCTGCAGGAACTCGGTGAGCAGTTCGATCCTGACCCCGCCCATGTACTTGCCGTGCGGGTCGACGCAGGCGGCGCAGCCGGTGACCGACAGCAGCATCTTCTCGAGGGCGTCGCGCAGTGTGTCTTCCGGTTCGACCGTCACCCGAACGGTCTGACCGGCGTGGTCGAGGCCCTCGGTACGGTCCACGGCGGTGCGGTCGAGCCAGCGAGCCGGTCGACCCTCGGAGTCGAGCATCAGCGCCCACCCGTCGACGGACCGTTCGATCGCCCGCAGCGCCTCGTCTCGTCCGGCGCCCTGGGTGATGGTCGGCACGTCGCTGAGCTCGAGGTCTCGGATTCGCTTGAGGTTGAGGCCCTTGAGGATGGCGCCCGAACCGAGGAAGTCCTCGACGAAGGCGTTGGCGGGATGGGCGAGAATCGCTTCGGGCGTGTCGTACTGGGCGATCCGGGACTGCTCGCGCAGGATGGCGATGCGGTCGCCCATCTTGATCGCCTCGTCGATGTCGTGGGTGACGAAGACGATCGTCTTCTGCAGCTCCTGTTGGAGGCGGAGGAACTCGTTCTGAAGCCGGTCGCGGGTGATCGGGTCGATGGCTCCGAACGGCTCGTCCATGAGCAGCACCTCGGGGTCGGCGCCGAGTGCCCGAGCCACGCCGACCCGCTGCGCCTGCCCACCCGACAGCTCCCTCGGATACCGGGTTCGGTAGATCTTCGGGTCCATGGACACCATCTCGAGGAGTTCGTCCACGCGGGCGTCGATGCGGGCTGCGTCCCAGCCGAGCAGTCGCGGCACGGTGGCGATGTTCTCGGCGATCGTGCGGTGGGGGAAGAGTCCGATTTGCTGGATCACATAGCCGATGCGGCGCCGCAACTGGTCGGCGTTGACCGTGGTGACGTCCTCGCCGTCGAAGATGATCCGCCCTCCGGACGGCTCGATCATGCGATTGATGAGGCGCAACGTGGTCGACTTCCCGCATCCGGATGGGCCGACCAGCACCAGGATCTCTCCCTTGGGGATGGCGAGGTCGAGTTCGGCAACGGCAGGTTCGGTCTCGCCGGGATAGACCTTGCTGACGTTCTCGAGTCGGATGAATGCGTCGTCTGACATGGTGCTCCTTCAGCGGATTCCCGGCGAGGTCGTGTACTTGCGGACGAGGCCCAGGATCCCGTCGAAGATCAGGGCGAGGAGGATGATGAAGAGGGTGCCGGTCCAGATCTTCTCGACGGCGAGGCGGAAGCCGAAGTTGGCGAGGCCGTCCTTGATGAAGTCGCCGAGTCCGCCGCCTGCGATGAGCGTGGCGATGGCGGCGATGCCGGCGGTGAGCAGGGCCGCCACCCGTATGCCGGTGATGATGACCGGCCAGGCCAGCGGCAACTGGATCTTCCAGAGACGCTCCCGCTTGGTGAGGCCCATCCCGCGTGCAGATTCGAGCACGGCCGGGCTGACTTCGGCCAGACCTGTGACCGTGTTGCGCAGGATCGGGAGCAAGGCGTACATGAAGAGGGCGATGAACGCCGACCAGAAGCCAAGGCCGACGACCGGGATGAAGATGGTGAAGAGGGCGAGGGACGGGAGGGTGATGAACACCGAGGCGATGCCGAGGGCGATCTCCTTCTGAACGGGCTTGTCCTGGACCCAGACTCCGATACCGACGCCGACGATGGTGGCCGCGACCATGACCGAGACCATGTACACGGCGTGTTGGAGGCTCAGGTCGACGACCTGTCCGAAGTTGTCGGCGATGTAGTTGAAGAGGCTGGTCACGCCATCCATGTGTTCCCTTCTGGGGGAGGAGGGGGCCACCGGAGCGGCCCCCTCCCCTCACCGATCAACCCTGGATGAGTCCCTGGTCGATCAGGTAACGCTCGGCCACGGCGGCGGGGGTGAGCCCGTCCTCGTTGACCTGTCGGTTGAGTTCCTGCATCGAGTCGTTGTCGAGCGGCGCCAGGATCGCCTCGGCGATGGCGTCGAAGGCGGCGGGTGCCTGCTGGTACGCGTCGTCGCGAACGCCCATCGAGACGTTGTAGAGGATCATCACGCCGGGGTCTTCGACCACGGTGAGACCGAGCGCCGGGATCCGGCCGTCGGTGGTGAAGATCTCGCCGAACTCACAGTTGTTGTTCGCCGTCTCGGTGTAGATCACGCCGGTGTCCAGGATCTCGATCTGGTTCTGCGGCACGGTGTATCCGGTCGCTTCCTCGAAGAGAATCAGGCCGTCTGGACGGCTCGGGAACTCGGACTCGAGACACATGATGGCGTCAGGGTTGGCGGCCAGGTAGTCGGCCATGGTCTGCATGGTGAACGCACCGCCGTTCGCCTCGGTGACCTCCGGGCTGGAGGCGAAGCCATAGGTGTTGTTGAACGGCGAGCGGCTCAGCCAGTGGATCCCGTTGGCGGCGAGGTCGCGTTCCCGGACGATCTCGGTGAGGGTGTCGGGATCCGTGGGGATCTCGTCCTCGATACCGAGGTGGACCGAGTAGCCGGTGCCGTTGTACTCCATGTACGTGTCGATCTCGCCCGAGAGCAGAGCCTGCCGGGCGACGTTGGTCCCACCCAGGTCGACCCGATCGGTCACGTTCGCTCCGAGGGCCTCGAAGACCTTGACCATGATCTGGCCGAGGACCAGTTGTTCGGTGAAGTCCTTGGACCCGACGGCGATGTCGACTCCGTCGAGGGAGATGTCGGCGAGGGAGCCCGCTCCGCCGGCGGCGTCGCCGCCGTTGTCGCCGTCCCCACAGGCGGCGAGCACCAGGGAGAGCACCCCGATGAGGGAGATGAGTCGGCGCAGTGATTTCGATTTCATGTGGATACCTTCCTCCGAGAACCGGCGCGACCGACCATTCAGCCGGTGCGACCTGGGTTCGACCCTAACAAGGGGTCATCGAAGGCCGTCAAATCGTCCCACCATGCGGAACGATTTGATCCTGGTTTCACATGCGGAAGACGCCGAATTCGGCGGTTCCTTTCACCTCTCCGGAGTGGGTCGCGGAGAGCGCGATTCCGAGCACGGTGCGTGACATCCTGGGATCGAACAGGCCGTCGTCCCGCACCCTTCCGGTCGAGTGATATGCCTGTTCCTCGTGGCCGATCTGAGCCTCGATCAGCGCGGTACGTTGGGCGTCGGCCTCTTCGTCGAACGGTATGCCTCGGGCCTCGGCGGCATCCCGGGCGATGATCGACATAACGCCGGCCAGCTGTTTCGGGCCCATGACGGCCACCTTGTGGTTGGGCCACCCGAACACGAAACGTGGGTCGTATGCGCGGCCCGACATGCCGTAGTTCCCGGCGCCGTAGGACACGCCGGCCATCAGGGCGATGTGGGGGACTGTGGAGTTGGCGATGACATTGATCATCTTGGCCCCGTCCTTGATGATTCCGCCCTGCTCGTACTGCTTGCCCACCATGTAGCCGGTGGTGTTGTGGATGAAGATCAAGGGTGTGTCGTAGCGGTTGCACAACTGGATGAACTCCGTCGCCTTCTCGGCCTCCTCGGAGAAGATCACGCCGCGCTGATTGGCGAGGATGCCGACCGGGAAGCCGTGAATGCTGCTCCAACCGGTGATCAACGAGGTGCCGTAGAGCGCCTTGTACTCCTCGAAACGGGATCCGTCGACGATGCGAGCGAGTACCTCCCGCATGTCCATCGGAACTCGCAGGTCGTGCGGGATGACACCGAGCAGATCGTCGATGTCGTGGACGGGCTCGTCGGCCGGCATCGTCGGCCCCGATCCGAGCTTGCGCCAGTTGAGGTGCCCGATGATCTCGCGGCCGATGCGGATGGCGTCGAGTTCGTCCTGTGCGAAGTAGTCGGACAGTCCCGAGATCCGAGAGTGCATCTCTGCGCCGCCCAACTCCTCGTCTGTCGACTCCTCGCCGGTGGCCATCTTCACGAGTGGCGGGCCTCCCAGGAACACCTTGGCCTGATCTCTGACCATGACGGCGTAGTCCGCCATGCCAGGAACATACGCCCCCCCGGCGGTGGAGCTGCCGAACACCAGCGCGATCGTGGGGATCCCCCTGCGCGACATGTGGGTCATGTTGCGGAACCACTTCCCACCGGACAGGAACACCTCTCCCTGATCGGGCAGGTCCGCACCCCCCGATTCGACGAGGTTGATCAGCGGGAGCCGGTTCTCGAGGGCTATCTCCTGTGCCCGGAGGGCCTTGGGGAGAGAGAAGCGGTTGGAGGCGCCTGCCTGACTGGTCGGGTCGTGGGCGGAGAGCACGCACTCGACTCCGTTGACGACACCGATGCCGGTGACCGCATTGGCCCCGAGCGGCTTGTCCGAGCCCCAGGCGGCGAGCGTCGAGAGTTCCAGGAAAGGCGAGTCGCGATCGATCAGCAGTTCGATGCGTTCCCGGGCGAGAAGCTTGCCCCGGGCGCGATGTCTGTCGACGTACTTCTGGCCGCCGCCGAGTCGTGCCCGCGCCTGCAGTTCTTCGAACTCGCCCAGCTTCGCCTCCATGGCCTCCCGGTTCGCCCGGTAGTCCTCGGAGGTGCGATCGACGTTGGTGGGGAGCGTCTGCACCGGCGGAAGGGTATCGCGAGGGTCGTTCGCTACTCGTCCAGGAGGTACACGGGCTCTCGGTAGTAGCGGATGCGGCCGTGACGCTGTTTCTCCGCCAGATGATCGTGTAGCCAGCGGTTCTTGGCGTCGAGGTCGCGTTCGTCGGACATCATGGCGATCGGGAGTTCCAGCCGGAGCACCCGGCCCGGGATGAGGAAACGCGTGACCCCGGCGGGGAGCAGCCGGCCCGATCGCGCCGCCGCCAGCACCTGGGAGACCGTGAACTCGGGGTACTGGACGAGGGCCACGGCGTCGGGATACCAGGTGGCGATCTTGCTGAGGTCGGTCTCCAGTGTGCGGGACACCACGGCGGCCGCCGTGTAGGCGTTCGAGATCGTCGCCAGGGCGTCGAACCGGTTGCCGCCCGCCGTCAGGACGAACGCACGACCATCGACGAACCTGACGGAGCACAGCGCGCCCGATTCGATCACGCGGTCGGCCGCCTCCTCCGCCGGGCTGGTGGTGAGGTCGATGCCCTCGACTCCCGCCAGGACCGTTTCGAGCGTGTCCGGTTCGATGGTGCGCACGACGTGATGCCATGTCTCCAGGTCGAGGTCGTCCTCGACGCCCACGTCCTGGACGACGACGTGGGGGAGGCCCATCGTGCGGAGGGCGTCGGTGCGGGTAGCTCCGTCGAGCACCACGTACCGGTCACCGACCGATGCCACGATCGGCGGATTGCGCAGGATCCCCTCCTCCCGGATCGACTCGGCCAGCCGAACCGAACGGCGGGGATCGGTCGCTTCGTGAGGTACCACCTGGTCGAGTGACACGAACCGCAGTGGCAGCACCGACTCGGCCGGCCTGACTGCCAGCGCTTCCACCAGTCGGCGGGCCACGTCCTCGGCCGCAGAGGTCTGGGCGTCCCCGGTCGATGCCCCCAGATGCGGTGTGGCGAGCACGTCGGGCCGCGACGCCAGCGGATTCCCGATCGCCGGCTCCTCGGACCACACGTCGAGAGCGGCACCTGCGATCTCGCCCGAGTCGAGGGCGTCGGCCAGAGCCTGCTCGTCGACCACCGAGCCGCGGGAGGTGTTGACCAGGAAGGCAGTCGACTTCATCGCCGCCAGGAACCCGGCATCGACGAGGCCGTCGGTCTCGGGTCTGCCCGGGACGTGGATCGTCACGAAATCGGATTCGGCCAGCATGTCGTACAGATCGAGCGGTTCGACTCCCGCTTCGAGATACAGCTCCGGCGTCGGGCGATGCTGGTTGGCCACGACCCGCATCCCGAATGCCGCGGCGCGGGTGGCCACGGCCTGACCGATGCGGCCGAACCCCACGATGCCGATCGTCTTGCCGGCCAATCCGATCCCCGCCAGTGCACCCTTCTCCCATCGCCCCGCCTTCATGGAGGCGTCGGCGGCTGCGATGTTGCGGGCGAGGGAGACCACCAGTCCCATCGTCAATTCCGCCACTGCCAGGGTGTTGGAGTCCGGACTGTTCACCACCTCGATTCCCCGATCCAGGGCGGCTTTGACGTCGATCGTGTCGAGGCCGGCACCCGCCCGAGCGATCACCTTCATCCGGTGGGCCGCCGCGACGACTTCGGCGGTCACCTTGGTGGCCGAGCGAACCACCAGGCCCTCGTATTCACCGACGATCTCGAGCAGCCGTTCACGGTCCAGACCGGTCTCGACGTCGACGTCGAAATGTCGGCGCAGGATGTCCAGGCCGGCCTCGGCGATCGGGTCGGCGACGAGGATGCGTGAGCGGCGATGGGTCACAGGCGTGGTCACGTCAGGCTCCTTCCTCCACCGACCACCACCACCTGGCCGGTCACGTACGAGGATCGATCCGAACACAGCCACGCCACGACGTCGGCGATCTCGGTCGGCGAACCCATACGGTCGAGCGGGATGGCGGCGATCATGCGCTGCAGCACGTCGTCGGGAATCGTCTCGATCATCTCCGTTGCGGTGAGGCCCGGGGCGACGGCGTTGACCCTGACCCCGGGGGCGAGCGAGATCGCACAGGCACGGGTGAGCCCGACCACGCCGCCCTTGGACATCGCGTAGTTGAACTGCCCGAAGTTGCCGAGGTAGGCGCGGCTGGCGATGTTCACGACCGAGGCCGGTTCGGTCCACTGGAGCGCCGAGATCAATCGGAACGGAACCCCCAGATTCACCTCGAGCACCGCCCGGAAATCCTCTTCGGACATGTTGACCAATCGCGAGTCGCGGGTGATCCCGGCGTTGTTGACGAGTGCCGCCACGTCGCCGGCTGCCCGCACGACGGCCACCACTCCGTCCGCAGAAGCCAGGTTCGCTTGTACCGGCGTCACATCGACGAGACGTTCGAGCTCCAGCGCGGTCTCGGCGAGGGCCGGCGACAGGTCGGCCAGGACGAGTCGGTCGTAGTCGGGGGCGAGGCGACGGGCGATCTCGCGTCCGATTCCGCGGGCGGCTCCGGTCACAACCGCCGTCCTCACGAGAGCGCCTTCCCGATCTGCACTCCACCCAGCTGCAGCAGTTCGCCGGTTGGCCCCGCCGCACCCGATTGCAGGAGCCGAAGCACCCAGGTGGCTACCTCCTCGGCGGGGGTGTTTTCGGTGAAGCCGACGCAGTTGACAGGGATCTGCTGCTTCCTCAGCTCCAGGGCCAGGGTGCGGGCGGCCGAGACGACTCCCATCGCTGCCATGGCGTCGAGCGGGCCGGTCCGGCCCAGCAGTGCATCCGACGAGACGAGGAACACCACCGGGGATCCGTGCTCGGCTGCCATTCGGCACGATCGATAGAGAGCGGTGAGGCCGTCGAGCGCCTCCTGCCAGTCGCCGGTGCCCAGGGGTGCGGCCAGCACCGAGGCTGCACCGGGATCGGCCGGTTCGACCCCGAGATCGAGGAATGCCCGCTCGTGGTGGGGCTGCACTGCGAGGTGTGCGCGCATCGGCGACGACGCTACCGGCCGCGCCGCCAGCCCGCCGGTCCGCCCCGTAGCCTTGGCCGCCACATGTACGACTTCGTGATCGTCGGGGCCGGTTCGGCGGGATGCGTGCTGGCGTCACGACTGTCCGCGGATCCTGGACATCGGGTGCTGCTCCTGGAGGCGGGAGGCCCGGATCGCAGACGCGAGATCGGCGTTCCCGCAGCCTTCTCCAAGCTGTTCCACACCGAGCTCGACTGGGATTACTGGACGGTCCCGCAGGCCCAACTCGACGACAGGGCCATGTACTGGCCGCGCGGCAGGGTCCTCGGCGGGTCCTCCTCCATGAACGCCATGATGTGGGTACGGGGCGTCCCCGCCGACTTCGACGCGTGGGAACGGGCGGGCAATCCCGGGTGGGGCCATCGGGACCTGCTCCCGCACTTCCGTCGGGCCGAGGACGCCGCTCGGCGCGGGGCGGACCAGGGGGTGGGAGGTCCTGTCCGGATAGAGGACCAGCGCGATCCGAATCCCGGGACGCATCTCTTCGTGGCCGCCTGCCAACGGGCCGGCATCGCCCGCAACGCCAATGCCAACGTCGGCACCAACCTGGGCGTGGACTACACCCAGGTCTCGCAGCGCCGCGGCCGCCGGGTTTCGAGCGCAGACGCGTACCTGACGCCGGCTCGGGCGCGATCGAATCTGACGATCGAGACGGGAGCGCACGTGCTCCGGCTGGTGGTGGAAGGCTCTCGGGTGGTCGGTGTGACCTATCTGCTCGACGGCGAGACCCGGACGGCCTCGGTGGCGCGGGAAGTGGTGTTGGCGGCGGGAGCGATCAACTCTCCGCAGCTGCTGATGCTGTCGGGGCTCGGCCCCGCCGATCATCTTCGGGACGTCGGCATCGAGCCGGTCGTGGATCTGCCGGGGGTCGGTTCGAACCTGTCCGACCATCTCGCCTCCGGTGTCATCATGCGGACCGACCGGACCGACACCCTGGTGGCGGCCGAGACACCCAGGCAGCTCCTCGCCTACCTCGTCCGCCGAAGGGGGATGCTGACTTCGAACGTGGGTGAGGCTCACGCATTCGTCGAGACCCGTCCAGGCCTCGACGGACCGGATCTGGAGTTGATCTTCGCTCCCGTCCCCTACCTCGATCACGGTGACACCGAGCCCGATGGGCACGGATACACGATCGCTTGTGTCGTCCTGCAGCCCGAGTCGCGCGGCACCGTCCGGCTGGCGTCGAGCGATCCGACCGAGTCACCGTTGATCGATCCCGCCTACCTCACCGGCGCCGGCGATCTGGAGGCGATGGTGACGGGCATGGAATGGGCCGCCCGCCTGTTCGCCACCGAGCCCCTGGCAGGAGCGGTCACCACCCCGATCCGTCCGGATGCCATCCCGGAGGACCGGGCGGGTTGGGTGGCTGCCATCCGGGCCCACTCCCAGACCCTCTATCACCCTGCCGGAACCGCAGCCATGGGAAGCGGGAGCGAGGCGGTGGTGGACTCGCAACTGCGGGTGCATGGTGTCGAGGGTCTGCGGGTGGCAGACGTGTCGGTGGTGCCGACCCTCACGCGGGGGCACACCAATGCGCTGGCCGTGATGATCGGGGAGAAGGCGTCGGAGATGATCCTGGAGGGATGACTCAGGGCAGAGTGGGAGGCGGACGCCGGGAGGTCGTCGCCCGACCGTCGACCCTGATCGGCGAGCCGACCACGCGCATGGTGCCGGCGTCCGGATGCTCCAACTCCACGATCACCTCGTTGTGTCGGACCTGGGGGTCGTCCCACACTTCGGGGAGGGTGAGCACTCGCCCGATCGGCACGCCGATCCCGTCGAGGAGCTCCATCCAATGCTCGGTGGACCGTGCCCCCAGGATCGGAGCCAGGACCGAGGCCAACCGATCCACCGCCTGCATCCGGTCGTCGTTCGTCGGATAGGTCGCCGAGAGATCCGGCAGGTCGAGGGCTTCGCACAGTCGCTCGAAGTGGTGGTCGGACACGATGGCGAGGGCGACGTGGCCGTCTGAGGTGGCGAACACCTGGTTGGGGGCGGTGAAGATGGAGGCTGTCCCGATTCGGGGAGGCTGTCCGCCACGGTGGAAGGCGATGGCGTTCCAGCCCCCCTGGACTGCGACGAGGCTGTCGCGAAGCGCAACGTCGATACGGCGACCGGGCCGGCCCGGTTCGGCCAGGGCGGCGCAGACCCCGGCCACCAGATTGGTGGCGGCGACGTAGTCCCCGATGGTGGTCGCGGTCTTCCCCGGGGGCGCCCCATCCTCGCCGGTGACGGAGATCATCCCGGACTCGGCCTGAAAGACGATGTCGATCCCGGGTCGGGCCGCGTACGGGCCGTCGGCGCCGAACGCCGAGACGACTCCGTAGACGATCCTCGGGTTGTAGGCGCGGACCTCGTCCTCACCCAGTCCGAGCCGCTCGATCGCCCCGAGGCGCAGGTTGTGGATCAGCACGTCGGCGTCGGCGACGATGTCCCGGGCGCGCCTGCGGCCCGTGTCGGAACGGAAGTCGATCACCTCGCTCCGCTTGCCGCGGTTCACGGCCAGGAAGAAGACGGACTCCTCTCCCTGCCACGGCCCGAACCGGCGACCGAGGTCCCCTTCCGGCGGCTCGATCTTCACCACGTCCGCTCCGAGGTCCGCCAGCATCATGCCGGCGTACGGGGCGGCGATGAGGTTGCCGACCTCCACCACTCGCAGCCCCGAAAGGGGAAGCGGACGGAGTCCCCTGTGGGCGGAGTCGTTCGGCTCGTGGTCGGGTGCCCAGATGGCGGTCATCGTGCTGTATTCGATCGTAGGACCGCCGTCGTCGCCGACGACGGTCTGGTATCAAGAAGCGAGCGAGAAGGGATCGAGGCATGAGCATCGTCGTGGGATACATCGACACACCGGAGGGGAACGCCGCGCTGGATCGCTCGATCGCCGAGGCGAAGCTGCGCGGGGAGCGCCTGGTGGTCCTGCATTCCGCGCGGGGTGGGGCCGGACAGACCGCCGAGGAAGCGCTGGCGAACGCCGAGGCCATCGACGCGGTGGAGGAGAAGTTGCAGGCGGAAGGGGTGGAGTACTCCGCCCACGACTACGTGCGGGGCAACACCCCCGCCCAGGACATCATGGCGGCCGTGCGGGACCATCACGGGACGTTGATCGTGATCGGCATCCGAACCCGGTCGTCCACCGGGAAGCTGCTGCTGGGGTCGAACACCCTCGACATCCTGCACGACACCACCGTGCCGGTGCTGTGCGTGAAGGCATCGACGAGCTGATCCGTCGGCTGCCGGCGGCTCCCGACCAGGGCGGCGTTTAGCCTCCGTCCGTGTCGCTTCCTCCGCCGCCTCGGTTCGAGCCCGATCCGTGGGCGGCGTCGCGAACCATCGTGATCGGCTTGGCCGGCGGGTCCGGCTCCGGCAAGACCACCATCGCAGAGGCCCTGGTGGATGCCATCGCCGGCGTGGCCTACGTCCGTCACGACGACTACTACCGGCACCGTCCCGAGTTGAACTTCGAGGAGCGGACCAAGGTCAACTACGACCACCCGGACTCGCTGGAGACCAGCCTCCTCGTGTCTCACCTCGAGCAGCTGCGGTCCGGTCAGCCGGTCCAGCGACCCGTCTACGACTTCACGACGCACACGAGATCGGACACCACCGTGATGGTGGCGCCTGCCCCCGTGGTGGTCGTCGAGGGGATCCTGGTGCTGGCCGACGAGGATCTGCGATCGCTGATGGACCTGAAGATCTACGTGGACACCGACGCCGACCTTCGCCTCGCCCGCCGGATGGAGCGCGACATCGAAGAGCGGGGACGCACCGCCCAGTCGGTCCTCACCCAGTACCTGACGACCGTGCGGCCGATGCACCTCCAGTACGTGGAACCGTCGAAGCGGTACGCCGACATGATCATCCCGGGCGGCTTCCGGATCGGCGCCGTGGCGACCGTGATCGAGATGATCCGAGGCCGATTCTCGACGGCGTGACCCGGCCCGGTAGCTTCCCCCGTATGACACGGTCGGCCGTGTCAGGAGCATGAACTCCGACCAGGCGCCCGAGGAGGCCCGCAGATGCTCGCTCCGTCGTTCACACTCTCCGACCAGGACGGCAAGCCCCATTCCCTCAAGGACTACGCCGGCCGGCGCGTGATCCTCTTCTTCTATCACAAGGCGATGACCCCCGGCTGTACCGGGGAGGCCTGTGACTTCCGTGACTCCTACGACGATTTCTTGGCC
>DATHWB010000291.1:0-2935 GCA_035460965.1 Acidimicrobiia bacterium
TGCCCGAACCGGTCCGCCGCTACTTCGCCGCCGCGAACGCAGATGAGTGGGGCGACTTCCCGGACCTCTGGCATCCCGACGCGGAACTCGTGGCGTTCGGTCGAGACGGCCTACGTGTCCGTCGCGGGCGGGAAGAGGTGCTGCGTTACTACGACGGGCTGTTCGCGCCCTGGAGCGAGCATCACGACGAGGTCACGCGCGCGATCGTCTGCGGCGGCAGTGTCACGGCAGAGATCACGTTCACCGGGCGTACCCACGACGGCACACCCGTGACCTTCGACGTGCTGGACCTGTTCGACCTCGAGGACGGTCGGATCCGACGACTGGCGATCTGGCACGACGTGCTGCGCGTCCGTGCGATGCTCCGTGGGTGACACCCGCGTCTGGGAGAATCGAAATGGGCAAGCGTCGCGTGGTACGTGGAGATCCTGAACGGGCCCTGGGCGCCCCGATATCGTGGGCGACCTGCTGGGGAGACCTGGTCTTCGTTTCGGGTGTGTACGGGCAGGACCCGCGGACCGGCGAGTGGGGTGACATCCGGCGGCAGGTGGAGGCATGTCTGCAGCTGGTAGAGGAGATCCTGGCCGAAGCCGGGAGCTCGCTCGATGACGTCCTCACCGTGACGACCAACCTCAGACACCGCGAGGACTTCCCGGCGTACAACGAGGCTTACAGAGCCTTCTTCCCGGTCGATCCCCCTGCGAGGACCACCATCCTGAGCGACCTCGTGATCCCGGAGATGCTGGTCGAGATCTCCTGCGTTGCCGGGGTTTCGCAGCCGGGATGATCCCGGCCCTTGACGTTCTACAGTCTCGCTCCCTACGTTCCCGCCCGACCGGTTGGTAAGTCGGGACGGAGCCCAGAGATGCACGATGACATTCCCGGGGACATCGGGACCAAGGTGCTGTTCGAGAACGACCGTATCCGTGTGTGGGAGGTCCGGCTGGAGCCGGGGGAGTCGGTTCACCGACACGAGCACAAGTTCGACTATGTCCAGGTGATGATCGAGGGCGACAAGATCGCGGCGAACATCGATCCCGCGTCGTCCGGTCGGTGGGCTGGCGAGGGATACGTCGAGGCCGACGTCGAGAACGGCAAGACCATCTGGGCCGAGGCCGGCAGCGTCCACGACACCATCAACACCGGCGAGCAGACCTTCTACGAGATCCTGGTCGAGCTGAAGGGCTGATCGGCGGTCCTGGGTGAGCGGCGAGGCAGGCGGAGGCCGCGACGAGGAGGAGTGCCGATGCGCCGCGGCTACGAGGTCTTGGCGGATGCGCTGGTGGAAGCGGGCGTCAGCGACCTCTTCGGGGTCATGGGCGAGGGCAACCTCGAGTTGATCACCACGCTCCAATCGGAACGGGGCGTTCGGTACCACGCGATGCGGCACGAGAACGGCGCCGTGGCCGCGGCGCACGGGTACGCGCAGGCAGGCGGCCGTCTCGGAGTGGCCACCGTGACCCACGGACCCGGACTGACCAACGCGATGACCGGTCTTGTCAGCGCCTCCCGACTGGCGGCGCCGGTCCTGCTCATCGTCGGTGATGTCGCCAACGCCTCGGATGGACACGTCCAGGCGATCGAGCACGAGACCCTGGCCATCGCTGCTGGAGCCGCCCTGGAACGTGCCAAGTCGGGACCGACGCTGCCCGCGGTCGTCCATCGCGCCATCCATCGAGCGGTGACGGAATCCCGGACGGTCGTGCTGCTGGTGCCAGTCGACGTGCAGGAGCTCGGATGTCCCGAGCCATCAGCGCAGCGCCCGCCGGCTCAGGCGCCGGCGCTGGGGACGGCGGCGGCCGCCGACATCGAGCGAGCCGCCAGGGCGATAGCCGCCGCCGAACGGCCCCTCGTGTTGGCGGGCCGGGGAGCGGTGCTCGCCGGGGCACGCGGCGAACTGGAGCGACTTGCCGATGCGATCGGGGCGCCGGTTGCCACGACCCTGCTGGCGAAGGGGTTCTTCGCCGGGCATCCACGCGATCTCGGGATCTGTGGTGGATACGCGACGCCGCTGTCGTCCGAGGTCCTCGGCGGGGTGGACCTCGTCGTGGCGTTCGGGGCGAGCCTCAACGGCTTCACCACTCGATCGGGTGTGCTGTTCGGTGATGCCACGATCATTCACTGCGACACGGCGCGGAGCGCCCTGGGCCGCACCACGAAGGTCGACATCGGTTTGCTCGGGGATGCCCGAGAGGTCGCGGTGCAGTTGTTGCAGGCCCTGCCCGCCCCGCTCGCCGACGCGGACCAGCGGGCGCGGGAACTGGCGGACGCGATCAGCCAATGGACTCCACCGGAGCTCCTGGCAGGCAACTCCATGCATGGTCGCCTGGACCCGGCACGCCTGTGTGTGACGCTGGATCAGGTCCTCCCGCGGGATCGAACTCTGGCGGTGGATGGCGGCCACTTCACGCAGTTCCCGTGCACGTGGATAGATGTTCCGGACCCTTCCGGGTTCGTGTTCACGCTGGGCTTCGGTTCGGTCGGGCTCGGGCTGGCGGCCGGGATCGGTGCCGCGATCGCCCGCCCCGACCGCCTCTGCGTGGCCGTCGTCGGCGACGGTGGGTTCATGATGAGCCTGCCTGAGCTCGAAACCGCAGCACGTCTCCGGGTGCCCATCGTGGTCGTGGTCATGGACGATGGGGCCTACGGGGCGGAGATCCATCACCTGCGTGCCCGGGGTCGACCGCTGGATGCCGCGACCTTCGTCACCCCGGACCTCCCGGCGCTGGCCGTCGCCTGTGGTGCAGAAGGACTCGCCCTGGACGGCGATGGAGCCCTCGAGCGGCTTCGAGCGAAGCTGGCCGGTGGGCTCAGTGGTCCGCTGGTCGTCCATGCCCGCGTCGATCCTGACGTGGTCTCTGGGTGGTTCGCGGGTCTGGTCGAGGGGGCCGCTCAGTACGTCAGGACGCCGGCATAGGTTGCTCGGTCGCTGGGG
>DATHWB010000292.1:0-6552 GCA_035460965.1 Acidimicrobiia bacterium
GCCCAGCAGGTTCACGTTGAGGTCGTTGCCGGCGGTGCGGGCTGCCGCCAGGTGGCGGGTGAGTCGATCCGGCTCGGCATCGGCGATCAGGTGTCCGATCAGGGCGCGCATCCGGGCACGGGCGAGTGGAAGGACGATCGCCGGCAGGAGAGGGGCGACCAGCGCTCCCAGCCGCAGCAGCAGACGGTCCACGATCCCCAGGAACCGGGGCAGGGACGAGGCGGTGACGAGGCGTCGCAGTTGGGTCGCGGCCGCCCGGTCGTCCTCGGGACGGATGACCAGGTCGACGAACCGCATGGCGAAGCCCGGCCCGTGCGGGTCGTCCAGCAGTTCGGCCAGCCGACGCGTCTCCGCCGAGTCGTCTGCTCGTTCCCGAGCGAGGGTCAGCCACCGGCGGACGAGTTCGACCGCCTCGTCGGCCAACAGGTCGGCACTGCCATCGGGCGCTTCGGTCATCGCTCGCAACATAGAAGATCATCCGCCCGATCGGTCCCGAGAACGGCCTCGGCCCCGGTAGCGTCGTCGGGGATGGTCGACTTCCCGCCCGGAGTGCACCCGTACTGCGTGTTCTCGGTGGGCGGCTGCCGGCGGAGGATCGGGGTGGCGGCCGGCGGCGATCTCCTGGATCTCTCCGCGGTGGCGGAAACGCTGGAGTCCGTCGACCCCGCGATCGTCCTGGCGGATCGGCTCAACCCGCTGCTGGCGAGCGGACGTGCGGCATGGGAGGCGCTCGCCGAGGAGATTCGCTGGCGAGCAGCCGCAGGGTTCCTCGAGCGCGGTCGTCGTTCCCGCCATGGCCTTGTGTCCCATCTGGCTTGGGAGGTGACGGACTTCGTCGACTTCTACTCCTCCCGCCGACACGCCGAGACCGTGGGCCGGCTCTTTCGGCCCGACGCGGCTCCCCTTCCTGCCAACTGGCTGTCGCTCCCGATGGGATACCACGCCCGCTCCGCCACGGTCGTGGTCGACGGGACGCCGATCCGCAGGCCGCGGGGTCAGGCCCGATCCGAGGACGGTTCGATTCGGTTCGGTCCGAGCCGCAAGCTCGACTTCGAAGTCGAGGTCGGCTACGTCGTGGGCGGAAGCACTGGGGTCGGTGAATCGATCGATGTGGCCGACGTCGACGACCACCTGTTCGGTGTGGTGCTCGTGAACGACTGGAGCGCCCGAGACATCCAGGCACTCGAGTACGTCCCTCTCGGCCCGTTCCTCGGGAAGTCCTTCGCCACGTCGGTGTCCGCCTGGGTGATGCCGATGACGGCTCTGGCCGGCGCCAGGGTGCCGGCGCCGTCCCAGACGGTCGAGCCGGCGGCATATCTGCGGGCAGCGGAACCGTGGACGCTCGACCTGAGCCTGGAAGTGGCGGTGCGACCGTCCGGGGAGGGCGAACGGATCACGCTGGCCTCGGTCGGAACCGCCGCCGGGGTGTACTGGACGCCCGCTCAGCAACTCGCCCATCTGACCGTGAACGGCGCCGCGGTTCGTCCAGGGGATCTGTTCGCCACCGGGACCGTCTCGGGTCCTGGGCCTGACGGGGGCTGCCTGCTCGAACTGACATCGGACGGGGCGGCCCCCCTCGATCTCGGGAACGCCACCCGGACCTACCTCGAAGACGGCGACGAGGTGATCATCACAGGTCGGGCGACGACGGAGCAGGGTGCGATCCCCCTCGGTCCGGTCTCCGGGTCGATCCTGCCTACCTGACCCGAAGATCCTTCGGCCGCAGCGGACGCGTGCCAGTCACTCGTGCGGATCTGTTGTCGGAGGGTGGTATGAATGAGAGACTTCGCCCCGATCCGACGAGAGGCTCGACGTGACGGCGGTGTGGGACGACTACCGGCTGGACGACCGCTACGACCGGCAGGCGGGGCGGGTGTTCATGACGTCGATCCAGGCGCTGGCCCGCATCGTCCCCGAACAACTGCGGAGAGATCGCGCGCGGGGGCACCTCACGGCCGGATTCCTGTCCGGATATCCGGGTTCGCCGCTCGGCGGGTTCGACATCGAGGTCGGTCGCATGGTCCGCCGCCACCCGGACCTGCCCATCGTCCATCGTCCGGGGGTCAACGAGGAACTCGGAGCGTCCGCGGTCATGGGATCTCAACTGGCCGCCTCCCGGCCCGACGCCCGCTACGACGGCGTGGTCGGGGTGTGGTACGGCAAGGCCCCGGGACTCGATCGGGCGACCGACGCGATCCGGCACGGGGTGTTCGCCGGTACCTCGCCGCTCGGTGGGGTCGTGGCGTTGGTCGGCGACGATCCGGCGGCGAAGTCGTCGACGATGCCCTCGTCGTCCGACGCCGCCCTCGTCGACCTCCACATGCCGATCATGTACCCCGGCAACACCGCCGAGTGCCTGGAACTGGGTCTGCACGCCATCGCCATCTCGCGGGCTTCGGGCCTGTGGGCGGCGATGAAGGTCGTCACCCCGGTGGCGGACGGCAACGGCACGGTCGACCTACCGGTACTGCACCGCGACCCGGTGATTCCCCCGCACGATCCGCGGCCCGCCCCCAGCGCTGCCTTCCTGGGGTCGGCGCGCATGGTTGCGGCCGAGGAGGAGTTCCGCACCGTGCGCTCGGAACTGGCCTATCGCTACGGAGTGGAGAACCGGCTCAACCGCCTCGACGTCGATGCCCCCGACGCGTGGATCGGCATCGTGGCGACGGGTTACACCTATTACGAGATGAAGGAGGCTCTGCACCGGCTCGGCCTCACCGACGACGCCGCCATCCGCTCCGCCGGCATCCGGCTACTGCAATTGCGGATGCCCGTGCCCTTCGACACCGACCTGGTTCACAGGTTCGCCCGGGGCCTGTCCGAGATCGTCGTGGTCGAAGAGAAGAACCCGACCCTGGAGTGGCTCATCAAGGACGCCCTGTACGACCTCGGTGACCGTCCGGTCGTCGTGGGGAAACGTCACGAGGACGGGACGGTCCTCATGCCGAGCCACGGCCTGTTGGACACCGATGCCATCCTGCCCGGTCTGAGGCGCCGGCTCGCTCGGAGACTCGACGAGCGACTCGCTCCGATCGGGGGCGAGACCCGACGGTCGATACCGGTTCGGCTGCCGCTGGAGCGCACCCCGTTCTTCTGCTCCGGGTGCCCCCACAACTGGGGAACGAAGGTCCCGGACGGGGCCCTGGTCGGGGCCGGGACCGGCTGCCACGGGATGTCGCTCCTCATGCCGGCCGCCCGGGTGGGTGAGACGTTCGGGATCACGGCGATGGGGAACGAGGGGGCGCACTGGATCGGGATGGAGCCATTCGTCGAAACCAGGCACGTCTACCAGAACTTCGGCGACGGCACGTTCTTCCATTCGGGCCAGCTCGCCATTCAGGCCGCCATCGGGGCGGGGGTCTCGATCACGTTCAAGATCCTCTACAACTCGACGGTGGCGATGACCGGTGGTCAGGACGCCGCATTCGCCGTGGGTGTCCCCGAGTTGTGCACGATCCTCCTGACCCAAGGGGTGAAGCGGGTGATCGTCACTGTGCCGGACCCCGACGCCTACGAGCGGCGGGGGTTGCCCGCCGAAGTCGAGGTCTGGCCCCGGTCGCGGATCGTCGAAGCACAGCGCCGGCTCGCCGAGATCGAAGGCGTCACGGTGCTCGTCAACGACCAGGAGTGCGCTGCCGAGATGCGACGCGCGCGTCGCCGCGGCACCCGGCCCACGCCCACCCGCCGCATCGTGATCAATCACCGAATCTGCGAGGGATGTGGGGACTGCGGGGACAAGAGCAACTGTCTCTCGGTCCAGCCGCTCGACACACCCCTCGGAGTGAAGACGACCATCCACCAGGCTTCGTGCAACTTCGACTACTCGTGCGTGGAGGGCGATTGCCCCGCCTTCATGGAGGTCGACGGGGGAGACCCCACCGTCGCCGATCCGCTCCACCCGCCAGCGGTGCCCGAGCCCCACCCCGTGAGCACGGTGGGGACGGTGGCGCTCCGGCTCGCCGGTATCGGCGGTACCGGTGTCGTGACCGCCGCCCAGATCCTGGCCACTGCGGCGATGTTCGACGGCTGGCAGGTCTCGGGACTCGATCAGACCGGACTGAGCCAGAAGGCCGGTCCTGTCGTCAGCGACCTCGTGCTGGCAGACCGCGATGTCTCGACCAACCTGGTGGGTGAAGGGTGCGCTGACACGCTGGTGGCGTTCGATCAACTCGTGGCGGCGAGCGAACCGGTGGTGACCGCCTGCGATCCATCCCGCACGACGGTGGTGGCATCGACCGATGCGGTACCGACGGGTGCCATGGTCGGTCGGGCGGATCTCGCCTTCCCCGTCGACGAGGCCATGGCGCGGTTGCGAGCCTCGGCTCGTGCGGTTCACACCGTCGACGCCGCCGCCCTGGCCGAGGCATGCACAGGGTCGTCGGCTCCCGCCAACATCGTGGTGGTCGGGATGGCGTGCCAGCTGGGTTCGATCCCGGTGCGTCCCGAGTCGATACGCCGGGCGATCGAACTGAACGGTGTGGCGGTGGAGGCGAATCTCGCCGCGTTCGAGTGGGGACGAACGGCCGCACACGATCCTGCGGCGGTCGACCACATCCTCGACACGCACCGCCTTGCCACCGGATCCTCCGTCATCGTGCCGACACTCCCGCCCCACCTCGACGAACGCCTGGAGGCGTGGCACCTCGGTGACGTGACCGACCGCCTTCGACTGCTGACGGCGGACCTGGTCGGGTACCAGGACGAACGGTGGGCGACGCGATTCCTCGACTCGTTGGAGCCGATCGTCGGGGTGGACTCGGAGGCACGGGGCTGGCGCCTGACCGGCACTGCCGCCGCCTCGCTCCACAAGCTGATGGCGTACAAGGACGAGTACGAGGTGGCCCGACTGATGCTGGCTCCGGAGGCCAGGGCGGCAGTCGAGCGGGTGGGCGGGCGCCGCGCCCGTGTCGGCTGGCTCCTGCATCCACCCGTGCTGGCCGCCGTGGGTGTTCGCCGCAAGCTCTCGTTCGGTCCGTGGTCGCGCCCCTTGTTCGGTCTGCTGCGCCACGGGAAGCGGCTGCGGGGACGGTGGATCGATCCGTTCGGCCGCTTCGAGGTTCGCCGCCTGGAGAGGGCCCTCATCCCCGAGTTCGAGTCGACGCTGGTGAGGCTGGCGCGTGGCCTGGACGACGGGCGCTACGACCAGGCCGTCGAGATCGCGGCATTGCCCGACCGGGTCCGCGGATACGAGGATCTGAAGCTCGCTCGCGCCGCCGCCTATCGCGAAGAGTTGCAGCGGCGGCTGGCGGACTGGAGTTGACCGAGCGGTCAGCCGGCGCCGCTCACCTGGACGATCGCCGCGGCCACGCGCCCGGCATTGGCGTGGTCGATGCCGGCCACGTTGATCCTCCCGTTCCGGGGCAGATAGACGTGGTGGTCCTCCGTCAGCCGCCTCGCCTGCTCTTCGTCGATTCCCAGCAGTGAGAACATGCCGTGCTGTTCGGCGATGAAGCCGAACCGGTCGGACCCGAGGTCGACGAGCAACTCCACGAGCAGCCCCCTGAGCTGGATCAGTCGCCGACGCATGTGATCCAGTTCCTGTTGCCACTCCCGACGGAGCTCATCGTCGGTGAGGATGCGGGCGACGATGGCCGGGCCGTGATCCGGCGGCATGGAGTACATGGTCCTCACGAGCCTGAGGGCGTTGCTGTGGGCCGCCCTGGTGCTGCGGGCATCGGTACCCACGACTGTGAGCGCACCGGCGCGGTCCCGGTACAGCCCGAAGTTCTTCGAGAAGGAGGTGGCGACGAGGAGTTCCACCCCTGCGTCGGCGAGGATCCGGAGACCCGAGGCGTCGGCATCCAGGCCCTGGGCGAAGCCCAGGTACGCGCTGTCGGCCAGCACGGTGAGCCCACGGCCTCGGGCGAGTTCGGCGAGCCGCCGGAAGTCGGCATCGGTGAGGTCGGCACCGGTCGGGTTGTGGCACGAGGCGTGGACCAGGACGGCGTCGCCGGCCTCCGCCGTTTCCAGGGTGTCGAACATGGCTCGTCGGTCGACTGCGGAGTCCGCGTAGTACGGATACGACACCTGCTCCACCCCCGCCGCCCCGATCAGCGGAACATGGTTGGCCCAGGTGGGTGCCGGCATCCACATCCGGACGTCTCCCTTCGCTTCCACGAGGAGCTCGGCTGCGATGCGCAGGGCTCCCGATCCGCCCGGGGTCTGCAGGGTCATCGCACGTTCGGTGGCGTGGTCCGGTCCGAGAATCAGCTCCTGGATCACGGGGTTGATCTCCGGGTTGCCGGCCTGCCCGAAGTACGCCTTCGACGTTGCCGTCTCGACCTCGATGCGAGCCGCCCGCCGCACGGCACCCATGATCGGCGTTTGGCCTGTCTCGTCGCGATACACCCCGACCCCGAGGTCGACCTTGTCGGGGGAGGGGTCGTCGCGGAACCGGTCGATCAGACCGAGGATCGGGTCGGGCGGTATCAGATCCAGTCGTTCGAACACGGTGTCGTCCCGTCTGTCGCCTGGTCGGATCGTATGCTCGGCTCATGCCCAACATGGACGCCACCGACCGCCAGATCGTGACCGAACTGCAGCGCAATGCCC
>DATHWB010000293.1:0-8967 GCA_035460965.1 Acidimicrobiia bacterium
GTTCCTTCAAGGCGGGGAGGTCGGCCATCCTGCCGGCGGACGTCTGGATGGGATTCAGGATGTCGACGCCCATCTCGACGAAGTCGTCGATCAGGGGGAAGACGTCGCCGTCGGTGTGGAAGAAGACGGCTGCCGACGTGCGCTGCTGGATGAAGTCCAGGTAGTCGGCATGGACGGGTTTCAGCATCGCTCGATACATCGTCGGGGACATCAGCAGGCTCTCCTGGGTGCCGAGGTCGTCGCCGATCTTGATGATGTCGACATGGTCGCCGAGCGCATCGAGGAAGTGTCCCATCAGCGTCTTGCAGAGTCCCTCGATCTTCCACAGCAGCGCTTCGGCGAAATCGGGGTACAACGCCATGTTCATGAGGAAGGTGTCCATCCCCTGCATGGCGAAGGCGCGCTCCAGGGGGAAGAGCAGCCACGGCGTGGCCATGATGGCGTAACGCCCGTCGGCCGCGAGGGCCGCCGCCTCTGCCGCCACGTGGGCGACGCGGGTCGGATCGTCCATGTCGGGCCACGGGTACGACTCGATCTCATCCACGGTCGTGGCGGACGCCAGTGGGCAGATCATCGGGAACCACTCGCCCGGCCGCACTTCCCTCGCCCCGGAACCCCACGAGTTGATGTAGTCGGCGTGGGGAGGTCGCTCGGCGTTCGCCGCCAGGATGTGCGCCGGCTCGCGATCGAGCACGCCGCGCACATCGCTCCCGAGGCGGATCAGCATCTCCTCGCTCGGGGCGGCCGTTCCCAACTCCGGCCAGTCGTAGAGGTAGTCGTCACCGGGTTCGAGCCCGAGTGCTCGGGCCAGCTCTCGATAGGTGCCCGCTTTGATGCCCGTGGCGTTCGAGACGCCCAGCACGATCGGGACCCGATCCGGTTCACGGTGGGCGAGCGTGGTCAGCACCCGTTCGCGCGGTGTCATCGGATCCATGTGGGCCTTTCGATTCGACTGTTCCAGTCTCCACCACGGTGCGAGACGATCGACCGACGAGGGGTCCCGATGCGCAGGGCCGTTCGACCCTTTGCCGGGGGAGGCGGGCGGACCCACAATGCGGGCGAAGTGGGGTATCCGCAGCAGTTCCGTAGGGTCGGAAGCCCCCCGATGGAATGGAGCGCCCGATGACTGCAGAGTCCCCCTCGACCGAGCCGCTCGACGTGACGATCGTCCTGAGCGGCGACGTCGCGTCCTCCGACCGCGACGTGGCCGAACGCGAGATCCGCCGAGTGGCGTCCAAGGCGTCCCGTCCGGTGATATTCGCCCGTGCGAAGCTCACCTGGGACGAGGCGCGTCCGCCGGACGAGAAGGCTCTGGCGCAGGGGACGATCGACATGAGCGGGACGATCCTCCGATCCCAGGTCGCGGCGTCGACCTTCGGCGAAGCGATCGAAGCCCTCGCCGCCCGGCTGGAACGCCGCATGCGGCGGGTGGCCGAGCGTCGCGAGGCCGCCTCCCAGCGTCCTCCCACCACCCCTGAGGGGCAGTGGCGGAGCGGTGACCTGCCGACCACCCGGCCCACCTACTTCTCGAGGCCCGTCGAAGACCGCCGGATCGTGCAGCGGAAGTCCTTCAGTCCGGGGACGTCCTCGCTGGCGGGTGCCATGTTCGACATGGAGGTGCTCGACCACAGGTTCTTCCTGTTCACCGATGAGGAGGACGGGACCGACTCGGTCGTGTTCGAGACGGCAGATGGCGTGTCCGTCAGGCGTGTCGACGGACAGGAGGCACCCAAAGCAGAACGTTTCGGGGTGGGAGTCGACCGGACTCCCGTCCAGACCCTCGACGACGGGGCGGCGCAGGAACGCCTCGACGTGTCGGGCGCTCCCTTCATCTTCTACAAGCGGGCGGAGACCGGGCGTGGCGCCGTGCTGTACCGGCGCTACGACGGGCATTACGGACTGATCGAGCCTTCGGCCTGACGCGGGGTCGACCGGCTCGGTGTCCGGTCACCCGGTAGGGTCGATTCGCCCTAGGCCATCGACGTCGACCGAGGGGATGATGGGGCCATGGAGTCCGTCGAGCCTCGCTCGGGAAAGGTCACCCGCATACGCGGGAGCGTCGTCGACGCGTCGTTCGACGACGGCCTGCCCGAAATGGGGACCGAACTCCGGGTGGGTGCGGAGTGCTCGCTCGAAGTGATCGGTCATCTCGATCGACGTACGGTGCGCTGTCTCGCTCTCACCCCCACTCGCGGCATCGCCAGAGGCGATGCCGCGGCCGACACGGGCCGCACTCTGACCGTGCCGGTGGGAGATGCGGTACTCGGTCGGATGTTCAACGTGTTCGGCGAGACCATCGACGGGGGGCCGCCACTGGATACGTTGGCGCGTCGACCGGTGATGGCCTCGCCCGTGCCCCTGGTGGATCTCCCGACGACCGACGAGATCTTCGAGACGGGCGTGAAGGCCATCGACGTGTTGGTCCCGCTCGAACGCGGGGGCAAGGCGGGTCTGTTCGGCGGCGCCGGCGTTGGCAAGACCGTGCTGATCATGGAGCTCATCAACAATGTGGTCGGCGCACATTCGGGCGTGAGTGTGTTCTGCGGAATCGGGGAGCGAATCCGTGAGGCGGAGGAGCTCTATCGGGAGCTGCAGGAATCAGGAGTCCTGGACCAGACCGTGCTGGTGTTCGGGCAGATGAACGAGCAACCAGGGGCGCGTCTGCGGGTCGGTCATGCCGCACTCACGATGGCCGAGTACTTCCGGGACGATCGTCATCAGGACGTCCTGCTGCTCATCGACAACATCTTCCGGTTCATCCAGGCCGGAGCCGAGGTATCCGGTCTGATGGGCGAGATCCCCTCCCGCATGGGCTATCAGCCCTCACTCGCCACCGATCTCGCCCAACTGCAGGAGCGCATTGCCTCCACCACCGCAGGCGCGATCACCTCGATTCAGGCCGTGTATGTCCCGGCGGACGACTTCACCGATCCGGCCGCTGTCCACACCTTCGGGCATCTGTCGGCTTCGATCGTCCTCTCGCGCGAACGCGCATCCCAGGGCCTGTACCCCGCCATCGATCCCCTCAACTCCGACTCGAAGATGCTGGTGCCCGGCGTGGTCGGAGCGCGGCATTATCGCGTGGCCCGTCAGGTGCGAGGGGCGCTCGCCACCTACGACGAACTCAAGGACGTCATCGCGATGCTGGGGATGGAGGAACTCTCACCCGACGACCAGAAGGCGGTGAAGCGGGCGAGACAGCTGGAGCGATTCCTCACCCAGCCGTTCGCCGTCACCGAGCAGTTCACGGGCCAGGAGGGGCGGCGAGTGTCGCTGGCCGATGCGCTCGACGGATGTGAGCGAATCCTGGCGGACGAGTTCGACGAGGTCGATGAGTCAGCGCTGTACATGATCGGCGCTCTGGACGACCTCGACTCGGCGGTGGCGACGTGAAGCTGCGTGTGATTCTCCCGACACGGATCGGCTTCGAATGGGCGGTGGACAAGGTGGTGGCTGAAGGGCCCGACGGATTCTTCGGGCTCCTTCCGCGACACGTCGACACCGTTGGCGAGCTCGTTCCTGGGATCCTCTCGTATACGGCTGGGGGCCAGGAAGGATTTCTTGCGGTCGACGGAGGAACGCTGGTGAAGTTGGGTTCCGAGGTTCTCGTTGTGACAGGGTCTGCGGTCGCCGGCGACGATCTCGAGAAGCTGCGGACGGTGGTGGAGGAGTCGATGCAACGATCGGCGCACCGGGATGAGGCGTCCCGCTCCGCACTGGCTCGGCTCGAAGTGGACATCGTGCAGCGACTCGTCGAGATGCGGGAGGGCCGGCGTGAGTGATTCCGGTTCGGACCGTTTCCCCGACTCCGTGGGGCGCAAGGCGAAGCGAAGGATCGCGGCGCGCGAGAAGCGAGAGGACGTGTGGTTCTGGATGGGGATGTTCGGCCTCGTCGGCTGGTCGGTCGCCATCCCCACCCTGCTGGGCGTGGCACTCGGCTGGTGGCTCGACGAGACGTGGCCGCAGGACTTCTCCTGGACGCTGACGCTCCTCGTCGGCGGTCTCGGAGTCGGATGCCTGAATGCGTGGTTCTGGGTGCGACAGGAGTCTCGCCGTGACTGACCTCGTCGGGGTGCTCGGCGGCCTGAGCGCGGGCATGGCGGCAGGAGTGGTGTTCTTCGGCGGCCTGTCCGCCACCGTGGCGCGGATATCGCAGGCCAGGAGGCCGGCCGTGCTCATGCTGTTGAGCACGTTTCTGCGACTCGCGTTCGTCATCGTGACGGTCACCTTGGTGGCGCTGGCGTGGGACTGGCCGGCCGTCCTGGCAGCCCTGATCGGACTGCTCGTCGTTCGTGGGGCGCTGGTGAGAAGGGCACGGCACGCAGCGAGGGACACCGCATGACCGGCATCAGCCCCGACGAGATCCTGATCTGGGAGTGGGGTGTCGTGCGCGTGAACGCCACGCTGCTGTGGACGTGGGTCGTGATGGCCATCCTCGTGCTCGGGTCCTGGCTCGCCACCCGACGCTTGTCGACGGGCCCCGATCCCTCCCGTGCGCAGATCCTGCTCGAAACGGTGGTCGAGGCGATCCGTCGCCAGATCGAGGAGATCACGGCATCCGCCGTCGATCGTTATCTGGCGTTCGTGGGCACGCTGTTCCTGTACATCGGTGTGTCGAACCTGCTCGGGATCGTCCCCGGCTACCTACCTCCAACCGCGTCACTGTCGACGACGGCCGCACTGGCACTGTGCGTCATGCTGGCAGTGCCTGCCTATGGCATCGCCAGCAGCGGATGGCGCGACTATCTGCGCCGCTATGTCGAGCCCACCGTGATCATGCTGCCGTTCAACGTCATCGGGGAGCTGTCCCGCACGCTGGCGCTGGCGGTGCGTCTGTTCGGGAACGTGATGAGTAGCGCCAAGATCGTGGGCGTGCTCCTGGCGGTCGTTCCCTTCTTCCTGCCGATCGTGTTCCGCGCCCTCGGCCTGCTCACCGGCCTGATCCAGGCCTACATCTTCGCGGTCCTCGCGATGGTCTACATCGCCGCCGGGGTCCGCTCCCAGGAACGGACGGGGTCTCGAACAGGAGGAACGGATGGATAGTCAACTGCTGATCGGAATCGCGTCGATCATCACCGCCGGGATCACGATCGCGATCGGGTCGATCGGTCCCGCCCTGGGGGAGGCGCGTGCTGTTGCGGAGGCCCTGCGGTCGATTGCCCAACAGCCGGACGAGGCGGGGACCATCACCCGCACGCTGTTCGTCGGGCTGGCGATGGTGGAGTCGACGGCTATCTACTGCTTCGTCGTTTCCATCATCCTGATCTTCGCCAACCCGTTCTGGAACGCGTTCGGTGGCTGACGTGTCGAATGCCGGGCCGGAGGAACTGCGATGCTGATCGACTGGTTCACGGTCGCCGCACAGATCGTCAACTTCCTCATTCTCGTGGCCCTGCTCCGGTTCTTCCTGTATCGCCGGATCCTGGACGCCATTGCCACCCGGCAGGGGAAGATCGCGGCCGCCTTCACCGAGTCCGAGACGAGGGAGCATGAGGCGCAGCAGACCGTCGACGAACACGCCGCCGAGCTGGAACGGATGGCGGAGGAACGACCTCACCGCCTCGAGCAACTGGAGGCGGAAATGCGACAGGAGCGGAGCCGCATGCTCGCCGAACTGCGCCACGAGATCGAGGAGATACGAGACGATTGGTATCGCGGTGTCCTAGACGAACGGGAACGCCTGATCGACGAGCTGGAGACGAGGCTCGCCGCGGGGGCGGAGGTCGTGGCGCGAGCTGCCCTCACGGACCTGGCGGACCTCGATCTGGAGAGTCGGATGATCGATGTGTTCCTTCGACGCCTCGAAGCCATGGACGAAGGTCAGCTGGGATCGTTGGTCGCGGCGATCGGAGATGCGACGACGACGGAGGTCGCGTCCTCCTTCCCCGTACCGTCCGAGTCCCGTTCCCGGATTCGAGATCGAGTGGCCGACCGACTGGGCGTCACCCGATCCGACTTTCGTGTCGATCCTTCGCTGGGATGCGGGATCGAGTTGCGGGCGGGCGGTCGCACCGTCGGATGGAGCCTCGACCGTTACCTCGACCAAATGAGGGCGGCCCTGGAGGACGTGGTCGAGTCGTCGACAGGCGACGTCGGTACGGAGCACTCCACCTCATGACCGAGAATCGCGCTTCCGCGGAGCTGCTGAGTGCCGCCGACCGGGCATTGGAGTCGGTTCGAGCCGCGCTCCCGGCGGCCGAGGAGTTGCCGGTGCTCGGTGAGGTCGGTCGGGTCACGTTCGTGGGCCGCGGGGTCGTGGAGGTCAGCGGTCTTCCAGGTGTGACATCCGAGGAACTGGTTCGGTTCCAGGGGGGCGGCCTCGGCATGGCTTTCAATCTCGATCCCGATCGCGTGGGGGTGGTGCTTCTTGACACGACACATCGGATCGAGGCGAATGACGACGTTCGGCGAACGGGACGAGTGCTCGACGTGCCGGTCGGGCGTGCGGTTCTCGGTCGTGTGATCGATCCCGCCGGGCGCCCGCTCGACGGAGGTCGGCCGCTGGGGACGACCCAACGATGGCCGGTGGAGGGGCCAGCACCCGCCGTCATCGACCGTGCACCGGTGGACACTCCGTTGCACACCGGCATCAAGGTGATCGATGCGCTGATCCCGGTGGGTCGTGGACAACGGGAGCTCATCCTCGGAGACCGACAAACCGGGAAGACCACGGTGGCGGTGGACACGATCCTGGCGCAGCGTGGCACTGGCGTGATATCGGTGTACTGCGCGATCGGCCAGCGAGGCTCCGCCGTGGCGAAGGTGGTCGCATTGCTCCGTTCGCACGGTGCCCTGGCTCACACAGTGGTGGTCGCAACGACAGGGAACGATCCGCCTGGGCGTCAGTTCGTCGCGGCGTACGCCGCCACTTCGATCGCCGAGTGGTTCATGGAGCGCGGTCACGACGTGTTGATCGTGTACGACGACCTCACCAAGCACGCCCGCGCATACCGCGAGCTGTCGCTCCTGCTCCGCCGGCCCCCGGGACGCGAGGCGTACCCGGGAGACATCTTCTACGTGCACTCCCGGCTGCTCGAACGAGCCACCCACCTCGCTCCTCATCGAGGCGGAGGGTCCTTGACGGCGTTGCCGGTGGTCGAGACCCAGGCGCAGAATTTGGCGGCGTACATCCCGACGAACCTGATCTCGATCACCGACGGGCAGGTGGCACTGTCTCCGCGCCTCTTCCATCAAGGGGTGTTGCCCGCCGTCGACGTCGGTCGCTCGGTGTCGCGGGTCGGAGGACGGGCGCAACTACCGGCGTTTCGCGCCGTGGCCGGAAACCTGCGCCTGGCCTACAGCCAGTTCGAGGAGTTGGAGCGTTTCGCCCGGTACGGAGCACGTTTGGAGGAGGGTCGACGCCTGGCACTGGAGCGTGGACGCCGAGTGCGGGAGGTGCTCAAGCAGGCGGAGCACTCCTCGCTTTCGCCTGGTGAGCAGATCGCGGTGTTGCTGGCGGTGGTAGAGGGTGTCTTCGACGAGGTGCCGGTCGGCGCAATGGCTGATGCCCAGGCGGCAGTACGTCGCCAGGTGCAGTCGGACGGAGTGGAGATCCTCCGGAGCCTGACAGCGGGGTCAGACTTGGACGCCAAGAGTCGGGAACGGTTGGTGAGCATGGCGCGGGAAGCGATCGCCGGCCATCGGGGGGTGGGCGATGCAGACCAGTGAGTCCTTGCGCCGTCAGCTGGACGTCGCTCGCGAATTGAGTTCGGTCGTGACGACCATGAAGTCCCTGGCGGCAGTGGAGTTGCGCGAGCACGAGCAGGCGGTCAGCGCGTTGGCCGAGTCGGTCCGTGTTCTGCAGTCCGGGTTCCAGGCGGTGTTTCATCGATATCCCGACCTCGTACCCGTTGATGAGATGCCGGATCGCACCGAGATCGCCATCGTCTTCGGTACCGATCAGGGCCTGTGCGGTCCACTGAATCGCATCATCGTCCGCCGCGCCCTCGCCGAGATCGGCGACGCAGACGTCATGGCAGTGGGATTGCGCGCGGCCCGCGAACTGGAGGTGGCCGGACGGGCGCCGATCAGGATGTTCGGACTGCCCGGAACGCTGGGAGCCGTCGGCGAGAGCGTCAAGGCTCTGGTCTTCGCAGTCGACGAGCGTCGTGTGCGACACAGTGGGGGACGGGTCGTCCTGATCCACCATCGTCCGCGCGGTCGGCAAGGTTATGAGCCTCGTGTCGTCACGGTGTCTCCGCTCGATCGCGGGCTCCTCGCCGCCATCGCACGACGCCCCTGGCCGACGAGGTGTCTCCCCACCTCCATGGGTGATCCGAGGGTGCTCTTGCAGAGTCTGACCCGGCAGGCGGTCTCCTACTCGCTCCATCGGGCCTTCACCGAGGCGAGGGCATCCGAGCACGCGGGACGCCTCATCGCCATGCAGAACGCCGAGCAAAGCATCACCGAGCGTGAGGAGGAACTGGCGCGGGAGCTGCACCGGTTGCGTCAGGCGACGATCACCGCCGAGCTCCTGGACGTGGTCGCGGGATTCGAGGCGGTCGCGGGTCAGGACTGAGTCCTTCTCGGCACCAGGGCAGCTGGCGTACCATTCCCGGGCATGGCCGATTGGCAGGATGTGGGCCGCTTCGTAGAGTCGCTACCCGACGCACACGAGAGCGTCGGGAAGGACGGTCTTCGCTCCTGGCGGGTGCGTGACCGGCTGTTCGTGTGGGAGCGACCTCTCCGCACGTCCGATCGCCGGGCACTGGGGGACGCGGCCCCCGACGGCGACATCCTCGCCGCCAGGGTGCCTGATCTCGAGGCGCGACGGGCACTGATCGAGACCGAACCCGACGTCTACTTCACCACCCCACACTTCGCCAACTATCCGGCGGTGCTGGTCAAGCTCGCCGCGATCGGTGGAGAGGAACTGCGCGAGTTGGTCATCGAGGCCTGGATGGAACAGGCTCCCCAGCGACTGGTCGACGGCTACCAGGCGAATCGCGACGAGGTTTGAGCCTCGCC
>DATHWB010000294.1:0-10018 GCA_035460965.1 Acidimicrobiia bacterium
GCCCGTTCAGCTGCGAGCAGCGAAAGCATCATCTCGATCGGGCGTCGTGCCTCGACGAGTTCCGTCAGATGTGCCTTCCGCCATCCCCGGGCGGGAAGGAGGTCGGTCGGCACGTCGTCGGTGATGACTGTCACACCGCCCTGCACACCGCGCTTGGATGCGACCACGCCATGTTCACGCAGGACGCGCACGGCCTCGCCGACGACGGGTTTGCTCACCCCGGTCGACTCGGCCAACTCCTCACTGGTGGGTAGGCGGTCGCCGCTCCGCAGGATCCCGGCGCGGATGGCATAGACGATCTGCCCGACCACTTCCTCGTGGGCCCGGGAGGCGTCGATCTTGTACAGCCGCAGAGCGGCGGAGGCGGCCCTGCTGTCGGTCTCGGACATCCCTGCTCCAGTTTGATGAATTCTCAATGCTAATGGTCGTTGACCCGACGCCACACCCTCATTCCAGGCGACGGGTGATCACCCGATCCGGCCGCACCACGATCAGCACCCGGTCACCGGTCCGGAAGATGCGCTCCATGTGGGCGTCGGTGTCCGCCGGATCCTCGTAGTAGCGGTCCACCAGCCGTCGGGTGAGGGAGCGCACGTCGCGCTCCATCAGCCGCGCGGAGCCGTACGCCACCACCATCCGACCGGAATCCGGGTCCTCCACGCAGATCGAGCACCGCGGATCGCGCCTCAGGTTGTGCCACTTGGCGGTGGTGTGGATGGTCGAGATGACGAACTCGTCACCGGTCCACAGGTACCAGACCACGGAGGCCTGCGGCGAGCCGTCCCGCCCCACGGTGCCGAGCGTTGCCGTCGGGCGTTGGTCGAGGAAGGCGTCGACGACGGTCATCGGCCCTGGAGATGCTCTACGGCCGCCGCCCGGAGGTATGCCTCGTCGATCTCTATCCCCAGGCCGGGGCCGGTGGGAACCTCGAACCAGCCGTCGATCAGGGCGGGAGGCTCCACCAACAGCCTCGTCCGGTTCGGGTTCTCGTCGATCCCGTATTCCAACAGCGGATCGGGGACCGACGGCGAGCGGGTGGCATCCGCCAGTGCGGCGACGATCTGCAGCGAGGCGGCGATCCCGATGGCGTTGTTGGAGGCGTGAGGGACGGTGGTGACCCCGTGCAGGGTCGCCATGTCGGCGATGGCCAAGGAATCTCCGACCCCCCCGCAGATGACCGGGTCCGGCTGGATGATGTCCACTGCGTTCCGGGTGAGCAACCGCAGGGCGTCGGTGCGACTCAGGCATCCCTCCCCGCCGGCGACGGCGACGTCAAGGGTCTCGGTTAGCCGGTCGTACCCGACGTAGCCACCCCGCTGCTGCATCGGCTCCTCGTACCAGCGGAACCCGAGTTCTGTGAGCACACGGCCCATGCGGATCGCGTCGGGGAGCGAGTAGGCGGCGTTGCCGTCCACCATCATCTCGAATCCCGACGGCGCTTCCGCCCGCAACGCTCGCAGGAGGGGCTCCTCGTGCGTGATCGGGTCGCGGCCCACCCGGAGTTTGATGGCCGTATACCCGGCCTCGACGACACGTTCGAGCTCCCGGGGCCAGGTGAGGGCGGGGTCCTCACCCTCCACGTATCCGCCGCTCGCCGCGTACGGACGGACCCGCGACCGCATCGGACCGCCGTACAACTCGGACACCGTGATCCCGAGCTGACGTGCCCGGAGATCCTCGAGCGCCACCGACACTGCCGAGGAGGCGAATCCGCCTCCGGCCAGCCCGCCCCCGACCCAGCGCGCCGCTCGCAGCAACTCGCGCAGCGAGCCGCCCTGCCCGGTCACGGCGCGGCACACCGCTTCGATGGTGTCGACGGTGCCCGGCGTGCGATAGGTCTCGCCCCATCCGACCACCCCGTCGGCGTCCTCGAGCCGGACGAGCACGTAGGCGTGCTCGGTGCTGTAGGCGATGGAGGGACCGGTGCGGGGTGATAGCCGATGGCTGACAACGAAGCATTCGAACCGGGCGACGTTCATTTGGGTTGCTCCTCTGCTCTCTGGAGGTGGCGGACGAGGAAGTCGTCCAGCACCCTGGTCCGCTCGAGCCGCCGAGCGAGGCTGCCGAACACGTTGAAGAAGTGGTCCTCCCCCGGCACCCGGAGGAACTCGGGACCGCGACCCAACTCTCCGAGCGCGTGGTACATCGCCTCACCGTGGGCGATCGGGCAGGTGGTGTCCGCTTCGCAATGGATGATCAGTACGGGAACGTCGACGGCGTCGATGCGCGTGATGACGGACCGCTCCAGGTACGGGGTCGGGTTCTCCCAGGGCGCGCCTCCCATCTCGGCGTGCCAGAAGGTGGGGCCGATCGGTCCCCCTGCAGCCGAGAGGAAGTCGGAGATGCCGTTCTCGATCACCGCCGCCGTGAACCGATCCGTCGTCGCCGCCGCCCATGCGGCCATGTACCCGCCGTAGCTCTCTCCGATGACGGCGACACGCTCCTCGTCGACGCCGTCCACCCGGACGGCCTCCTCCACGAGGCCGAGCAGGTCGGCGAGATCGCGACCACCCCAGTCTCCCAGGTTGCCGTCGGCGTACGCCCGGCCGTATCCCTGGCTGCCCCGCGGGTTGGCCCGCAGGAGCGCGATGCCGTGCCCGGCGAGTCGCTGCGCGTCGAACGAGAAACGCTCGCCGATGCCGTAGTGGGGGCCGCCGTGCACCTGAAGCACGAGCGGGACGGGCCGATCGGACCGGGGCAGGGTGAGCCATCCCTCCACGTCGACCCCGTCGGAGGCGACGACCGCGATCCGCCGGGTCGGCGCCAGTTCGACTCCGCCGAGGGTGTCGCCCGCCAGATCGGTGAGCTGTCGTTCATCACCGGTGGGGAGGTCGATGAGGGAGAGCTCGCCCGGCACCGACGACGCCGACCACGAGAAGACCAGCCGATCCCCGGCGAGCGCCAACTCGAGCACGGCTCGTTCGCCTCCGACCAGATCGCGACGACCTCCATCCAGGCCGAAGCGGGCGATCCGGCTCCGCCCTCCGTCGGCGTAGATCGCCAGCACGGCGGCTCCATCGGCGGTCCAGGAGATCGTCGGTGGCCCGATGGCCCGCTCGTCGTCGCCGCGCACCGGAAGCCCGATGCTGCGGTCCAGGTCGGCCCCCAACCGGTGTCTGACTCCGTTCGCCACGTCGACGATCCAGAGTTGGAGCAGGGCGGAAGCGGCGTTGTCCCTCGCCGCCGCCAGGTAGGCCAGGTGCGATCCGTCGGGCGACCACGCCATTGCTCGGATGGGGACCGTGGCGGGGACCAGCGTCTCGCCGGGGTCGCTCCCTACCAACCGGATCCCATGGGCGAGGCTGCGGGCGCGTTCGACACCGTCGTCGGTGATGGCGGCGATGTGGGTTCCGTCGGGTGACCATCGAACGGTCACGACGTCGTCGGCGAGCCAGACGGGTTCGGTGTCCGCCTGCACGATCCAGCCCGTCCGCCGGGGCAGGCCGTCACCGTACGCGATCTCTCGATAGGGCTCGCCGGTCGGGCGGAGCGGGGCCGGCGAGGTGGTGACCACCGCCAGTCGGACCGCGTCCGGACTCCAGTCGAGATCGACAGCGGACCCCGATGGGCCGGGAATCGACACCTCATCGCCCCCGACCGTGCGACAGGAGGGGACCCAGCGGGACCCGGATCGCCGGAGGAGCGCGATCCGGGTCCCGTCGGGGGACCAGCGGGGAGACCGGGCACCTGTTTCGAAGGCGCGCGTTTCACCCCCCGGTCCGGTGGAGAGGAAGACGTCGTAGGCCAGGTTGCCGGCCTCCGCGTCGGGACCTGAAACCACGAACGCCACCGACCCGGTGCGCCGGTCGACGTCCGGTTCCATCGTCCATCGCAGCCGTTCGAGGTCGCCGACGACCACGGACGGCGGCATGGTCAGCTCCCCGCTCCGTACTGGAGCAGCACCGTCGGCGGACGGTCGGGACGACGCAGGATCTCGTAGGCCTCCGGTGCCCGCTCGATCGGGACGCGATCGGGGGCTAGCGGCCCGACGTCGACTCTGCCCCGGGCGAGCAGATCGAGGAAGTACCCCTGGTTGCGGTTCTCGGTCCACCGGGCGAGCCCGATCGGATAGTCGACGTTCCCCTCCTCGTACACCGGGTCGTAGCGCCCTGGTCCGTACCCGACCGCCGGATGGAGCGAGACCCGATTGGAGAAGAACCGGCCGCGGTCGATGTTCCAGCCGAACAGACCGAGCCCCACCACCCGGCCGCGCTGACGGGACATGTCGAAACACTGGTTGAGCGGTTCACTCGACTCCGACTTGATGCCGAGGACGACGGCGTCCGCCCCGTAACCGTCGGTCAAGTCCTTCACCGCGGCCACCACGTCCTCGGATCCCGGGTCGAGGACGTGCTCCACCCCGAGGTCGGTGGCGAGGCGGCGGCGGGCCGGATCGATGTCGATCCCGATCGTACGGAACCCGGCCGCCTGCCCGATCTGGGCGCCGAGCAGCCCAAGCAGCCCGAGCCCATACTGGACGATGGTCTCGCCGAAGTGACACTCGGTCTCCCGCAAGCCGGCGATGGCGATCGAACCCAGCGTGACGAACGCCGCCCGGTCGAGCGGGAGACCGTCGGGGACCTTCGCCACGAGGTGGCGGGGGACGGTGACCAGCTCGGCGTGGTGAGCGCACTGTGATCCGGAGCACGCGACGAGGTCGCCCGGCGCGATGTCCACCACCTGATCGTCGACTGCCAGCACCTCTCCCGCCAGGCTATAGCCGATGGCGATGTGGTCGGGGTCGGAGGGCCGCGGCATCGGGTGGTCGAGTTGCACCGGGGTGCGGGTCTTCGGCCAGTAGGGCGGAACCGACGGATACTCGTGGACGCCGAAGTCGGGGTCCGCCGATCCGGCGATCAGCCACATCTCGGTCCCGACGCTGATGGCCGAGTAGGCGGGCCGGACGAGGACCTCGCCGCGCCGCAGGGTGGGCTCCGAGACGTCCCGCACCACGGCCTCGCCGCGATGGGCAAACACACGCTTCATGAAAGGCGACCTCCCGCTGGAAATCTCATTGTTCAACGTCTTTGATTTCTGGCACTCTAGTGTCTGGCCCGACGCCCGTGGGTACCCGATTCGTCGGGATGATCCGAGTGTACGGCTACCTACCAAGCAAATACCAAGGAACATTGACAAACCCCCTCCGGCTTGGGAACCTCACGACGTGACGACGCAGATCCATCCCGGCGAGGTGGTGCACTCGATGGACCACCTCGTGCTCGACCTCGCCGCCGTCACTGGACAGGGCGCGTACTTCACCATCTACTCGCTCGGGTTGATGCGTGACGTCGGCCCCGGACGGGTCGCCCTCATGCGCGTGCATGTGGACGGCCGAACCGTCGATCGGTGCTTCGCCGAGACGATCGGTCTGGGAATGCGCATGCAAAGCCGGCTGCGAGCGATGGGCGGTCCGACGGTCGGGGTCGACCACACGCCGATCCAGGCGACCATCCGGCGGGTCCCGACGTCCGGTCAGGGCGAGCATTGGGTGGTCGAGTCCGCCGATCACACCGTCACCGCCTCGTGGAGTGCACCCGACCGTCCGTTCTGGCTGTCTGCTCCCGCCCCGGTCTTCCACCCCACTCGCGACTACGTCACCACCATGATCGGATACCGGCACGCCGAGTTGGTCCTCGACGGGACGGACGTGCCGGGGGTGCCGTACGACCATCCGGGCTGGGGCGAGCGTTTCGGCTTCGCCTTCTCGAGTTGCCACGTGGCGCTGGCCGAGACCGCCATCGAAGCGCGGTCATGAGTTCGATCCGGATCACCGACGCCCGCATCGTCGACTGGCGTGGCGTGGTGGCTGAGCGGACCGACGTCCACATCGAGAACGGCGTCATCGCGGCGATCGGCGGTTCGGCGGAGGCCGACACCGTGATCGACGGTGACGGAGCCACTGTGTGTCCCGGCCTGATGAACGCCCACGTCCACATCTGCTTCGACGGCACCGCCGACCCCGAACCGGCCTTCTTGTCGGGGACCGACGTCGAAACCGCGCTCCGCGCCCTTCCCCGGCTCACGGAGACCTTGGCCCACGGGGTGACGACCGTGCGTGACCTGGGCGGGAAGGAGACCGTCACGATCACCCTCGCCCGTCTCGTCGACCAGGGCGTCGTGCGGGGGCCGCGCATCGTTCCCGCCGGACGGGTCGTCACCATGACCGGCGGACACGGTCACTGGATGGGGATCGAGGTCGACGGGGCAGACGAGGCGAGGAAGGCGACACGCCGCATGATCCGGGCGGGAGCACGGGTGATCAAGGTGATGGCCACCGCCGGGATGATGACCGCCGGACAGCGAGCGGGCGCCCCGCAACTCACGACAGCGGAGATGCGGGCATGTGTCGAGGAGGCGCACAAGGCGGGGCTGAAGGTGGCCGCCCACGTCGAGAGCAGGGAGGGAGGCGCTAATGCGATCGACGCCGGGGTCGACTCCATCGAACACGGTCATGGGCTCGACGAGGAGCTCCTGGTCGCTATGCGGGACGCGGGGATCGCTCTGGTGCCGACCATCGCCTGCGACAGGGTGATCGTCCGTCATGGGCGGGAGGCGGGCATCCCCCGGTTCATCGTCGACGACTGCGCCCGGCTCGCCCCCAGCCTCGAATTCGCCCTAGCTGCGGCGATCCGACTCGGCGTGCGCATCGCCGCCGGCAACGACGGCGGTGCGCCGATGACCCATCCCGGCGACCTGGTGGATGAACTGGCGGTCTACGTCGAGATGGGGATGACCCCCCACCAGGCCCTCACCTCGGCCACCGTCCACACCGCCGAGCTGTTCGGGCTGTCCGACGTGGGCGAGGTGGAAACCGGTCGGAGAGCGGACCTGCTGGTGATCGACGGGGATCCACTGCTCTCCGTCGACGCTCTCCGTCGGCCCCGAATCGTCATAGCCGCGGGCGAGGTCGTCCGAGGCGACCGAGACACGACCGAACCGAGGGCGTCGTGACCGTCCATCGGCGCACGCCCACCGGCGGCCTGCCGCTGGCTCCGGTGCCGGACCCGACCGCGCTCGACGACGCCAGACGCATCGTCATCGCGGCACATCCTCCCACCCCGATGTCCGAGTCGCTCGCCCTCAGCCAAGAAGCCGGAAGGTCGATCCACCTGAAGCTCGAGGGCATGTCGGCCGTGCGCTCCTTCAAGTTCCGAGGAGCGCTGGCCGCCGTCGCCGACGTCGCCGCACGACACCCGGCCGGGCGGCTGGTCACCGCCTCCACCGGCAACCATGGCCAGGGCATCGCCTTCGCCGGACGGCGCTTCGGGTTGTCCGTCGTCGTCTGCTCACCGACGTCGGTCCTCCCCGAAAAGCGCGAGGCGATGGAGGCGCTCGGTGCCCGGGTGGTTGTCGGCGGAGAGAGCCTGAGCGAGGCCGAGGAGCGAGCACGGCACATTGCCGCCGACGAAGACGGCGTGTACCTGGAAGACGGGGAATCGCCGCACCTGATGGCCGGTGCGGCGACGGTCGTCACCGAGATGCTCGAGCAGCAGCCGGACCTGGACGCCATCGTCGTGCCGGTCGGTGGGGGGAACCTGATCGCGGCCAGCCTGCTGGCGGTCGCCCACCTCGGGGCGGACGTCCGCATCGTCGGTGTGCAGTCCTCCGAGGCTCCCGGCGCCACGCTGAGCTGGATCCAGGGATCCGTGGTGAGCCGTCCCTGCCGGACCTATGCAGGTGGGCTCGCCACCGAGCGGCCGGGCCGCCTGTCGCTCGAAGTGATGACCCGTCTGCTGGACACGATGATCCTGGTCACCGACGCGGACCTCGTCCGCATGTCCGGACAAGCCTTCCGCACCCTGGGGCTGGTGGTGGAAGGCGCCGCCGCCGCTCCGCTGGCCGCACTGCGGCTCCATCCCGAGGCGATCGCCGGCGAGCGGGTCGGTCTGATCATCAGCGGCAGCTGGCTCTCCGCCGGCCAGCTCGACGAGGCGCTCGGAACCGGGTCGTGAGCCACCGGTTGCTCGTCCGTGGTGGGTTGGTCGTAGACGGCACAGGGCGTGCCGCCCGGCCCGCCGACGTGCTGATCGAAGGCGACACCATCGTGGCGATCGGCGCCCCGGCCCACCACGGGAACGATGCGACGGTCATCGAGGCGGGTGGAGCGGTCGTCGCCCCCGGATTCATCGACCTGCACACCCACGCCGACCACTCGATCCTCGCCTTCCCCTCGGCGGACAGCGCCCTGCGCCAGGGCGTGACCACCATCGCGGTCGGCAACTGTGGCGGCGGGGTGGCGCCGATCTCGCCGGAGCACGACGTCCGCCCGGTGGCGTTCGCCTCCCGACCCGAGTGGGGTCAGCCGACGTGGGCGAGATTCCCCGAGTATCTCGATCACCTGGACGGGCTGGGGGTCAACGTGGCGGCGATGGTTCCGCACGGGGCGCTCCGCAACGCCGTGATGGGGATCGATCCACGTCCGGCCACCGAGGCCGAGCTGGCGACCATGCGCGAGATGCTCAAGGAGGCGCTCGCTGCCGGGGCGGTCGGGATGTCCACCGGTCTGCAGTACCGGCCGGGGTGCTGGGCCACCGAGGCGGAGATCCGCACGCTCGTGGAATCGGTCGGCGAGCGGGGCGGGATCTACGCCACACACATGCGCGACCGCTCGAAGCACTACCTGGCGGCGATCGACGAGGCCGTGCGGGCCACGGTCGACACCGGGGCACATCTCCAGTTGTCGCATGTGGTCGCTCGACCGAACGCGCCCGCCGACGAGATCGACCGTGCGGTCGAGAGGATGTGGACGGTGGCGGACGGTCGGTTCGGGGTGGACACCTTCCCGGAACCGTGGGGTCCCGGACTGCTGGTGGATCTCTTCCCCACCGAGCTCATGGATGGGGACACCGCCCGGGTCCTGGCACGGCTCGCCGATCCGACCACTCGCCGTGCGATGGAGGCATACATCGACGCCGAGTCGAGTTTCCTGGCACGAATCGCCGGCTACGACGAGATCTTCCTGTCGTGGGTTCCGGATCGACCGGACCTGACCGGTGTCTCGCTCGGCTCGGTCGGAGAACGGGTGGGCGCCTTCTGTTGTGACGTGCTGGCGGAGGCGGGCGGACGGCTGCGCGAGATCGGGATCCGCCACGTCTACGCCGACGATGGGCCGCTGTCCGCTGTGATCGCCTTCCCGTTCTGCTCGGTGGCGAGCGACGGCATCGTCACCTCGGGCGAGGACATGGACTGTCCGCTTCCCTGGAGCGCATCTACCTACGGGTTCACCGCCCGGCTGCTCGAGACCTACGTGCGGGATCGGCGGCTGCTCACTGTGGAAGAGGCGGTTCGACGCCTTACCTCGCTCCCCGCTGCCGCACTGGGACTGGAGGATCGTGGGGTGCTCGCCACAGGCAAGCGGGCTGACCTCGTCATCTTCGACCCCGATCGGATCCATGACCGTTCGGAACCGACCGCGATGGCCCGCCACCCGCTCGGCATCGACCGGGTCGTGGTCAATGGAGTCGTGGCCGTCGAAGCCGAGGGGCTGACACACACACTGGCGGGTCGAGTCCTGCGATCCCCATGAGAGGAGTGCCGTGAACGGCTACCGAATCGAGGCCGAACTGATCCTGACCGGCGACGGATCGGCGTACGACGACGGCGTCGTCATCGTACGCGACGGCAGGGTGGCCTACGCCGGGTCGGCCCAATCCACCCCGCCGTCGCCCGAACTGTCCACCGTCGCGGTGCCGGTGGTCATGCCGGGGATGTGGGATGCCCACTGCCATTTCTTCGGGATCCCGGTGCCCAACCTGGAGGCGCTGGTCACCCAGCCGATCACCGTCCGTGCCATGCGGGTGACGAAGGACGCCGCCAGGGCGCTCGACGCAGGGTTCACCAGCGTGCGCGAGGTCGGGGGCCTCGGCGTGTACCTGGCGCGAGCTATCGCCGAGGGGTTCGTCGACGGACCAGACGTCTACGCCGCCGGTTCGATCCTCTCCACCACCGGAGGGCACGGCGACATCCACTCCATCCCGGAAGCGTGGATGGGCGGGCCGGAGCGAATCGACGACCTGGA
>DATHWB010000295.1:0-3521 GCA_035460965.1 Acidimicrobiia bacterium
AGTCCGTCGTACACGATCGAGGCCGAGCAGTCCGATCGGACGTCCTCCGCCGCGTTCTCGGTCAATCCCGCCAGCGTGATCACGGCCACGGTGGTGTCGTCGGGGTGGACGGCACCGAGATCGGATGGGGCAAGCAACCGGCTGCCGGGGCCGTCGATTCTCAGGTACACGGTGCCCAACTCGGGTGCTTGGTCGCTCACGGTGAAGCCGGCGACGGGGGGTCCCACGTGTTGGGCGGGACAGGTGATGACCAGCCGATAGGCGTGCTCGCCCGGCTCCCAGAAGCCGGGCAAGAAGGTACGGGTGAACGAGACGGCCAGCGTCCCGCCGGGCTCGCGGGCCACGTTGGCCGGAGTGAGGGAGTCGCCACAACCTGCCAGGGCGAGAACGAGCGAGAGCAGCACGAGGACGCGACGAGTCACGGCCCGAGTGTGCCATGCCGCTGCCATCCTCCCGCCGGGACCTGGATCGGGTCCGCCCCTTCGCCTCTAACCTCGCCGACGTGCCGACGTTCCGACCAGACCTCCGTGAGATCGCTCCGTACGCCCCTGGTCGCTCGATCGCGGAGGTGGCACGTGAGAACGGGTTCGATCCGGCCGAGATGGTCAAGCTGGCGTCGAACGAGTCTCCCGTGCCCCCGATCGCCGCGGTGCAGGAGGCGATCCGGGCCGGGGCCGACCAGGTGCACCGGTACCCGGACAACGAGACCGTGGAGTTGCGGCGGGCACTCTCGGATGGCCTCGGTGTCCCGGAGTCCCACGTGTGGGCGGGAGGCGGCTCGTCGGAGCTGTTGAGGGTGATCGCGATGGCGGTGGGTGGGCCAGGCACATCGGCGGTGTACGCCTGGCCGTCGTTCGTGATCTATCGCCTTGCCTCGATGCTCACGATGTCGGAGCGGATCGAGGTCCCGTTGGACCGACACCGACACGATCTCGATGCCATGGCGGCGGCGGTACGGGACGACACCACGATCGTGTACGTGTGCAACCCGAACAATCCGACGGGCACGTATCTGTCGGCCGACGCGGTCGGCCGTTTCGTGGAGTCGGTCCCCGAGCGGGTGCTGATCGTCCTCGACGAGGCGTATCACGAATACGTGACCGCGGCGGACCATGCGACGGCGGTCCCGCTGGCACTGGAACGGCCCAACGTGGTCGTGACCCGAACGTTCTCGAAGATCCACGGCCTGGCTGCCCTCCGGGTCGGATACGCCGTGGCCCGGCCGGAGACGATCACCGAGCTGCGCAAAGCCCAGGCACCCTTCACCGTCACCACGCTGGGACAGCTGGCGGCGGTCGAGTCGCTCCGACACGTCGACGAGATCGAGGCTCGGCGAGACCTCAACGCGGCGGAGCGATCGCGGATCGAAGCCCGGTTGGGTGATCTCGGCATGACCCACGTACCGTCCCAGGGCAACTTCGTGTTCCTCGATGCCAGCTCGTCGACCGATCCCGCGGCCGCATATCTGGCTCACGGCGTCATCGTCCGGGTGTTCGGACGATGGATCAGGGTGACGGTGGGTTCCGAAGACGAAAACGACCGGTTCCTGGCCGCCACGGAGCGGCTGTTCGGTTGATCCGACGTCCCGTCGGATTCCGATTGATCGCTCGTGACCGGTAGCGTTCGGTCGTCAAGATCCCGCCCGGCGGACCATCTGCCGTCCGCCTCCAGACTCAGGGGAAGTTGTGAAGACCGTCATCCGGGCATTCGCCCGCGCAGTCCGCAAGTCGCCCGTCCTCGTGCTCGTCGCGGTGCTCGTGGTCACCGTCGGTCTCGGTGGCGCGTTTGCGATGATCCAGCCCGAGACCTCAACCGGCAACGAGGGCTTCGCACCCGACAACGCCGAGATTGCTGCTCAAGAGCGGATCGGCGACCTCTTCGGTGGCGAGTCGCAGACCTCCGTCTTCCAGGTCATCGTCCGCGCCCCCGACGGAAACGTCATCTCGGCCGCCGGGTTGCAGGCGGTCGAGGAGATCACCGCCGCGGTGCTGGCCTCGGAGGCGGCCGATTCGCTGGTCGCCACGCCAGAGCAGGCGCCGGTGATCAGCTACCTGGCTCCGGTCCAACAGGTGCTGGCCGCACAGGGTGTCGACCCGGCGACCGTCACTGATGACGCCATGGTGCAGCAGGCCTATCGGGATGCGCTGGCGAGTCCGGAGTTCCCTGATGCCCAGCGCGGGCAGCTCCTGCGGTTGCTGAGCGAGGGCTCCGATCCCGGTCAGGGCTCCGCATCCGCCGGGCTGGTGCTGATGTTCGTGCAGACCCCGGAGGCCGACACCGCCGACGAGGCCTTCGATCGCCAGATCGAGATCGACACCCAGTTGGCGGAGGCCATCGACTCGGTCGTGATCCCGGGCGTCGAGATCCGGCCGTTCAGCTTCGGTCTGCTGTTCGGCGGGACCGACGAGTTCCTGACCGAGGTGGGGACCCTGTTCGGCGCAGCGCTCGCCATCATCGTCGTGATCCTGCTGTTCGTCTTCACGCTGCGCGCCCGCGGGCCCGTGTGGCTTCGCCCCACCGCCGTCGCCATCGGGGCGATCGCTGCTCTGGGGGCCTTCTTCGGCACTGCGTTGGAGGGGGTGGCCGGTATCGCCAACGCCGTGGCCGTGGGCGTCGTGGCGTTCGTGGTGGCACGGGCCCTGCTCGGTGTCATCGGGTCCGCTCCGGGCGTGACGAGCAGTGCTCGCCGAGCCCTCGCCGACATGACGCTCACCATCGTGACGATCATCCTCGCCATCGTGTGGATGCAGGGGGTGGGCGCCCTGCTGCTCGAGGCCGGTGTGCTCGGGAGCTTCAACCAGGTCACTCAGATCGTTCCCGTGCTGCTGATCGGCTTGGGTGTCGACTATGCGATCCACCTGACCGCTCGCTACCGGGAGCAACTCGGTCAGGGAGAGACGGTCGATCAGTCCATCGGAACCGCCATCGGCACGGTCGGCGTGGCCCTGACCCTGGCGACGCTCACGACTGCAGTCGGATTCCTCACCAACGTCTTCAACCCGGTGCCCGCCCTGAAGGACTTCGGTCTGCTCTCGGCGATAGGCATCGTGGCCTCATTCGTGCTGATGCTCACTTTCGTGCCGGCCATCCGGTCCTTGCTGGACCGGCGGGCGGAACGCCGAGGGACATTGCCGATCGCCGCCCTCGAGACCACCGGCGAGGGCTCCTTGAGCCGGATCATCGAGAAGACATCGGTGTTGGCGGATCGGGCCGCCCTGCCGACCGTGATCGTCGCCCTGGTGCTGGGTGGGCTGGGCGTCTGGGGTCTGACCCAGTTGGAGACCCGCTTCTCGTTCACCGACTTCCTGCCCGAGGACTCGCCGGTGGTCGAGACACTCCAGGTCTTGGCCGACGAGTTCGCCGGCGGCTTCGGTGAGACCAGCCAGGTGCTGGTGGAAGCCCGAGCGGGGGTCGATCTGGCGGATGCCGCGTCCCACAACGCCATGCTGGCGGCCACGAACGGTCTCGCAAGGGTTCCCGACGTGGTGGCGTTCGAGACGCCGAACGGTCCGGTGGCTCAG